>NZ_CP088911.1:5122144-5444288 GCF_021165735.1 Yinghuangia sp. ASG 101 | reverse complement strand
CTGACGGCGCTGGCGAAGAAGTACGAGGGCCAGCTGCACTCCAGTGTGCAGGCCGACCTGCAGTGGCTCGACGCGCAGATGAAGAGGCACTTCGGCAAGGGCACCACGCACAAGGTGGACAAGGCCGAGCAGTTGTCGACCGAGTTCGAGCTGAACGAGGCCGAGGAACTGGGGCTGAAGGATCTCAAGAGCCGCAAGCTGGCGTGGCGGATCGGGCCGAGCGGTGTCGCGGTGCTGGGGATGCTGCTGATCCCGCTGACCGGCGGGCTCGCGACCATCCCGATGGGCGCGGGCATGGCGGCGTCGGTGGGCGGCATGGTGCTGGGCGAGGTGAAGTCCGGCTCGCTGACGGAGGGTCAGCGCGCCCAGGCGGCCAAGGCCCTCGAACCGGCGATCGAGGAATTGCTCGCGGAGTTCTCGCGGCAGGTGTCGGACCGGCTGTACACGTTGTATGCCGGGGTGATGGACGAGGCCGTGCGCGGGCAGAAGGCGTGGCGTACGGACCGGCTCGCGGCACTCGGCGCCCAGGGCGGCGGGGGGCCGGACTGGCCGGAACTGTTCACCCGTACCCAGGATTTGATCTCCACGGTCGGTGCGCTGATCGATGGGGACGACTCGGAGGCGTGACGGCGGTCGTCCGACCGTAGGATCCGCAAACACCGTCGGGCCGGTCTCCTCGGGCGCGGCGGAGGGAGGGAGAGCAGTGGAGCAGCACCGGGCGCAGGTCGGAGTCGGCGGCTACAGCGCGTGGCGGGCCCGTCAGGAGACCCTGGTCGAGCTGATCGACCGTCTGACGCCGATCATCTCGGGCCTGTCGATCGGCAGCGGCGTCAAGAAGCTGGCGTCGGTGCGGACGCGGGCGGCCTCCGAGGCGTTCAAGGTGATGATCGTCGGGGAGTTCAAGCGCGGCAAGAGCACCGTCATCAACGCGATGCTGGGCGACAAGGTGCTGCCGTCGTTCGCGCGGCCGTGCACCGCGATCATCAACGAGGTGATGTGGGCCGACCAGCGCTCGGCGCTGATCTACCCGTTGGAGCCGGACGGCAGCGCGGGCGACCCGATCCCCGTCGGGGTCGAGGAGATCGTCGACTACGTGACGATCGGCGCGGACGACGACAACACCCCGAACCCGTACCAGCGCGCGGTGGTCCGCTGGCCGCTCGAACTGTGCCGCAACGGCGTCGTCGTGGTGGACTCCCCCGGACTCAACGAGGCGCCCGAGCGGGAGCGGGTGACACTCGCGTACCTCGAACAGGCCGATGTGCTGGTCTTCGTGGTCGACTGCCAGGCGGCGATGTCGCGCAGCGAGCAGTTGTTCCTCGACGTGCACGTGAAGGCGCGTGGGCACGAGGACGTGTTCTACGTCGGCAACAAGATCAACCTCGTGGAGGAAGAGGAGCGCGAGGACGTCAAGCGGGAGATCCGCAAGCGCCTCGGCCCGTACGTCTCCCGCCCGGACCGGGTCTTCTTCGTCAACGCGCGGGCCGCCCTGAACGGCCGGCGCAAGGGCGAGCCCGACCTCGTGGGCGACTCCGGCATGCCGGAACTGGAGCGCACGCTGGAGGAGTTCCTGACGCGCGAGCGGGGACGGGCGAAGATCCTGTCGCCGGCCCGCGAGCTGAAGTACCTGCTGATCGAGGCGCGCGAGCAGATCGACCGCAAGGAGGCGCTGCTCACCCAGAGCGTCGAGGAACTGCGCGGTACGTACGAGCGCGTGCAGGTGCCGCTGACCCGCCTGGAGCAGAACCGCCGCGTCATCGTGGCGCAGATGGAGGGCCATCTGCGGGAGACGCGCGGCGAGGTGGAGGACGCGGGGCGCCGCTTCATGAACCGCGTGATCAGCCAGATCCCCGGCTGGGCGCGCGAGTACGACCCCGCCAACACGCTCGGCGCCAACCCGTTCAAGGCGCGCGCGAAGATGGAGGCGGCGGTCAAGGAGATCTCCGACCACCTGGCGGGACGCATCCAGATCGCGTTCGCCGAGTGGCAGGAGAAGGAGCTCAAGCCGCTCCTGACCCGCCGCGTCGAGGACCTGGAACGCTCGATCGACGACGACGTGACGCAGTTCGTCTCGCGGATCGACGAGATCCGCGCGTCGCTGACCCGCGACGACGCGGAGACGCAGCTGCTGAAGAGCCCCGACAAGGCGTCGGCACCGCTGGAGCGCCTGCTCGCCGACGCGGTGTCGTTCGTGCTGGACCCGGGCACGGCGCTGACCGGCGGGCGCTTCAGCCTGAAGACGATGCTGACGACGCTGCTGCCGCAGATCGCGGTCGGCGCGATCGCGGTGTTCGTCGGCCTCGGCCCGGTCGCGATCTTCGCGATGCTGCTGGGCGGCAACCTCTTCCGCGGCGCCCTTCAGCTCAACAAGGCGAATCAGCGCATGAAAGAGCAGGTCGCCGAACAGGTCGTCGAGGAGCTGCGCAACCGCTCCGACGCCGACGTGCAGAACCTCGGCGACGAGATCACCAGGCAGCTGCGCGCCATGCGCGACGCGGTGGCCCAGGGCCTGGACGCCGAGATCAAGAGCATCCGCGACGAGGTCGGCGAAGCCCTGCGTACCAAGGAGCAGGGCGAGGCCGACGCCCGGCAGACCGGCGCGGACCTGCGGCGCTACGCGGGTGAACTGAACCGCATCGACGAGCAGTTGGCGGACCTGATCATGGACGTGGCGCTGTAGCGCGGGCGGTCAGTCGACCAGATCGCGCACGACCGCGTCGGCCAGCAGGCGGCCCTTGAGGGTCAGGACGGCGTGCCGGGTGTCGAAGGCGGCCGGTTCCAGCAGCCCTTCGGCGACCGCGCGTTCGGCCGCGGCCAGGCCGTCCTCGCGCAGGAGCGACAGGGGGCACCCGTCCTTGAGGCGCAGCTCCAGGAGGATCCGCTCGACGCGGCGGTCCTCGTCGGTGAGCAGTTCGCGGGCCTGGGCTGGGGATTCCCCGGCGGCCAGGCGTTCGGCGTACGCCGACGGGTGTTTGACGTTCCACCAGCGCACGCCGCCGATGTGGCTGTGCGCGCCGGGGCCGGCGCCCCACCAGTCGGCGCCGGTCCAGTACAGCTCGTTGTGGTGGCAGCGGGCCTCGTACGAGGCGGCCCAGTTGCTCACCTCGTACCACCCGAGGCCGGCGGCGGTCAGGGTCGCGTCGGCCATCAGGTAGCGGTCGGCGAGCATGTCGTCGTCCGGGAGCGGTAGTTCGCCGCGGTTGATGCGGCCCGCGAGGCGGGTGCCCGGTTCGACGATCAGGGAGTACGCGGAAACGTGGTCCGGTGCGGCGGCCACGACCGCGTCCAGCGAGGCCTGCCAGTCCTCGTCGGTCTCCCCCGGCGTGCCGTAGATCAGGTCCAGGTTGACGTGGTCGAAGCCGGCGGCCCGGGCCTCGGCGACGCACTCCAGGGCACGGCCGGGGGTGTGCCGGCGGTCGAGGACGCGCAGGACGTGCGGGCGGTCGCTCTGCATGCCGAAGGACAGCCGTGTGAAGCCCGCCTCGCGCAGGTGGGCCAGGGAGCGGGGGTCGACGGACTCAGGGTTGGCCTCGGTGGTGATCTCGGCCTCGGATGCGAGGCCGAATTCGTCGCGGATCGCGGCGAGGACACGGCCCAGCTCGGCCGCCGGGAGGAGCGTCGGGGTGCCGCCGCCGAAGAAGACGGTGCGGACCGGCCGGTCGGCGTCGCCGAGGACGCGGCGGGCGAGGCGCACCTCGGCGATGGCGTCGTCCGCGTATCCGGCCCGGGACGCGCCGCCGCCGAGTTCGTCCGCGGTGTAGGTGTTGAAGTCGCAGTAGCCGCAGCGTGACGCGCAGTAGGGCACATGCACGTAGAAGCCGAACGGGCGCGCGGCGGCCTCGCCGCCGGCCAGGGCGGACGCGGGCAGCGACCCGTCGCGGGGCGCGGGCAGGCCGTCGGGGAGCGCGGAGGGCATCGGCCCAGTTTCCCCCACGGGTCGGGCCGCGCCCAAACCCGGGGGCGGCTACCGGGCGGCGCCGTCGTCGTACAGCGCGGCCAGCACGTCGGCGTACTCGCGCTCCACGACCGCGCGCTTGACCTTGAGGCTCGGGGTCAGCTCGCCGTTCTCGACGCTCAGGTCGCGCGGCAGGATCGCGAACCGCTTGATCGTCTGCCACCGCTGCAATCCGGTGTTCAGCTTCGCGACGTAGCCGTCGATCAGCGCCTTGACCTGCGGTGTCGCCACCAGCTCGGCGTACGGCAGCGCGGCCAGGCCGCCGCCGGCCCCGGCCGCCCACGCGTGCAGCGCGTCGGCGTCGAGGGTGATGAGCGCGGTGCAGTAGGTGCGGTTGTCGCCGTGCACGACGATGTTGCCGACGAACGGGCACAGGCCCTTGAAGCGGCCCTCGATGTCGGACGGCGCGACGTACTTGCCGTTGGACGTCTTGATGAGGTCTTTCTTGCGGTCGGTGATGCGCAGGGCACCGTGCGTGTCGATCTCGCCGATGTCGCCGGTGTGCAGCCAGCCGTCGGCGTCGAGCACGGCCGCGGTGGCCTCCGCGTCGTTGTGGTAGCCGGACATCACCGCGGGGCCGCGCACCAGCACCTCGCCGTCGTCCTCGGCGATCCTGATCTCGGTGCCGGGCAGCGGGAGGCCGACGGTGCCGAGGTGGTTGGCCCGGTAACGGTTGACGGTGCTGCCCGCGCTGGCCTCGGTCAGGCCGTATCCCTGGAGGACCGGGACCCCGATCGCCTCGAAGAACCCGGCGACCTCGTCGGAGAGCGCGGCGCTGCCGGATATGCAGCCCCTCATGCGCCCGCCGAACGGTTCGCGCAGTTTGGCGAGGACGAGCCTGTCGGCGAGCCGGTGGCGCAGCGTCAGCGCGGGGCTCGCGGTGCGCCCGCCCCGGGTGGCGTCGGCATACCGGCGGCCGACGCCGACCCCCCACGCGAACAGGCGTTGCCTCAGGGGGCTTTCGCGCCGTACGCGGGCGTGGATCGCGTTGTACACCTTCTCGAACACGCGCGGTGCGGCGGCCATGAAGGTGGGTTTCACGATGGGGAGGTTGCGGATGAGTTCGGTGTGCCGGCCGTCGACCGCGGTGGTGTAGCCGACGCGCAGCTGGCCGACGGTCATCACCTTGCCGTAGCAGTGCGCGAGCGGCAGCCACAGGTACTGGAGGTCGGTCGCGTCGCTGAGCCCCATCTGCTGCTGCGCCACCGCCTGGTACGCCCACGTGTCGTGGGTGAGCCGGACTCCCTTGGGGCGTCCGGTGGTTCCCGAGGTGTAGACGAGGGTGGCGAGCCGGTCGCGGGTGATTCCGCCGACCAGCCGCTCGACGAGACCGGGGTCCTCGGCCAGGACCGCGCGGCCGTCGGCCTCCAGCGTCGCCAGGGTCACGACCCAGTCGTCGTCGGCGGTGCCGTCGAAGGTGACGATCTTGCGTACCGCGCCGAGGTGTTCGCGCGCTCCGCGGAGCTTCGCGATCTGCCGGTCGTCCTCGGCGAAGACGATGGTGCTGCCGGAGTCGGCCAGGATGAACGCGGCCTCGTCGGCGTTGGTGGTCGGGTAGACGGTCGTCGTCGCGGCGCCCGCGCACGCGGTGCCGAAGTCCGCGAGGATCCACTCGACGCGCGTCTGCGCCACGATCGCGACGCGGTCCGTCGGGCGGACGCCGAGGGCGTGCAGCCCGGCGGCGATGGCCTTGACGCGCTCCGCGGCCTGGGCCCAGGTCAGCGATGCCCACTCCTCGCGCCCGTCGGGCAGGAGCGAGGGGAAACGATACGCCTCGGTGTCCGGCGTCGCCCGTACGCGCTCCAGGAAGTCGACCGCGAATGACTCGGAACGGTTCTCGATCGCGGTTGCCGTTTCGGTGCCTGTGTCGCTCACGACCGCCTCCGGACTCCGGGACTCGGGGGCCGTGCCGCCGCCCGCACCGACGACACGCCGGACCACGCGGACCGCTGCGGAGCACGGTGGTGTGTCCTCGGTCACGCTTGTTGATGGACCGTCAACGTAGCCCCACGGGGTGCGGCGCGGTAGAGGATGCGGGCGTTTGCCCGCCCGAAAGGCCCGTATGGCGGCAGGTCTGTGGCATGCCAACGGATGACGGGGTCCTTCCCGGGGCACGGCGTGCTGCCGGAGTACGCGTGAGGCGCCCGGCGCGGTCGTCCGCCGGGCGCCTCATACGTGCTCTCGGGTTACTTCTTCTTGTCCGCCGCGCCGTCGGAGTCGGTGGACAGGGCGGCGATGAACGCCTCCTGCGGCACCTCGACCCGGCCGACCATCTTCATGCGCTTCTTGCCTTCCTTCTGCTTCTCCAGCAGCTTGCGCTTGCGGGAGATGTCGCCGCCGTAGCACTTGGCCAGCACGTCCTTGCGGATCGCGCGGATGTTCTCCCGGGCGATCACGCGCGCCCCGACCGCCGCCTGGATCGGCACCTCGAACTGCTGACGCGGAATCAACTCGCGCAGCTTCTTGGTCATTTCGACGCCGTAGGTGTACGCCTTGTCCTTGTGCACGATCGCGCTGAACGCGTCGACGGCCTCGCCCTGCAGCAGGATGTCGACCTTGACGAGGCTGGAGACCTGTTCGCCCGTGGGCTCGTAGTCCAGTGACGCGTAGCCGCGCGTCTTCGACTTGAGCTGGTCGAAGAAGTCGAACACGATCTCGGCGAGCGGCAGCGTGTACCGCAGCTCGACGCGGTCCTCGGACAGGTAGTCCATACCGAGCAGGCTGCCGCGCCGGGCCTGGCACAGCTCCATGATCGCGCCGATGTACTCGCTGGGCGCGAGGATCGTCGAGCGTACGACCGGCTCGTGCACCTCGGCGATCTTGCCGCCGGGGAACTCGCTCGGGTTGGTGACCGTGTGCTCGGTGGCGTCCTCCATCACGACGCGGTAGACCACGCTGGGCGCGGTCGAGATCAGGTCGAGCCCGAACTCGCGTTCCAGCCGCTCGCGGATGATCTCCAGGTGCAGCAGGCCGAGGAACCCGCAGCGGAACCCGAAGCCGAGCGCCGCGGACGTCTCCGGCTCGTAGACCAGGGCCGCGTCGTTGAGCTGCAGCTTGTCGAGCGCGTCGCGCAGCTCGGGGTAGTCCGAGCCGTCGAGCGGATACAGCCCCGAGAACACCATCGGACGCGGGTCCTTGTAGCCGCCGAGCGGTTCCTCCGCGCCTTTGTGCTGCGACGTGATGGTGTCACCGACGCGGGACTGCCGTACGTCCTTCACCCCGGTGATGATGTAGCCCACCTCACCGACGCCCAGGCCGTCGGCCGGCTTGGCCTCGGGCGAGATGACCCCGATCTCCAGCAGCTCGTGGGTGGCGCCGGTCGACATCATCCGGATGCGCTCGCGCTTGGTGAGGTTGCCGTCGACGACACGGACGTACGTCACGACGCCGCGGTACGAGTCGTACACCGAGTCGAAGATCATGGCCCGCGCCGGGGCGTCCTTGACGCCGATCGGCGGCGGCACCAGGCGCACGCACTCGTTCAGCAGCTCGGGGACGCCCTCGCCGGTCTTACCGCTGACCCGCAGCACGTCGTCGGGCTCGCAGCCGATGATGTGCGCCAGCTCCTCGGCGTACTTCTCCGGCTGGGCGGCCGGCAGGTCGATCTTGTTGAGCACCGGGATGATCTGGAGGTCGTTCTCCAGCGCGAGGTAGAGGTTCGCCAGCGTCTGGGCCTCGATGCCTTGTGCGGCGTCGACCAGCAGGATCGCTCCCTCGCACGCGGCGAGCGACCGGGAGACCTCGTACGTGAAGTCGACGTGCCCGGGGGTGTCGATCATGTTGAGGATGTGCACGCGGCCGTCGCCGGCGGCCCACGGCAGGCGCACCGCCTGGGACTTGATGGTGATGCCGCGCTCACGCTCGATGTCCATGCGGTCGAGGTACTGGGCGCGCATCTGCCGCGCCTCGACGACTCCGGTGATCTGGAGCATCCGGTCGGCGAGCGTGGACTTGCCGTGGTCGATGTGGGCGATGATGCAGAAGTTGCGGATCAGCGCCGGGTCGGTACGGCTGGGCTCCGGCACGTTCACGGGGGTCGCGGGCACGCAGGCTTCCAGGTTCTCAGGGCTCGGTGGACAGGGCGTGTGGTCGAGCGGTGCGGTCGGGCGGTGCTGTGCTGTTGCTCTCGTCGTGCTGTGCTGTGCTGTGCTTGTGCGGTCGAGCAGTGTGGTCGAGCGGGTGGTGCGGCGGCCGGACGGCGGTCTCGGCACCCGCGGACGGCCCCGGGCACGAGTCGGCGCACGGCGGCGACCGCGGTAGACCATCATCGTCCCATGCGCGTGGACTACTGGTCTCTTCCGCCCGAACCGCACGCCGCCGTCACCGCCCACTTCGGCACCGGCATCGCCGCCGCCGCGACGCGCTCGGGCGGCCAGAGCGGCGGTACGGCGGCCCGGCTGACACTCGCCGACGGCCGCACGGTGTTCCTCAAGGGCTGCCCCACCGACCACCCGATCCTCACGCAGTACGAGGTGGAGGGCTGGTTCGGGCGCAAGGTCCGCCCGCTGCTCGACGACGGCACGGCCGCGCCCTTCCCCGCACCGCGGCTGCTGGCCGAGCTGCGGACCGGCGGCTGGTACGTACTGCTCTTCGAGAACGTCGACGGCCACGACGCCGACATCGGCGACCCCGCCGACCTGGCGGCGTGCCTGGCGCTGTGCGACCGGCTCGCGGCGACCGCCTATCCCGACGCGATCGCCCACCGGATACCGCCGGTGTCCGTCTCGCTCGGCCACCTCGCCTCCGGATGGCGGCGGGTCGCCGCCGACCCGCCGCCCGGCCTGGACCCGTGGGCCCGCGACCACCTGCCCGAGCTGTGCGCCCTCGAACGCGGCTGGGCCGAGGCCGCCGCGGGGGACACGATGGCGCACACCGACCTCCACACCGGCAACGTCCTCGTCACATCGGGCGACCCGACCGGGCAGGCCGTCGACTGGACCCGGCCGTCCACCGGCGCCGCCTGGGTCGATCCCCTGCTCTTCTGCCTCCGCGACCCCGCGATCTCCCGCGCCGCGGCGCTCCCCGCCTGGTTCCGCGACCGCCACGACGTCCCCGCCCCCGTCCTCCGCGCGTTCCTGGCCGGCGCCTCCGGCCACTGGACCGACGCCGCCCGCCTCCCTTCCCCCGCGTACGCACCGCACCTGCGCGCCTACGAACACCACCGCGCCACCGCGTCGCTGTCCTGGCTCCGGCGCGAACTGGACCGCTGACCCCCGAGCGGACGCCGCTTTGGGGCGTTCTTCCCGCACTGGTAGCCTGTCCCACTGCGTGTGCCACTTGTCTCAGCCACGCAAGTCAACGTTCCACGAGGGCCCTCTCCCCTACGGGAACAAACCGTCCGAACGACGAGGCTGTTTTCCGTGGCTAACATCAAGTCCCAGATCAAGCGGATCAAGACGAACGAGAAGGCCCGCCAGCGCAACAAGGCGGTCAAGTCGTCGCTCAAGACCGCGGTGCGCAAGACCCGCGAGGCCGTCGCGGCCGGTGACCTCCAGAAGGCCGCCGAGCTCAACCGCGAAGCCGCCCGCAAGCTCGACAAGGCCGTGAGCAAGGGCGTCATCCACAAGAACCAGGCCGCCAACAAGAAGTCGGCCCTGGCCCGGCACGTCGCCACGCTCGAGGCCTGAGCCTCCGGCCGATCCTCGGCCCACGCACGTTCCCGAAGGCGCCACCCCACCAGGGGCGGCGCCTTCGGCGCTTCTCCGGTCACGGTCGGCGTGCGTCGTCCCGTGCCGGTGACGTTCCCGCGGGCGGACGCCCTCTTGTCCGCGGCGGTCCCGCGTGCGCGCCGGTCGGAGCGCCGGAACGTCAGCGGCCCCGGACGGTCGCGACGGTGACCACAGCCTTTTCCAGGGCGTACGCGGGGTCGGTGCCACCGCCCTTGACGGCGGCGTCCGCGTCGGCCACCGCGCGCAGGGCCGCGACGATGCCCTCCGGGGTCCAGCCGCGCATCTGCTGGCGGACGCGGTCGATCTTCCAGGGGGGCATGCCCAGTTCGCGGGCGAGGTCTCCCGGGCGGGCGCCGCGGGGGGCGCCGCCCAGGCGGGCGATGTTGCGGACGCCCTGGGCCAGGGCGCTGGTGACCAGGACCGGGGCGACGCCCACGGACAGCGCCCAGCGCAGTTGTTCGAGGGCGTCGGCGGCGCGGCCCTCGACGGCCTTGTCGGCGACGTCGAAGCTCGTGGCCTCGGCCCGGCCCGTGTAGTAGCGGGCGACCGTCTCCTCGTCCACGACGCCTTCGGTGTCCGCCGCCAACTGGCCGCACGCCGCCGCGAGTTCGCGCAGGTCGTTGCCCACCGCATCGACGAGGGCGCGGGCGGCCTCCTCGGTGACCGAACGACCCGCCGTACGAAACTCGGTCTTGACCAGCGCGACGCGCTCGCCGGCCTTTGACACCTTGGGGCAGGCGACCTCCCGGGCGCCGGCCTTGCGCACCGCGTCCAGCAGCGCCTTGCCCTTGGGGCCGCCGAGGTGGGTCAGCACCAGCACGACCTCGTCGGCCGGGGCGCCGAGGTAGCCCTTGACCTCGGCGACCAGGTCCGCCCCGAGGTCCTGCGCGGCACGGAGCACGATCACCTTGCGCTCGCCGAACAACGACGGGCTGGCCAGTTCGGTCAGCATGCCCGGTTGGAGGGTGCCGGGGGCGAGGTCGCGGATGTCGGTGTCCGGGTCCACCGCGCGGGCGGCCCGGGTGACCGCGGACACCGCGCGATCCACGAGCAGTTCCTCCGGGCCGACCACGAGGGTCACCGGGGCGAGCGGGTCGTCTGCAGCTTTCCTGGCCATCCCGCACAGCATGGCACGGTCCGGCGACAACGCGGTCCCGGCCCCGGCCGCTCGCCGACAGGTCGGCCGCGGACCCGGCCACCGCGATCGCGCCGTCCCGGTCGGTACGCATCACGCGCGTTCCCAGCGCGCCGAGCAGGAGGATCGTCGACCGCGCCGGGTGCCCGTACGGGTTGTCCCGGCCGACGGAGATCGACGCCAGGCGCGGGCGCAGGCCGCGCAGCAGGACCGGGTCCTGGCGGGCGGAACCGTGGTGCGGGACTTTCAGGACGTCGACGCGCGTACCGGAAAGCTCGGTGCGCAACACGCGCTGCGCGTCGGGTTCCAGGTCACCGGTGAGCAGGAAGCGCACGCCCGACAGGTCGGCGAGCACGGTGAGACTGGCGTTGTTGGCCACCGAACCGGACTGCCGGAGCGCGGCCCGCGGGTCGCGGGGACCCACGATCCGCCAGCGCGCCCGGCCGTCTTTCGTGGCGCGTTGCTCGCCGTAGCGGGCCGAGCGCACCGGGACTCCGGCGGCCTCGGCCCAGTGCCGGACGCGCACGGCCTCGCCCTGCGGTTCTTGGAGCGCGGCGGTTTCGATCGCGCCGACAGCGCGTCCGTGGAGAACCCCCGGCAGCCCTTCGACATGATCGGCGTGGAAGTGGCTGAGGATGACCAGCGGGACGCGGTCGACCCCGAGTTCGCGCAGGCAGCGGTCGACCGCGCCCGGGTCCGGGCCGGCGTCGACCACGACTCCGGTGCCGTGGCCGGTGTTGAGGACGAGGGCGTCGCCCTGGCCCACGTCGCACATCACGGCGAGCCAGTCGGGAGGCGGCCAGCCGGTCAGCGGGCGGGTGAGCGACGGCGGGCGCATCAGCGCCACCGCGAGCACGACGGCCAGCGCCGGAAACACGAGAGGACGCCGGAACGCGGCCCGCACCAGCGGCAGGCACGCCGCGGTGAGCAACGCGAGCGCGACGCCGCCGAACCATCCGCCCGGCCAGGCGACGGTGGCGCCGGGCATCTTCGCCCCGGTGCGCGCGACCGCGATGATCCACGCGATCGGGAGCGCCGCGAGGTGGGCGAGCGGCACGGCGCCCGGCAGCCACAGCGACGCCACGAGCAGGGCGAGGAAGCCGAGCACGGTGGCGGGGGCCACGGCGAGTTCGGCGAGCAGGTTGCAGGGGACGGCGACCAGGCTGACGCGCTGGGCAAAGGTGGCGATGACCGGTCCGCACACCGCTTGAGCGGCACACGGCACCGCGATCGCGATCGCGAGCCCGCGGGGCCACCCGCGGCGTACCAGCGCTTCCGCCCAGTGCGGGGCCAGCAGCAGAAGCGCGCCGGTGGCAAGGACGGACAGGATGAAGCCGAGGCTCCGCGCGAGATGCGGGGCGAACAGGACCAGGACGAGGGCCGTCGCGGCGAGTGCGGACGGACCGTGCCTGCGGCGTCCGAAGAAGAGCGCGCCGAGCGTGACGACCCCCATGAGCGCGGCCCGCAACACGCTCGGCTCGGGGCGGGCCAGGATCACGAAGCCGAGCACCGCCACCGCCCCCGCGACGGGCAGCGCGCGGCCTCGGACTCCCGCGTACCGCAGGACCAGCAGCGCGGCGCCCAGCAGGATCGTCACATTCGTACCGCTGACCGCCAGCAGGTGCGTCAGCTCCGTCGCCCTGAAGTCCTCGACCAGGTCCGGCGGCAGGCGACTCGTGTCCCCGACGACCAGGCCGGGCAGGAGGCCGCGCGGCCCGGGAGGCAGGCCGGCGCACGCGTCGCGCAGGCGGGCCCGGAGGTGCCCGGCCCACCGCTGGTACGCGGACGCGTCGCCGACCACGTGCGGCGGCGACTCGGTGACGAGCAACGCGGCGATCGTGCCATCGCGCCTGGCCGGGACGACCAGGCGCCCGGTCGCCTCGATCCGGGTGGAGGGCAACAGCCGCGCCCACGCCGCCGAATCGGGCCCCGACGCGAGGACCAGCACGGAGGTGTGCAGCCGTCGCGCGGGGGCCGGGGGCGCCGAACTCACGCGTTTCAGCACGTCGATGCGTACCGGCACGCGAACGGACCCGCCGCCCAGGGTGGTTCCGCGCACCTTCGGGGCGACCGGGTTCGGGTCGCCGGTGACGGTGATCCGGACGGTGACGGTCGCGCCCTGTGCGGCCAACCCCGGGATCGGTCCGGAGCGGCCCGCCTGGGCCGTCGCGGACACGGCTCCCGCCGCACCGCAGATCAGCGCTACCGCACAGGTCGTGCGCGCGATCATCCGGCGGTGCGGTGGTGCCGGGGACACTTGACCCGCCGCGCTCGACCGCCGCCGCGGCGACCACGCCGTCCACGCCGTCCACGCCGTCCACGCCGTCCACGCCCCGCGACGCCCTCGCCGACCGACCAGCACGGCAGCCGCGGCGACGCATCCCCCGGCGAACGTCCAGGCCAGTGCGGGCCGCATCCCGGGCGCGAACCACGCGGCCCCCCACGCGGCGAAGGCTCCCGGCACCAGCCGTAAGTCGTGGGGCTCCGCAACGCGGGCGGACGCCCGGTCACCGACGCCGGCCGCGTTCATACCCGTACTTTCGCGCGCAGGTCGGCAAAGCGGCTTTCCCCGATTCCGCGGATTTCGCGAAGCTGGTCGATCGAGGTGAATCTGCCGTTGTCCTGCCGCCATTCCACAATGCTCCGCGCCGTCACCGGACCGATTCCGGGCAAGGTCTCCAATTGCTCGGCGGTCGCGGTGTTGAGGTCGATCACCGACTGCGCGGTCTTGGCGCCGGGGGACGCACCGGACGCACCGGATCCGCCCGCGACATACGGCACCGCGGTCGCCCCGGGCACACCCACGGGGATCTGCTCACCGTCGCCCACCACGCGCGCGAGGTTGAGGACCGTGAGGTCGGTTCCCGGGAGAACGCCTCCGGCGGCCTTGAGGACGTCGTCGACCCGCACCCCGGCAGGCAGCACGAGCACCCCGGGGCTCGCGACGCGTCCGACGACGTGCACCGAGATCGGGCCGGGTGCGTCGGACGCGGACGCGTCCCGGGACGCGTCGGCCGATGTGCCACCGGCGGATCCGTCCGGGGTCGCGGTGCGGGACCTCGTCACCTCCGCCCCCGTGTCGACCGGCGGCACCGCGACCGGCTGCGGACGCCTGTGCCACCAGCCCACCCCCGCGAACACGATCGCGAGGAGGGCGAGGACGGCCACCGCGGCGACGACACGGCCGTCCACACCGATCCGGAAAGCCTTCAGCGGCACGGGCAGGCGATCGCCGACCGCACCCGCCAGGCGGGCCGACAAGGGCAGCGGCCGGGAGGCCGGATCGCGACCGGTGTCGTCGGAGACCTCGGGGAAGGCCGGACCTCGGCCGTCCGCCCCGCCCGCGTCGGACGGCGACGCGAGAGCCGGCGCGGCGACCACCGTCGTCTCGGGCGGCGGCTCGGCGGACGGCAGCGTGTCGGCCAACGCCGCGCCGAGCGGCGGCGCGTCGCGGGGCGGCGCGTCGCGGGGCGGCGCGTCGCGGGGCGGCGCGTCGCGGGGCGGCGCGTCGCGGGGCGGCGCGTCGCGGGGCGGCGCGTCCCGAGCCGCCACAGCGTGGGCCGGCACGTCGGGTTCCGGTGGGTCGGGTGGCGGGATCCCCCATAACCCGACCCCACTCGACGGGACATCGGTCTGCGGGACTCCTCCCGGCGCGGTTTCGCCCGACGGGATTTCGACCGACCGGTCTTCCACGGCAGGCACACCCGCCGCCGGAACATCCGCCAACGCGCTCTCGGACGCATTCCTCGAATGAGCCGCGCGATAAGCGTCGCGCGGAAAAAGCACGGCCAGCCGGGCAAGGGTCTGCGGGTGCGGTGATTTCGTCATGCCCCGACATTAGGCGGGGAATTCCACCGCCAAGCCGACGCCCTCACAATCTGTGGACAACCACCGCACTGTGGAAAGTCGATTTGACATACGACCTCGAAATCCCCCACCGAACACCGGTCAGCCGGCTCGGCCGCGCGACCGATCGACCGATCGACCGATCGACGAGGCCCCGCGTCGCCCCGCCTACCTCGGCGACACCACCACAGCCAGCAACCCCGGCCCCACATGCGCCCCGATGACCGCACCGACCTCGCTCACATACAACTCCCCGGGCCGCGGCAGCCGATCGCGCAACCGGCCGGCGAGTGCCTCGGCGCGGTCCGGGCTCGCGAGATGGTGGACCGCGACGTCGACCTGCGCCTCACCCGCGGACTCCAGGGCGATCTCCTCCAGCCGGCTGATCGCCTTGGCCGCCGTACGCACCTTCTCCAGCGGGGCGATGCGGCCGTCCGAGACGTGCAGCAGCGGCTTCACCGCGAGCGCCGCACCCATCAGCGCCGCCGCGGCCCCGATGCGCCCCCCTCGGCGCAGGTACTCCAGCGTGTCGACATAGAAGAACCCGAAGGTCGCACCCGCCCGCTTCTCCGCCGCCACCGCGGCGTCCTCCGCCGAGGCACCGTCCGCGACCGCCTCCGCCGCCGCGAGCACCGGGAAGCCCATCGCCATCGCGACCGTCCGCGAATCGACGACGCGGACCGGGACCGGGACTTCGCGCGCGGCGAGGAGAGCCGCGTCGTACGTCCCCGACAGTTCCGCCGACAGGTGCACCGAGACGATCTCGCGCGCGCCGGCCTCCGCGAGCCGCCGGTACGTCGCGGCGAAGGTCTCGGGCGACGGTCGCGACGTGGTCACCACGCGCCGCTGCCGCAACGCCTCCGCGAGCCCGGCCGGAGTCGCCTCCGTCCCCTCGTCGAGCGGGCGCCCCCGCAGGACGACCTTGAGCGGCACCACAACGATGCCGTGCCGCTCGACGACCTCGTCGGGCAGGTAGGCCGTGGAATCGGTAACGATCGCGACTTCGGACGTCATGCGGTTGCAGCTACCCGTCGGCGAAGGGACAAAGACGAAGAGAACCGATCGATACAAACCGACAGGTTCGGAACAGACTCCGGCGACGCCGTTCGCCCCCGTCCTCCGCCGAACCCCCGGCGGCGATGTGCGGCACGCGCCGGATCAGGGGCCCAGCGCGTCCTTGGTCGCCTGCGCGGTCTCGCGCAACGCCGCGACCTCGTGCTCGACATCGCGGCCCAGCCGGTCCAACTCGTCGTGTGCGAGCACCCGCTCGCGGTCCTGGGCCGCCCACCGCAGCGAACCCGCCGCGTGCTGCACCCGCTCCGCCCGTTCACGCAGCGCGGGCAATTCGCGGTCGACGCGCACGGCGTCGGGCTCGCGCTCGAGCATCCGCAGGTCGGTGTCCAGCCCCTCGGCGAACCGTTCGAGCCGGGCGAGGAGTTGGCGCGCCTCCCCGAGCTGCGCGTCACGCGCGTACCCCGCGTCCAGGACGCGCCGCGTGTGGTCGAGCGAGCGGCGCACCGACACCCGCAGGCGGGCCGCCTCTCCGGCACCCCCGGGCCGCGTGTACGCCCGCGCGCGCGAGGCGGCGTCGTCCACCAGGCCCCGCAGGCGGGGCGCGTGCCGGTCGATCCTGCGCTGTACCGCGCGCCGCACCACCACCGCGATGATCACCACCAGACCGATCAGCACCAAAAGGGCGGCGAACCCGGCTCCGAGGAAGACGGCGACGGCTTGCGCACCGTCCGAGGCGAGTGACACGGCTGGTCTCCTCCCAGGTCGCCGCCTGCGAATCCCTCAACAGTAGCGCCGTGACGGGCCCCGGCGATCGCCTCGGACGAAAACCGCCCGTTCCCGGGCGATCGTCACAGCGGGGAAATCATCCGGACACGGCACGGAAAACCGCCCGCGACCGCGCCGTTACCGGGAGAGACGGACAGGGACCCCGCAAGGTTCCCGCGGTGACCGGGCCGCCGCGAGGTCCACTCCAAAGAGATCCACCCCGCGGCGCACCGGGCGTCCGGAACGTCAGTTCGGCACGATGTTGACCAGTTTCGGCGGACGCACCACGACCATGCGCACGCTCGCCCCGCCCAGCGCGTTCCGCACGGACTCGTCCGCCAGCGCCAGTTCGCGCAGTTCGTCCTCGCCGATCGACGGCGGCACCTCCAGGCGCGCCTTGACCTTGCCCTTGATCTGCACGACGCACGTCACCGTCTCGTCGACGACGTACGCGGGATCCGCCTCGGGGAAGTCGTGGTGGGCCAGAGAACCGTCGTGGCCCAGCCGCGCCCACAGCTCCTCCGCGATGTGCGGCACCAGCGGCGCCACCATCAGCACCACCTGCTCCGCCACCGCGCGCGGCACCGCGTCCAGTTTGGTCAGATGGTTGTTCAGCTCGATGGCCTTGGCGATGGCGGTGTTGAAGCGCAGGCCGTCCATGTCGCGCCGCATGCCGTCGATCGCCTTGTGCAGCGCGCGCAGCGTGGCCTCGTCGGGGGCGGCGTCGCTCACACGCAGCTCGCCGGTGCTCTCGTCGACGATGTTGCGCCACAGCCGCTGCAGGAACCGGAACGACCCGACGATCGCGCGCGTGTCCCACGGCCGCGAGACCTCCAGCGGCCCCATCGACATCTCGTACAGGCGCAGGGTGTCCGCGCCGTACTCCTCGCACATCTGGTCGGGGGTCACCGAGTTCTTCAGCGACTTGCCCATCTTGCCGTACTCGCGCTTGACCTCCTCGCCGCCCAGGAAGAACTTGCCGCCTTCCTCGGTGACTTCGTCGGCCTGCACGTAGACACCGCGGGCGTCCGTGTAGGCGAACGCCTGGATGTAGCCCTGGTTGAACAGCTTGTGGAAGGGCTCGAACGACGAGACGTGGCCCAGGTCGAACAGCACCTTGTGCCAGAAACGCGAGTACAGCAGGTGCAGCACCGCGTGCTCGACACCGCCGACGTACAGGTCGACACCACCGGACGCGCCGGGCGTGCGCGGGCCCATCCAGTAGCGCTCGTTCTCCGGGTCGACCAGCGCGTCCTCGTTGGTCGGGTCCAGGTAGCGCAGCTCGTACCAGCACGACCCGGCCCAGTTGGGCATGGTGTTGGTCTCGCGGCGGTACGTGCACGGCCCGTCGCCCAGGTCCAGTTCGACGGTCACCCAGTCCGCGCGGCGCGACAGCGGCGTCTCGGGCTGCGAGTCGCCGTCGTCGGGGTCGAACGTGCGCGGCCGGTAGTCGTCGATCTCCGGCAGCTCGACCGGCAGCATCGACTCGGGCAGTTCGCGCGCGACGCCGTCCTCGTCGTACACGATCGGGAACGGCTCGCCCCAGTAGCGCTGGCGGCTGAACAGCCAGTCGCGCAGCTTGTAGGTGACCGTCGGCGCGCCGACGCCGTGCGCGGCCAGGTACTCGTCCATCCGGCGCTTGGCGTCGGCGACCGACAGCCCGTTCAGGCTGAGGCCGTCGGCGGCCGAGTTGACGATGCCGGCGGTCTTCGAGACGAACGCGTCGTCCCAGGTGGCCGGGTCGGTCGAGCGGCCGTCGTCGGGGGCGACGACGCAGATCATCGGCAGCGAGAACTTGCGCGCGAACTCGAAGTCGCGGTGGTCGTGCGCGGGGACCGCCATGATCGCCCCCGTGCCGTATCCGGCCAGCACGTAGTCGGCGATGAACACCGGGATCAGCGCGCCCCCGGCCGGGTTGACCGCGTACGCACCGGTGAAGACGCCGGTCTTGTCCTTGCCTTCGGTCTGCCGCTCGACCTCGGTCTTCGCCGCCGCCTCCGCCCGGTAGGCCGCGACCGCCTCGGCGGGGGTCGCCGCGCCTCCCGTCCACGCCTCGGGCGTCCCGGCGGGCCAGGCGTCCGGGACGACGGTCTCGACCAGGTCGTGTTCGGGGGCCAGGACCATGTAGGTCGCGCCGAACAAGGTGTCCTGACGGGTCGTGAAAACCCGTACCCCGACGTCCTCGTGGCCCGCGAAACGGAAGTCGATGTGGGCGCCCTCGGACCGGCCGATCCAGTTGCGCTGCATCAGCTTGATCGGCTCGGGCCAGTCCAGCTTGTCCAGGTCGTCCAGCAGCCGGTCGGAGTACGCGGTGATGCGCATCATCCACTGCTTCAGGCTGCGCTTGAACACCGGGAAGTTGCCGCGCTCGCTGCGGCCGTCGGCGGTGACCTCCTCGTTGGCCAGCACCGTGCCCAGGCCCGGACACCAGTTCACCGGCGCCTCGGACAGGTACGCCAGCCGGAACCCGTCGACCACGTCGGCCTGTTCGGCGCGGCTCAGGTCGGCCCATTCGCGGCCGTCCGGCACCGCGCGCGTGCCCTTCTCGAACTGCTCGACCAGCTCGGCGATCGGACGTGCGCGCCCGGCCCCGCCGTCGGCGGTCTCGTCGTACCAGGAGTTGCGGATCCGCAAGAAGATCCACTGCGTCCAGCGGTAGTAGCCGGGGTCGGTCGTCGCGACCGAACGGCGCTTGTCGTGCCCCAGGCCCAGGCGGCGCAGCTGGCGGCGCATGTTGGCGATGTTCGCCTCGGTCGTGACGCGCGGGTGCGTGCCGGTCTGCACCGCGTACTGCTCGGCGGGCAGCCCGAACGCGTCGTAGCCCAGCGTGTGCAGCACGTTGAACCCGGTCATGCGCTTGAACCGGGAGAACACGTCGGTCGCGATGAAGCCCAGCGGATGGCCGACGTGCAGGCCCGCCCCCGAGGGGTACGGGAACATGTCCATCACGAACATCTTCTCGCGGCCGGCGACCTTGTCGGGCTCGGCCAGCGGACCGGCGGGGTTGGGCGCCTCGAAGGTGCCCTCCGCCTCCCAGCGGTCCTGCCAGCGCAACTCGATCGCGCCGGCCATGGCGGCCGTGTAGCGGTGGGGCTCGGTCGGCTCGGCGGCCTGCGTCGTCTCGGTCATCGTCCTCAGGGCTCCTGGGTACACGCGTCGGCGCATCGCGTTTGCGAGGTCTTTCCGGAAAGACAAAAACCCCTCGCTCAGGAGGGGTCGCCGCACTGAGGTGGGCAAAGGGCCTCGTCCGATTCCGACTCGTCCGTCTCCGGGACGCGGATCCTGCCGAGGTATTCGCCCGTCCTGCTCAGCGCGGCCCGGTAAGAAGCAGTACGGCACGCATGCGGAGATGGTACCGCAGGCCCCGTGCCCGGTTCGGCGGATATACCCCGCCGCCCGCGCCTCCGGACCGCGGCGTCAGACCAGCGAGAGCACGAGCAATATTCGCGCGAGGTGGTACGACACCGTGATCGCGAGGCGCGCGTGCGGCGTCTCCTCGCGGAACCGGTTCCACCCACCGAGCGCGTCCGAGCAGGAGAACAGGAACGCCCCCGCGACCGCGGTCGGCCGCCCGGTGGCCGACGCGGCGACCACCATCAGCGACAGCACACCGGTGTACGCGACCACGGTCGGCGTCAGCGCGGGCTCCTTCGCCCGCACGCTGAGCACGAGCCGCACGGCGTACCCGAGCGTGGCCACGAGCACGACGACGATGCCCGCCGCCGCCCACAGCCAGGACCATCCCACCTGCTGGAAGCCGACGACGTACGCCAGGTGCGCCGCGAGCGACGCGGCCACCGCGGCGGTGTAGCCCCGCCGCCCGCGCGGCCCCAGCAGGTCCCGCGCCAACGACAGCACGAGGGCGACGACAAACGCCGCGCGCTGGGCCCGGTCGGCGGGATCCACCGCGCAGGCCGTCGCGATCAGCGCGACGGAGACCAGCGGGCGCACGCGGCGCTCCGCCCGTGCGTCCGCACGCGCGGCGGCGGCCCAGTCGACGGCCGCGACCGCGGCGGCCGACGCGAGCAGGATCCACGCGAGGGGGGTCATGACCGGCGACCATACTGAGGGGTAACCGGGGAATCCGCCCGTCCGGCCGGTACGTCACGCAACCGTGATGGGTCCGAGTCCGCGCCGCGTCGTGGTGCGCGGGCCTCACGTCGGCAGCGGCGCCCCCGCTGCCCGGCTTCGGGCCGCTTTGACCAGGGCGGTGAAGGGCGCGAGGTCGTCGTCGACCTCGGGGTGCCACTGCACGGCGACGGCGAAGGGGTGGCCGGGCACTTCGATCGCCTCGACGATGCCGTCCGGCGCGCGACCGGTCACCACCAGGCCGTCGCCCAGCGTGTCGACGGCCTGGTGGTGGTGGGTCGCCACCTCGAACTCGGTGCGCCCGTACACCTGCGCGGTGCGGCTGCCCGCGACGAGATGGACGCGGTGGCGCCCGTACCGGCCGGGGGCCGGCGCGTGCCGCTCGTCGCCGCCGAGCCGGTCCGGGAGGTGTTGGATCAGGGTGCCGCCGCGCAGGATGTTGAGCACCTGGAGCCCGCGGCAGATCCCCAGCACCGGTATGCGCCGGTCGAACGCGCGCTGCGCCAGCGACAATTCGGCCGTGTCGCGCGCCGGGCGCACGAACCCGGTGCGTTCGTGCGCCTCGCTGCGGTAGCGCGCCGGGTCGATGTCGCCGCCGCCCGCGATGATCAGCGCGTCGAACCGGTCGGCCGCCTCGGCGACGTCGGGCACCGACGGCAGCAGCACCGGCAGGCCTCCGGAGGCGGCCACGCGGTCGACGTAGGCCTGCGGCAGGAGAGTCGCCTGCGTGTCCCAGGCCGCCCACCGGGCCTGCTCGCTGTACGCGCTGATGCCGATGACGGGACGTGCCATGACCGGTACCACCTGTCTCGCGTCCGGAGAGTTGCTGCATTGTCCGCCGGGCGGCGTCCATCCGAGAAATGGGTCACAGCGGCGTGACGTACGCGCCGGAAATACCCCCGTCGACCAGGAATTCCGAGGCGGTGACGAACGACGCGTCGTCGGACGCGAGGAAGGCCACCGCCGCCGCGATCTCCTCGGCCTCCGCGAACCGCCCGGCGGGAATGTGCACCAGACGGCGCGCGGCGCGCTCGGGGTCCTTGGCGAAGAGTTCCCGGAGCAGCGGCGTGTTCACCGGCCCGGGGCACAGCGCGTTGACGCGGATACCCTCGCGCGCGAACTGCACGCCCAGCTCGCGCGACATCGCCAGCACCCCGCCCTTGGACGCGGTGTAGGAGATCTGCGAGGTCGCGGCGCCCATCCGCGCGACGAAACTGGCCGTGTTCACGATCGCGCCCTTGCCCTGCCGCCGCATGTACGGGATCGCGTGCTTGCAGCACAGGTAGACCGACGTCAGGTTGACCTCCTGCACCCGGCGCCACGCGTCGATGCCGGTGGTCAGGATCGAGTCGTCCTCGGGCGGCGAGATCCCCGCGTTGTTGAAGGCGACGTCCACGCTGCCGAACGTGTCGAACGCCGCCTGGTAGACCGCCTCCACATCCGTTTCGCTGGTGACGTCGGCCTTGACGTAGACGCCGCGGACCGCCACGGACGCCGCTCGACCGGCCGACTCGTCGATGTCCACGCACACGACGTTCGCACCCTCGGACGCGAGGCGTTTCGCGGTGGCGAGGCCGATACCGCTGCCCGCGCCGGTGATCACCGCGGTGCGGCCTTCGAATCGCTTCACGAATCCTCCGTACTGATGAACACGTTCTTGGTGTCGGTGAACGCCGCGAGGGCGTCCGGGCCGAGTTCGCGACCGAGCCCGGACTGCTTGAAGCCACCGAACGGCGTCCAATAGCGCACCGACGCATGGGAGTTGACGGAGAGGTTCCCCGCCTCGACGCCTCGGCTCACCCGCAGCGCGCGTCCGATGTCGCGCGTCCACACCGAGCCGGCGAGACCGTACGCGGTGGCGTTGGCCAGGCGTACCGCGTCGGCCTCGTCGTCGAACGGCACGACCGCGGCGACCGGCCCGAAAATCTCCTCGGTCACCGTGCGGTCGAGCGGATCGTCCGGCGTGAGGACCGTCGCGGGGTACCAGAACCCCGGGCCGGACGGGGCCTCGCCGCGAAAGGCCACCGGAGCACCGTCGGGGACATAGCCGCGTACGCGCGCCAATTGGGCCGCCGAGATCAGCGGCCCCATCGCGGTCGCCGGGTCGTTCGGGTCGCCCGCGCGCAGGGCCCGGACGTGCGGTTCGAGCAGGGCGAGGAACCGGTCGTACACCCCGCGCTCGACCAGGATGCGGCTGCGGGCGCAGCAGTCCTGGCCGGTGTTGTCGCAGAACGACATCGGCGCGGCGCGCGCTGCCTCGTCCAGGTCGGCGTCCGCGAAGACGATATTGGCGCTCTTGCCGCCGAGTTCGAGCGTCACGCGCTTCACGCCGGGCGCGGCGCGGGCCATGATCTCCTTGCCCACCGCGGTCGACCCGGTGAACACGATCTTGCGGACCAGGTCGTGGTCGACCAGCGCGCGCCCGGCCTCCGCGCCGCGCCCCGGCAGCACCTGGAACACGCCTTCCGGGAGCCCCGCCTCCAGCGCCAGCTCGGCGATCCGCAGCGCGGTCAGCGGGGTCTGCTCGGCCGGCTTGGCGACCACGGTGTTGCCCGCGGCGAGCGCCGGTGCCAGCCCCCAGCCGAGGATCGGCAGCGGGAAGTTCCACGGAACGATCAGCCCCACCACGCCCAACGGCTCGTGGAAGGTGATGTCCACGCCGCCGGCCACCGGGATTTGACGGCCCGTCAGGCGCTCGGGAGCACCCGCGAAGTAGTGCAGGACGTCCCGCAGGTTGCCGACCTCCCAGCGCGCGTTGCCCACCGGGTGCCCGGCCTCGGCCACCTCCAGCGCGGCCAGTTCGTCGGCGTGCGCGTCGACCGCGTCGGCGACGCGGCGCAGGAGCCGCGCCCGGTCCCCGGGTGCGACGGCGCGCCACGCGGGGTACGCCGAGGCGGCCACCCGCACGGCGGCGTCGACCTCGGCCGCGCCCGCCAGGGGAACCCGGGCCACCGGCTGCTCGGTCGCCGGGTTGACCACCTCGAAAACATCGTCGGCCATCACGGCCCCTTCTCGTGTCCGATGCCCCGTCGGCGCTACATGCGCTCGAAGCCGCGGAAAAGCTCCCAGTCGGTGACGGCCGCGTCGTAGGCCGCGAGTTCGACGCGTGCGGCGTTCGCGTAGTGCGCCTGCACCTCGTCGCCGAACACCTCACGGGCCAATTCGCTCTTCTCCCACAGATCGAGCGCGTCGCGCAGCGTGGTCGGCACGGTCTCCGCCCCGGAAGCGTACGCGTTGCCCGACTGCGGCTCGGGGAGGGGCAGTTCGTTGTCGATGCCGTACTGCCCGGCGGCGATCATGCCGGCCACCGCGAGATACGGGTTGACGTCGCCGCCCGGCACGCGGTTCTCGACGCGCAGCGACGGCCCGTGCCCGACGACGCGCAGCGCGCAGGTGCGGTTGTCGACCCCCCACTGGACGGCCGTCGGCGCGAAACTGCCGGGCTGGAAGCGCTTGTACGAGTTGATGTTGGGCGCGTACAGGAGCGTGAACTCGCGCAGCACGGCGAGCAGCCCGGCGATGAAGTGCCCGCCCGTGCGGGAGAGCCCGTACGGCCCGTCCCCGCTCAGCACGGGCCCGTCACCGCCGTGCAGCGACAGGTGGATGTGGCACGAATTGCCTTCGCGCGCGTTGGGCTTGGCCATGAATGTCAGGCTCATGCCCTCCTGCGCGGCGATCTCCTTCGCGCCGTTCTTGTACACGCTGTGGTTGTCACACGTACGGACCGCCTCGTCGTAGCGGAACGCGATCTCGTGCTGCCCCGGATTGCACTCGCCCTTGGCCGACTCGACGTACATCCCCGCGGCCGTCATCTCGTTGCGGATCCGGCGCAGCAGCGGCTCCACGCGGGCCGTGCCGAGGACGCTGTAGTCGACGTTGTACCGGTTGGCGGGCGTGAGGTCGCGGTACGCGCGGTCCCACGCCTGCTCGTACGTGTCGCGGAAGAGCACGAACTCCAGCTCCGTCCCGACCATCGCCCGCCGCCCGGCGCGCGCGAGGCGCTCGGTCTGCCGGCGGAGGATCTGGCGCGGCGACGCGGCCACCGGCGTCCCGTCCGCCCACGCGAGATCCGCGAGCACCATGGCCGTTCCCGCGTTCCACGGCACCGGGCGCAGCGTCGCCGGGTCGGAGACGAGCACGAAATCGCCGTAGCCCTTCTCCCACGAACTCATCGCGTAGCCGTCGACGGTGTTCATGTCGACGTCGACCGCGAGCAGGTAGTTGCAGCCCTCGGCGTGGCCGGCCAGCACCTCTTCGAGGAAAAACCGGGCCGAGAGGCGCTTGCCCTGCAATCGTCCCTGCATGTCGGTGAAGGCGGTCAGGACCGTATCGATCTCCCCGGCCTCGACCTGCGCGCGAAGCCGTTCCACGTCGTACGCCCCACCCGGCACCGCCACCCCACCCTGGGTCACGACACATCTCCCGTCGTCCGCGTCACCCGCACGGTCGGTTCGGGGCCATCCAACCTCATTGGTCTAACATCAGTCCATTGAATCGGAAAAGCGTTCGACGAAAGGAAGGACCGCAGGTGTCGGCCGACGCCGCGTCCCCCACCGCGGACGCCGTGTTCCGTCCCGTCCGCACCGGCAACGCGTTCGAGGAGACCGTCGAGCGCCTGATGGCCGCGATCAAACTCGGTGTCGTCCCCCCGGGCGCCCGCTTCCCGTCCGAACGCGAACTGGCCGCCCGGCTCGGCGTCAGCCGCATCACCCTCCGCGAGGCCCTGCACGCGCTGCGCCAGGCCGGACGCGTCGAGGTACGCCGCGGCCGATTCGGCGGCACGTTCGTCACGCTGCCCCCACCGCTCCCGCCGACCGCCGAGGTCCGGCGCCGCGCCGAGGACATGGGGCCGGGCCTCGAAGACGCGCTCGCATTCCGCCGCGTCCTCGAAGTCGGCGCCGTCCAGGTCCTCGCCACCACCGCGCTCGACGACGCCCAGCGCGAACTGCTCCTGACGCGGCTCGACGCCGTCGACCACGCCACCCCCGAGGACTACCGGCG
The DNA here is from genome assembly GCF_021165735.1 of Yinghuangia sp. ASG 101. GTDB lineage: Bacteria > Actinomycetota > Actinomycetes > Streptomycetales > Streptomycetaceae > Yinghuangia. The sequence continues at coordinate 5,418,814 of NZ_CP088911.1, read as the reverse complement.
CCTGGACACCGCCTTCCACCTCACGCTCGCCGAACTCACCGGCTCGTGCTCGCTCACCGCCGCAGCCGCCGACGTCCGCATGCGGCTCAACGAACTCCTCGACGCGATCCCGGTCCTGGCCCGCAACATCGAACACAGCGCGACCCAGCACGCCGCGATAGTCCGCGCGATACTCGCCCCCGACCCCGAAGCCGCCCGCCGGGCGACCACCCAGCACCTGGACGCCACCGCCGCCCTGCTCCGCGGCTTCCTGGCCCCCACCCCCCTCTGACCCCCGCCACCGGTTGGGAACTTCCCGCCCCCACCCTGTAAGGTATTCCTCGTCCAACCGGCCCAACCCGGTGGGCCTGGTGAGGGGCTATAGCTCAGCTGGTAGAGCACCTGCATGGCATGCAGGGGGTCAGGAGTTCAAGTCTCCTTAGCTCCACAAAGTCGATGGGCGACCTGTGTCCGCGGAGAGCGCGGACCAGGTCGTCTTTGTTGTTTTTTGCGGCTTCGCCGCGGCGGGGGCTTCGCCACCCGCACCCCCCGCTGGCGCAGGTAGAGCGTCCCTGCGTTGGGGGAAGCCTCGGTCGTGGGCCGCTGCGTACGTGGAGCATCCCTGCGCGGGGAGAAACCTCGGTCGTCGTGGGCCGCTGCGCGGGGGAAGGCTTGGCCACAGTTGTGGCCTGTGCGGGGGGGGAAGGCTCGGTCAAGGGCGTTGGCTTGCGCGGGCAGAAGGCTTGGCGGGGAACGTTGTTGGTTCGGATTGATCCAAAAACTGTCGCCTGCACCGCCCCGACGTCACATGCGTCACCCCCCAAACACCAACACCCACAACAGGCACCCCCCAGCCCCCATCCAGCACAACCTCCCCCAACGCAGGGATGCTCCACATACGCAGCGACCCACGACCACGACCAAGGTTCCCCCCGCGCAGGGGATGCTCCACATACGCAGCGACCCACGACCACGACCAAGGTTCCCCCCGCGCAGGGGATGCTCCACATACGCAGCGACCCACGACCACGACCAAGGTTTCCCCCCGCGCAGGGGATGCTCCACATACGCAGCGACCCACGACCACGGCCGAGGTTTCCCCCAACGCAGGGACGCTCTACGTGCGCCAGCGGGGGGGTGCGGGTGGCGAAGCCCCCGCCGCGGCGAAGCCGCAAAAAACAACAAAGACGACCCGGTCCGCGCTCTCCGCGGACACAGGTCGCCCATCGACTTTGTGGAGCTAAGGAGACTTGAACTCCTGACCCCCTGCATGCCATGCAGGTGCTCTACCAGCTGAGCTATAGCCCCTCACCAGGCCCACCGGAGCGGTCGGCCGAGGATTACTTTACATGGTCGGTGGGGGAAGTTCCCAACCGATAAACCTCGGTCACACCTCGTCGCCGAGGACCGGCTCGGGGAGGGTCCCCGCGTTGTGTTCGAGCAGGCGCCAGCCGCGCGCGCCTTGGCCGAGGACGGACCAGCAGCAGTTGGACAGCGCGCCCAGCACACCCCACGCGCTCTCGTCGAGGCCGATCAGCCGGCCTATCGCGCAGCGGATCGCGCCGCCGTGGGAGACGACGACGAGGGTGCCGCCGTCCGGGAGTTTCTCCAGGGCGCGTTCGATCGCGGGGACCGCGCGGTCGGCGACCTCGACCTCCAGTTCGCCGTCGCCGCGCCGTACCGGCTCGCCGCGGCGCCAGGCCGCGAACTGCTCGGGGAAGCGCTCCTCGATCTCGCGGTTGGTCAGGCCCTGCCAGTGCCCCGCGTACGTCTCGCGCAGCCCCGCGTCCAGCTCCACCGAAAGGCCGGTGAGGTGCGCGAGTTCGCCCGCGGTGTTCGCGGCGCGCGTGAGGTCGGAGGCGAGGATCGCGTGCGGCTTGAGTGCGGCCAGCAGGCGCGCGGCGCGTTGTGCCTGCGCTATGCCCTCGTCGGTGAGGGGGATGTCGGTCTGCCCCTGGAAGCGCCGCTCCACGTTCCACGTCGTCTGGCCGTGCCGCCACAGCAGGATGCGGCGACCGCCGCCGGACGCGCTCAGCTCGCGTCCTCGATCGCGGCGCCGGCCTTGGCGCGCTCGGCGTTGACGCGTTGGACCGCCTCGGGCAGCTCCAGCTTCGGGCAGTCCTTCCAGAGGCCTTCGAGGCGGTAGTAGGCGCGCTCCTCGGCGTGCTGCACGTGCACCACGATGTCGATGAAGTCCAGCAGGACCCAGCGCGCCTCGCGGTCGCCCTCGCGGCGGACCGGCTTGGCACCGAGCTTCCGGAGCCGTTCCTCGACCTCGTCGACGATCGCCTTGACCTGCCGGTCGTTGGGCGCGGAGGCCAGCACATAGGCGTCGGTGATCCCGACCACGTCGCTGACGTCGTAGGCGACGGTCTCGGAGGCGAGCTTTTCGGCGCACGCCTCCGCGGCGGCGTTGACGAGCTCGATGGCGTGCGGTGTGGCGGTCACGGTCTGCTTTTCTCCAGGTGACGAGGGACGCCTTCCAGGTTCTCACACCGGGCCGGGTGGCCGCCGCCGAGTAAGGCGGCGGCCACCCGCGCCCGCCGAGGGCCGGGAGCGGCCCGCGCCGGCCGTCAGGACGGCTTGTAGTCCTGGCCCAGCGTCACCACGACGTCGGCCAGCATCTCTCCTTCGGTCTTCTGCACCGCGGTCTCCGGCAGCCCCAGCGTCAGGGCCAGCTGGACCGCCGCCTCGCGCCGCTCGTCGTCGGAGTACTGCACCACCGACGTCGGCTTGGCCGTGGGCTGGACGATGCCGCCCGGCACGTACGAGTAGCCGGCGTTGACCACCTTGACGCGCGCGTTCTCCTGCGCTTCGTCCTTGCCGCTGGCATCCGCGACCATGACGCGCGCCGGGCCCTCGGCCTTCGCGACCTGCACGGTCCCGCCGAGCAGTTCCTTGACCACCGGGCCCGCCGCCTCGACGTCGAGGACGCCGTCGGGCTGCACCGGCAGGTCGGCGGACTTGACCTGCTGGGCCTGGACCGCCGTCGCCATCGACGTGAGGTGTTCCGCGAGCCGCTCGTCGGGCAGCGACGGGTCGGGGACGTTCCCGAGGTTGCGCAGCAGGTTGCCGAGGAGGCGCGACTCGGTCGGCAGGACCTTGAGGACGGCCTGCACGACGCGGCCGAACCGCTCGGCACCCAGCGACGGCGGCTCGCCTTGGACGCGGTACGTCGCGTACGCCACCGCCTTGACGCCGTCGACCTTGGACGGCCCGGCGGGCAGCACGACGCGGCCGTCCGCGCTCTTGACCTCGACGTCGGCGGCGAGTTCGACGCCGCCCATCATGTCGACGAGGCCTTGCAGGACGGGCTCGCTCACCACCCACGACCCGTCCAGCTTGACGCCGATGAGCTGGGCCAGGGCGTCGCGCGTCGCACCCGCCCCGTCGGTCGCCATGAGTTCGCCGATGCCCCGGGGACCGGCGCCCGGGGTGTTGACCACGGTCGAGGACGGCACGGTGATCATCGCCGCGGTGCCGCGCGAGGGGTCGTCGGCCAGGACCGCGCTCGCGCTCGCCTCGCCGCCTTGTCCGCGCAGTTGGATCAGCACCGCGCCGCCGGGAGCGGTCGCCGCCGCCTTGGAGTCCTCGGCCCACCACGTGGTGTACGCGTAGTAGCCCCCGGCGCCGAGCGCCGCGAGGGCGAGGACGACGACCAGCGACACCAGGCGGCTGCGCAGTTGCCGGCGCCGTTCGTCGCGGCGTTCGGAGCGCGTCTCGGCGAATTTCAGCCAGTCGATGACGTCTTCGGTCTCTTCGCCGTCGTCGTCGACGAAGTCGAACTCGTCGTCGCCGTAGCCGACCTTCTCGCGGTCCGCGCCGGTGCGGGCGCCGGACCGGCCGCCGGGCCGCCGCGACTTCCCGGAGCGGGGTCCGCCGGGAGCGGGCACGGTGCCGGAATCCGCGGGGCGGGCGGGGCGGCCGGCGGGTGCGGCCGGGCGCGGCGGGGACGCGGCGGGCGGACGGGGTGCGGCCGGTCGGCTGGGGGTCCCCGGTCGGGCGCCGGGCACCTGGACGCGGAACGAGCCCGTCGTCGCGGAGCCGCCGGTGGGGCCGGTGGTCCCGGCGCGCCGGACGCCCGATCCGGCCTGGGGGGTGGTCGAGCGCGCGGCCCCGGTCGTTCCCGCACCGGCCGCCGCGGCGGCGGTGCCGCCCGGGGGCCGCTCTCCGGATCCCGTCGTGGGCTGCACCGGGCCGTCGTACGCGGCGTAGGCGCCGGAGTCGTGGTCGGCGCCCTGGCCGTATCCGGGCTGCGGCACGGTGCCGTAGGCGCCCGAGTCGTGCATCGGAGCGGGGGCGGGCTGGGGGTAGGGCGCCTGCTCGGGGGTGTATCCGTAGGGCGTCTGGCCGTACGCCTGGTTCTCGTAGGAGGGGGTCTCGTAGGAGGAGGGGGTCTCGTAGGCCGTGCCGTACTCGGGTGCCCCGTAGCCGGGTGCCTCCGGTGCGGGCGCGGCCCCGTAGCCCTGCGCGTCGTACGCCTGCCCCCCGTACGCCCCCGGATACCCCTGCTCGCCGTACTGCCCCTGCGGCTGCCCGTCGTAGCCGTAGCCCGCCGCGTCCTGCCCCGGATACCCCTGCTGCGGCACGGGCCCGTAGGCCTGGTACTGCCCTTCTTGGTACGTCCCTTCCTGGTACGGCCCCTCCTGGTACGGACCGCCCTCATGGGGACGGCCGTCCCCTTCGCCCCTACCGCTCACGTCGCCCCTCGGTACAGCCCTCGTTTGCTGATGTATTGCACGACCCCGTCGGGGACCAGGTACCACACCGGCTCGCCACCGTTGCGGCGGCGGCGGATGTCGGTCGACGAAATGGCCAGTGCGGGCACCTCGACGAGGCTCACGCCGCCGTCCGGGAAGCCGGGGTCGGAGAGCGTGTGGCCGGGCCGGGTGCAACCGATGAAGTGCGCGAGCGCGAACAACTCCTCGGCGTTGCGCCACGAGAAGATCTGCGCGAGGGCGTCGGCACCGGTGATGAAGAACAGCTCGGTTCCCTCACCCGACGCGCGGCGCAGGTCCTTGAGTGTGTCGACCGTGTACGTCTGGCCGGGTCGGTCGATGTCGACGCGACTGACCGAGAATCGCGGGTTGGACGCGGTGGCGATGACCGTCATGAGGTAGCGGTCCTCGGCGGGTGACACCGCGCGACCACCCTTCTGCCACGGCTCGCCGGTCGGCACGAAGATGACCTCGTCGAGCCGGAACAGCCCGGCGACCTCGCTCGCGGCCACGAGGTGGCCGTGATGGATCGGGTCGAAGGTGCCGCCCATGACGCCGACGCGTCTGTTGCGCTGTGCCGTGCCATCGTCCATGGGCGGTCAATCTATAGGGCAGGGTTCGCGAAGAACACGGACCGGCGGCGAACGGACCGGTTGGCCTCGGGTGCGGCCGGACCCGCCGCGGCACGGCGCCCGGGCCCGCGAACTCCGGTGCGGCCCACCGTCGGACGGGCACATGCGGACGAACCTGCCCCGGGCGGTCCTTCACTCCGATTCGGGGGTGATCGTCCAGTCTCCGTCCGCCTCGATCTCGACCAGACAGGGCCCGGCGGGGATGATCGACTCGCCGTCGTAGCTCCCGATCGTGTTGGCGAGCGACGCGAGGTAGGGGTCCTCGGCCTGACCGGGCGTTTCGGCGTACACGCGGACCATGAAGTTGCTGGCCCCCGCGTGCGTCATGGCCACGACGGTGCGCGGCCCGGTCCACCGCAGGACCTCCGGGCCGTCGCCGGAGGCCCGTCCGGCGAGCCGCGGCGCGGCGGCCGGCGGCCGGACGACGACCGTCCAGGGGCCGTCGCTTTCGATCTTCAGGCGCTCGGTGGCCGTGCCGCGCTCGTCGACGAGGACACGGCCCCGGTACGCGCCGATCTCGTTGACCAGGAGCTTGTCGTGTTCGAGCGACGAATTCAGCGTCCAGACCGCGAAGTTGCCGGTTCCGCCGCCGGTGATCTCGACGACCACCGGGCCGGACTCCACCGGGCGCGCGATGCGGAGGATCCGGTCGCCGGAGCCTTCGTAGGCCAGGGGGCCCGGGACCGCCGGGGCGTCCGACGCCGCACCGTGATCGGCCGGGGAGCGCGCGGTCTCCGCGTCGGAGGCGGCGGCACCGGGTACGCCGCCGCCCTCCGCCGCGGACGCGGCCACGGCTTCGACGTCGCCCCCGTAGTCACGCACGAGCTGGTCCAGCCCGTCCCGGTAGCCCTGCCCGACCGCCCCGAAGCGCCAGCCGTCGCGCCGATAAAGCTCACCGAGGATGAGCGCGCGCTGCCCCTTCATGTCGGCCGGATCCATGAGATAGGCCGCGATCGCCTCCTCGCCGGCCGTCAGCGCGACGCTTCCGGCGTCCAGCGCGATGGCGGGTCCGACCGAGGCCACGACGAAGAGCAGGCGGTGCACCTCGGGCGCGACGGCGTCCAAATCCACGTCGAAGGCGGCGTTCGCGGCCCCGCCCGACACCAGCGCCACCGCGCTGGAGAGCGACGCCGGGCGGTCCGCGCTGACCGGGGGCCGGTCGGCGCCGATGCGGCCGTCCGCGTCGAGGGCGAAGCAGAACGCCGCGACGTCGGAGCCCGTCGCCTCGCCCGCGACCTCGACGCGCAGCGCGGTCGCCGCGGTCAGATCCGCCAGCCTGGCCTTCTCGCCCATGGCGAATGTGCGCATCTCGCCCTCCCCAAGGTGCTGCCGGTGTCGCGTCCCCACGCGTCGCCGCGACTCGCTCCGAAGATTAACGCCCGCGGCGCGCGGCGTGGACGGGAACCGGGGCCGGGTGCCACCCGGCGACGCGCGTCCCGCAGCACGAAACCCGGGATCGCCGTGCGTGGCGGTCCCGGGCGGTGGTTGACGCGTCGTCGGTTCAGCGGTCCTTGTTGAACGACAGCGTGATGAGGAGGAGAACAACCAGCGCGACGAACGCGCCGATCCCGGCGCCGAGCGGGTTCAGGTTCTCGTGGTTGCCGCCGTGCTCGCCGCCTTCGCTGGCAAGGCGGGTGAGTACGGTCACGGCGTGCTCGGTCATCGTGTCAACCCTCGTGTGTCGGTCGTCGGACGCCGGCCGGGTGTCCGCGAGGACATCTCGTCACACGGCCGCGCACGACATCGTACGGAAGGGCCCCCCGGCCTGCGCGCGCAGGACCGCCGTCGCCGCTCCCCCACCGGCGTGCGGCGCCGCCCACGTGGGGACCGCTGCGCCGCACGGGTGAGGGTTGTCCCGCAGTGGCCCGCCCCGGTTGCACCTAGTCTGAAATCGGAGGAGGGCGGCACAAACGCGCGGACGCCGCCCGGCCGGATCACCCACAAGGGGGAGCGCCGATGCCCGACACCACCAAACAGCCCGGGGCCGGCGGGGCCGGCAATCTGCCCGCGACGCAACGGAAGCGCTTTCCGGGGATCTCCTCGCGGGCGTACGAACACCCCGCCGACCGCAGCGCGTTGGTCGCCTTGCGCAGGCTCCAGGGCTTCGACTCGGTGCTGCGGCAGTTGCACGGCATGGTGTCGGAGCGCGCGGTCCGCCTCGCGTTCCTGGCCGGCGGTGTGCGCACCAGCGACCAGCAGTTCCGGCGCCTGCACGAAATGGCCCGGGAGGCCGCGTACATCCTCGACATGCCGACGGTGCCCGAGGTGTACGTCACGCTCGACCCCCCAGCCGAACGCGATGGCGATCGGCATGGACAAGCCGTTCATCGTCGTGACGACCGGCCTGGTCGAGTTGCTCGACGACGACGAGATGCGCACGGTCATCGGCCACGAGATGGGCCACATCCTGTCCGGCCACGCGGTCTATCGCACGATGCTGCTGGTCCTGACGGGCCTGTCGGTGAGGTTGTCCGGCATCCCGCTGGGCACGCTCGCCGTCCAGGCGGTCGTCGCGGCCCTCCAGGAGTGGTTCCGCAAGTCGGAACTGAGCTGCGACCGCGCGGGGTTGTTGGTCGGGCAGGACCCGGAGGTCTCGCTCCGGGCGCTCATGAAGATCGCGGGCGGGTCGCGCCTGCACGAGATGAGCACGGACGAATTCCTCGCCCAGGCGGCCGAATACGACGCGGCCGGAGACCTGCGCGACAGCGTGCTCAAGCTGATGAACGTGCTCGGCCGGTCGCACCCGTTCCCGGTCGTGCGCGTCGCGGAGCTCAAGCGCTGGGCGGACGGGCCCGGCTACGCCGCGATCATGGCGGGCGACTACCCGCGCCGCGACGACGACGGCAACACGTCGGTGCGCGGCGAGGCGAAGGCCTCGGCCGACTCGTACCGCGAATCGGCGCGGCAGACGGCGGACCCGCTCTTCGGGCTGCTGCGCGACCTCGCGGACGGCGCCGCCGACGCCGGCGGCCGACTCCGCGACAAGTTCACCGGCCGCTCGGCGGGTTCCGCTACGACCGCGCCACCGAAATCCGCCGAAGAGCGCCCTGGCCCGGAAGACGGCGGATCGGGCGACGCCCCGGGACGCGGCACCACCGGCTGACGGGCGCCGGCCGAGGCGTCACACCGCGGCGGCGAGCACCCCGCAGGTCGTCCCGGTCGCGCCGCCGAGCGCGAGCGGGTCGATCGGCGACCCCGTCGGCAGCGGAACGGACGACACGACCGGCGGCATCGGGGTCGGCGACGGCAGCGCCGCGTCCGGCCCGACCACCCCGGTCGCCTGCCCGGTGGCTCCCGGCGCACCGGTCCCGTCCGCCGCACCCCGCGCACCGGTCCCGTCCGGCCGCCCGGCGTCCGGCGGAGCCGCCGGGGGCCCGTCGGCGGCCGGGAAGATCGGGCGGAAGTACGCCGCGGCGGCGGCCGTGCACGCCTGCGGCGCCGCGACCGTCACGATGCGCCGCACCCGAAGCTGGGCGTCGCGCAGGCCCGGTTTGTCGATCCGGAACTCCCAGACCCGGTGGACGGTGAACCGCGTGAACACCCCGCTGTCGCGTGCCTTCACCGCGTAGACGAAGACACCGTCGACCGCCACCAGCAGCTCGCCGTCGACGGGTTCGTCGATCGTCGTCACGGCGTCCACCCGGACCCGCGTGTCGGCGACCGAGATCGTCTCGGCGTCGAAGCGGGTGACCCATCCGGTCGCGGAATGGACGTCGTCGTCGACCGGATGGTCGAGGGCGGCGATCAGCTGCTGGTACTGGTCCGCCCTGAGGCTCAGCGCCGCCGACCACGGCCGCGCCCCGCCCCACACCGCCGGATCCAGCTGCGTCGCGGCGACGAAGTCCCGTACCAGCTCCAGGCCTTCGCGCACCTGGGGAGCGCTGAAGTGCTCGGTCTCCTCCTGCGCGGGCAGCGCGATCCCGGAGCGGCCGTCGCTCCAGTCGGCGGCGGGGGTGCCCGCGTAGGGATCGGCCCCCGGTGCCAGGACGACCGGCACGACGCCGTCGGCCGGCACGAGCGACACCCGGACGAGGACCGCCGGGCCCGACGCGGTCCGATGTGCCGGCGCGCCCCCGCGGCGTCCGCCGAAGTAGAGCGCCCCGACCATCAGGACGACGACCGACAGCGACAGTGCCACGGCCCGGAACGTGGTCGCGGGCACGCCGAGGACCCGACGCAGGGTCCGGGGTCCCTTCCCGGTGCGCAGCCGTTCCTGCGCCGACGGCTCATGGAGCACGGCGGCTTGGACGAAAGACTCGTCGAAGACGACACGGAACTCGTCCTCGCCGTCGGGCCCTCCCCTGCGGCTGCCGTCAGGGGGTTCACCCCGAGCGGACATGGCTCCATGGTAGGCGGCGGAGCGTCCCCCCGGAACCGGGGTAAACCGCCCGTATACCCGGTTCTTGACGCGGTTTCAGTTCCCCCGGGCGGCCCGGCCGCCGCTCGCGCCGCACTCCGTCGCGCGGCGGCCCCCGCCCGCACACCGGCGGTGACGGACGGTCAGCCCCCGCGCGCGGACAGGAACAGGATCACCGCCGCGATGAGCACGAACCAGATCGCGATCTTGAGGTCCGTACGGTCGCGGCGCCCCGTGCGTCCCCCGCCCAGTCGCCGCGGCGCGCGATTGCCGCCCGTCGGACGGCGGCGCAGCCGGCGCCGCCCCCGGTTCCCGGCCGCCTCACGAAACCCGGTGTCCTCCGGCGGCTCGTTCTTCCAGCGCTCGGCGAGCATGCGCGCCCGCGCGGACGGCTCGCTCTGCTTCGCTCCCTTGATGAATTCCTCGTCGAGCACCAGGCCCTCGAAAGGGTCGGCGTCCGCGGGCTGCCGCCCTTCCGTCGCCTCGGGCTCGTGGTCGGGTCCCCCGTCGCGTGGCTCAGACACGGGCGCAACCTATCGGATGCGGACGACGACGGCGAGACCGCCGTGTCCAGGATCACGCGGCGACACGGTGCGCGACCGGCGGCCCGCCCCCGCGATTCAGCAGCCGGCCCGCGGAGGCGCCGGACACAGCATCACCGCAGGAACCGCGGGGCCGGTGCCCGCGACCGGGTTCGTCACGCCGTCGGGATGCCGGAGGTCGGGCACCTGCGGATCCCCGGGAGGCTCCGCAGCGGGCCCCTCGGTGGCCCCGGGAGGGCGCGGCGCGACGGTGCCGACGGACGGCTGGGGGCTCGGCGCGTTCTGCCCCGAGCGCCCGGGCGCGACCGCGGTGACCGCCATCGCCACCACGCCGACGCCCATCAGCACCGCCAGCACCCAGGCCACCGACTGGCGCCACCACGTCGTGCGGCCGATCGGGCGGCCGAAGTCGCCGTGCTCGAAGCCCCGCACGTCGTCGGGGGCGCCGGCCCGGACGCCGTCGTCCGGAAGCGGATCGTGCAGCCGGTAGGGGTCCTCGCCGAAATCGGTCGGCCGGGGCGGGGTCAGCGGTGTCGGCGGCAGCGCCGCGAGCCGCCGCTCGGCGGCGGTCGGCTCGTGGATGGTCGCGGCGCGCACGAATCCGTCGTCGAAGACCACGGAGGACCAGTCGTCCCCCGCGTGCTCGGGGTTCTCCCCGAAGTCCTCCGGGCCGTCGGGTGGTTCCGGCCCTCGCGCATCGGCCACCGCATCACAGTATTACCGCGGTGGCCGAAGCGGAACGGCTTGCGGGAACCCGGCCGGATCAGCCGCGCACGTGGCCGTCGCCGGTGACGACGTACTTGGTCGACGTCAGCTCCGGCAGGCCCATCGGCCCGCGCGCGTGCAACTTCTGCGTGGAGATCCCGATTTCGGCGCCGAAGCCGAACTCGCCGCCGTCGGTGAAGCGCGTGGACGCGTTGACCATGACCGCGGTCGAGTCGACGAGGTGCACGAACCGCCGGGCCGCGGCCTGCGACGTGGTGACGATGGCCTCGGTGTGGCCCGACGAGTGGCGGCGGATGTGCGCCACCGCGTCGTCGAGCGAGTCGACCACGGCGGCAGCGATGTCGTACGAGAGGTACTCGGTGTCCCAGTCCGCGTCGGTCGCCGGCACGACGTCGGGGGAGAACTTCTGGGTCGCGGCGTCGCCGTGCACCGTCACGCCCGCGTCCTTCAGCGCCGCCAGCGCCGCGGGCACGAACGCGTCCGCGATGTCGGCGTGCACGAGCAGGGTCTCCGCGGAGTTGCACACGGACACGCGCTGGGCCTTGGAGTTGACCAGGATCTCGACGGCCGTCGCCACGTCGGCGTCGGCGTCGACGTACACGTGGCAGTTGCCCACGCCCGTCTCGATGACCGGGACCACGGAGCCCTCGACCACCGTGCGGATGAGCGACGCGCCGCCGCGCGGGATGAGCACGTCGACGAGGCCCCGGGCACGCATCAGCTCGTTGACGCTGTCGCGGGACTCGCCGGGGACGAGCTGGATCGCGTCGGCCGGCACCCCGACCGAGGCGATCGCGTCGCGCAGCACGGCCACGAGAGCCGTGTTGGAGGCGTATGCGGAGGACGAGCCGCGCAGCAGCACCGCGTTGCCGGACTTCAGGCACAGCGCCGCGGCGTCCACCGTCACGTTGGGCCGCGCCTCGTAGATGATGCCGACGACCCCGAGCGGCACCCGCACCTGGCGCAGTTCCAGACCGTTGGGCAGCGTCGACCCGCGCACGACCTCGCCGACCGGGTCGGGCAGGCCGACGACGTCGCGGACGTCGGACGCGATGGCGGCCACGCGCTCCTCGGTGAGGGTGAGCCGGTCGACCGTCGACTCGGCGGTACCGTTCGCGCGGGCCCGGGCGACGTCGTCGGCGTTGGCCGCGACGATCTCGGCGGAACGGGCGACCAGCGCGTCGGCGATCGCGAGCAGCGCGGCGTCCTTCGTCCGGCGCTCCACTGGGGCGAGGGCCGCGGCGGCCTCCCGGGCGCGCCGGGCGGTGGCGAGGACGGCCGACGTTTCGGTGGTGGGCGCGGTGGCGGATTCGCTGCTGCTCATGGCTCCAGCCTACCGAGCCCGTACGGCCGGTACCCCGGGGTTTCCGTCAGGCGAGACGGCCGCGCGGCCGGTCAGAACGGTTGGACGCCTCCCGGGACGACCGGCGTGATCGCGCCACCGGACGGGGCCTTCGCACGCTGCTGCCACGTCCCCCGGTCGACGACCTCCAGGCCGATGATCTCCCACGGCGGAAGCCCGGCCGAGCGGCGGTGCTCTCCCCACAGACGCAGGGCGAGCGCCGCGGCGTCCTGGAGGTCGCGGGCCTCCTCCCAGTAGCGGACCTCCGCGTGGTCGGACGCGTAGCGGCCGACGAGCAGGAACGGGTGGTCGTGGGCGAGTTGTTCGAGGCCCCGGCGGATGTCGTCCGAGGGCACCGCACCGCCCGCGACGGTCAGCGTTATGTGCCACATCCGGGTCTCCTCGATCCGGATCGCCTTCCTCTCCGCCACCGAGCCGTTCGCGAGCGACTCGGCGTCGTCGCGGCCGGCCCGTCCCGGCGCCGCGGCCTCCCAAGGCAGTTCCCTGCCACGTCCCACCGGTCCGCCTTCCGTCGATGACGCGGGGGACGGCCGCGGCGGCGTCGGCCTGCCGCCGGGCCCCGCACAGTGCCGGTTCCGCATCGCGTGCGTCAGCGGCGCATCAGCACCAGGTCGTCGCGGTGGACGACTTCGCGCTCGTACGCCGGCCCCAATTCCCGGGCCAGCTCGTGGGTGGAGCGGCCCAGGAGCCCGGGGAGTTCCTGTGCATCAAAGTTGACCAGTCCGCGGCCGATGATGTTGCCGTTTTCGTCGACAAGGTCGACCGGGTCTCCCGCGCCGAAGCTTCCCCCGACGGCCGTGACCCCGGCCGGCAGCAGCGACGTGTGCCGCTCGGTGACCGCCCGGACCGCCCCGTCGTCCAGCACGAGACGGCCGCGCGGGGTCGTCGCGTGCGCGAGCCACTGCAACCGGGCGGAGCGGCGCGTGCCGGTGCGGTGGAAGAACGTCCCCGTCTCCTTGCCGAACAGCGCGTCCGACGCGTACCGCGCCGACGTCAGCACGACGGGGATGCCCGACGTGGTCGCGATGCGGGCCGCCTCGACCTTGGTCACCATGCCGCCGGTGCCGACGCCGGCCTTCCCGGCCTTGCCGATCTCGACACCCGCGAGGTCGCCCGGGCCGTGCACGGCGGCGATGAGCGACGACGTCGGCTTGGCGGGGTCGCCGTCGTACAACCCGTCGACGTCGGACAGCAGCACCAGCAGGTCGGCACGAACGAGGTGGGCCACCAGCGCCGCGAGCCGGTCGTTGTCGCCGAAGCGGATCTCCTCGGTGGCGACCGTGTCGTTCTCGTTGACCACCGGCAGCGCCCCCACGGTCAGCAGCCGGTCGAGCGTGCGGTACGCGTTGCGGTAGTGCACGCGGCGCGTCATGTCGTCGACGGTCAGCAGAACCTGCCCGACCCGCAGGTCGTACCGCGCGAACGACGCCGTGTAGTGGGCGACCAGAAGGCCCTGGCCGACGCTCGCCGCCGCCTGGGCGGTCGCGAGGTCGCGCGGTCGGCGGTGGAGTCCCAGCGGTGCGAGGCCCGCGGCGATGGCGCCGGAGGAGACGAGGACCACCTCGGTGCCCTCGGCGCGCTTCGCGGCGATCACGTCGACGAGGGCGTCGACGCGCTCCGCGTCGAGACCGCCGGCGGCGGTGGTCAGGGACGACGAACCGACCTTGACCACGATGCGGTGTGCCGAGGCGACCTCTTCGCGCCCGACCGGGACTGACATGCGCCGCTGCTCCCACTCCCCCGGCGTCACGCCAGGCCCCTTGGCTTGTGCCGTCATTCCTGTTCGAACGGCTCGAAATCCTCGAATTTGCTGTGCAACGAGTCGCGTTCGCGACGCCGCTGCACCGCGGGACGCTGGCTCTCGAACCGGTGGTCCTCGCCGCGGCGGCCCAGCATCTCGGCGCCGGTCGCGACGGTCGGCTCCCAGTCGAAGACCACGCCGGACTCCTCGTCGCCGATCACCACCTCGGCCCCCGGACGCGCGCCCGCGTCGAACAGCGCCTCCTCCACCCCGAGGCGCGCGAGCCGGTCGGCGAGGTAGCCCACCGCCTCGTCGTTGGCGAAGTCCGTTTGCCGGACCCAGCGTTCGGGCTTGGCACCGCGGACGAAGTACGTCTCGCCGCGGCGCGTCACGGTGAACCCGCTGTCGTCGACGGCGGCCGGGCGCAGCACGATGCGGGTCGCCTCGGGCGGCGGCGCGGCCTCGCGGGCCTGTTGCACCAACGCGGCCATGGCGAACGACAGTTCGCGCAGCCCCTTGTGGCTGACCGCGGACACCTCGAACACCTGGAGGCCGCGGCCTTCGAGGTCGGCGCGCACCAGGTCGGCGAGGTCGCCGCCGTCGGGGATGTCGGTCTTGTTGAGCGCGACGATGCGCGGCCGGTCGTCGAGCCCGCCGTACTCCGTCAGCTCGGCCTCGATGGTGTCCAGGTCGCTGACCGGGTCGCGGCCGGGCTCCAGGGTCGCGCAGTCGAGCACGTGCACGAGGGCCTTGCAGCGTTCGACGTGCCGCAGGAACTCCAGGCCGAGGCCCTTGCCCTGGCTGGCACCGGGGATCAGCCCCGGTACGTCGGCGACGGTGTAGACGACGTCTCCCGCGGTGACCACGCCCAGGTTCGGCACCAGGGTCGTGAACGGGTAGTCGGCGATCTTGGGCCGCGCGGCGCTCAGCGCCGCGATCAGGCTCGACTTCCCCGCGCTCGGGTAGCCGACGAGCGCGATGTCGGCGACCGTCTTGAGTTCGAGGACATAGTCGCCGCCGCCGCCGGGCTCGCCGAGCAGCGCGAAACCGGGGGCCTTGCGGCGCGGCGACGCGAGTGCGGCGTTGCCGAGACCGCCCCGGCCGCCCTGGGCGAGTACGAAGGTGGTGCCGTTGCCGACGAGGTCCTCGACGAACTCCTCGCCGCCGCCCGGCAGCAGGCGCTTGACGACGGTGCCGTCGGGCACCGCGAGCACGAGGTCGCCGCCGTCGGCACCGCTGCGGTTGCCGCCCGCGCCGGGCTTGCCGGACGTCGCCTTGCGGTGCGGCGAGTGGTGGTACTCCAGCAGGGTGGTGACGTTGGGGTCGACGACGAGCGACACGTCGCCCCCGCGACCGCCGTTCCCGCCGTCGGGCCCGCCGAGCGGCTTGAACTTCTCACGGTGGATCGAGGCGCACCCGTGGCCCCCGTTACCCGCGGCCACGTGCAGGACGACGCGGTCGACGAAGGTGGTCACGATTGCCTCCAGCGGTTTGTCACCGACAAAGCCCGAAGGCGGACCGTGTTCCGGTCCGCCTTCGGGTCGAGCAAGGTGGTCCCTCGGGCGTCAGGCCGCCGGGACGATGTTCACAACACGGCGCCCGCGGTGCGTGCCGAACTGCACCGCACCCGCGGAGAGCGCGAACAGGGTGTCGTCGCCGCCGCGGCCGACGTTGGCACCGGGGTGGAAGTGCGTGCCGCGCTGGCGGACGATGATCTCGCCCGCGTTGACGACCTGGCCGCCGAAACGCTTCACGCCGAGCCGCTGGGCATTGGAGTCACGGCCGTTACGGGTGGACGATGCGCCCTTTTTGTGTGCCATGTCCTCTACTTCCCGGTCTCGATGCCGGTGACCTTGAGCTGGGTGTGCTGCTGGCGGTGACCCATGCGCTTGCGGTAGCCGGTCTTGTTCTTGTACTTCAGGATGTCGATCTTCTTGCCCTTGGTGTGGTCGACGACCTCGGCCGTCACCTTCACACCCGCGAGGACCCACGGGTCGCTCGTCACGGACTCACCGTCGACCAGGAGCAGCACCGGAAGCTCGACGGTCTCGCCGGCCGCGGTCTGCACACGGTCGGCCTGAATGACATCACCGACGGCAACCTTGTGCTGCCTACCGCCGGCGCGAATGATCGCGTACACCGCGAACCCGCTCTCTGTATCGATCGGAGCCCCTGACGCCAGCCGGCCCCGGCCGATGCCGGGTGGCCTCCCCCGGCGGCGACCGCCGGGAGGTGGGTGCTCGGGAGCCTGGCATGAACATGCCGAGGGTCAACCTTACGGACCCCGTCCTCCCCAGGTCAAACCGGGTGGCCGGGGGCCGCACAGCCGACGGCGCACGTCGGCGGTCCGCCTCCGGCCACCTCCCGGAACGCCCCGGGTTCACTGCCCCGACGACGCCCCGGCACCGACCGATTCGGCGGGCTCGGGCGTTCCGCCGTCCGCCGAATCGGCGGCCGGCTGGTCGGATGACCCCCCGGCGGGCGCGCCCGCCGGACGGGTCGCCCTGCGGGCGGTCTTGCGCGGCTTGGCGGGTGGCTCCGCCGCCGGCTCGGGCCCGCCGGGGGCCGCCCCGGCGTCCGCGTCCGCCGCGGGAGGCGCCTCGGGTTCCGAGGCCGCCGTCTTGCGCGTCGTCCGCTTCGCCGTCGTCTTCTTCGCCGCGGTCTTCTTCGCGGCCGTCTTCTTGGCGGCGGTCTTCGCGGCCGTCTTGCGCGGCGCGCGCTTGGCCGCCTTCTTCGGCGCCTCCGTGGCGGCTTCCGCGGGGGCTTCCGCGGCGGCCTCCTCCGGTGCGGCCCCGGGCGCGGCAGCGGCCTCCGGAGCCACGCCTTCGGCGGCCTGCCCGGCTTCCGCGGTCACCGCGGGCTCCGTACCGGCCGGGGCCTCCGACGCGGCGGGTTCCGAGGCCGGTTCCGCCACCGGTTCCGCCGCCTCGACCTCCGACGCCGTCTCCACCCGCTCGACCACCTCGGCCGTCTCGGGAACGACGACGACAACCTCCGCCTCGGCCTCCGTCACAACCGGGGACTCCGACTCGGCCGCCGCGACCGGTTCCGGCGTCTCGACGATCCCGATCTCCTCGACCGCACCGCCGGTCTCGGGAACCTCCGCGACGACGACCTCCACCGGCTCGACGGGCTCCGCGGCCTCGACCGGCTCGGCCTCCTCGGCGGCGGGCGTCTCGACCGGCTCCTCGTGGACGTGCTCGGCCGCGCCGTTGGCGTTGCCGCCCTTGCCGCGACGCCGGCGGCCGGACCCGCTCGACTTGGGCTCCGGCGTGTCCATGCGGACGAGCACTCCGCGCCCGTTGCACTTCTCACACGTCTCGGAGAACGCCTCCAGCAAGCCCTGCCCGACGCGCTTGCGCGTCATCTGCACCAGCCCGAGCGAGGTGACCTCGGCGACCTGGTGCTTCGTACGGTCCCGGCCCAGGCATTCGAGCAGGCGCCGCAGCACCAGCTCGCGGTTGCTCTCCAGGACCATGTCGATGAAGTCGATGACGATGATGCCGCCGAGGTCGCGCAACCGGAGCTGCCGCACGATCTCCTCGGCCGCCTCCAGGTTGTTCCGGGTGACGGTCTCCTCGAGGTTGCCGCCCTGACCGGTGAACTTGCCGGTGTTGACATCGACGACCACCATCGCCTCGGTGCGGTCGATGACCAGCGAACCGCCGCTCGGCAGCCACACCTTGCGGTCGAGCGCCTTCATCAGCTGCTCGTCGATGCGGTACGTCGCGAACACGTCGACGTCGCTCGTCCACTTCGACAGACGCGGCGCCAGGTCCGGGGCCACGTGCGACACGTACCCGTGCACCGTGTCCCAGGCCTCGTCGCCGGAGACGACGAGCTTGGAGAAGTCCTCGTTGAAGATGTCGCGGATCACCCGGACCGTCATGTCGGGCTCGCCGTACAACAGCGCCGGCGCGTTCGCGGTCGCGGCCTTCTTCTTGATGTCCTCCCACTGCGCCTGGAGGCGTGCGACGTCCCGGGCCAGTTCGTCCTCGCTCGCCCCCTCGGCCGCGGTGCGGACGATGACGCCGGCGTCGTCGGGGACGATCTTCTTCAGGATGCTCTTGAGCCGCGCGCGCTCGGTGTCCGGCAGCTTGCGGCTGATCCCGGTCATCGTGCCCTCGGGCACGTACACCAGGTAGCGGCCGGGCAGCGAGACCTGGCTGGTCAGCCGGGCGCCCTTGTGGCCGATCGGGTCCTTGGTGACCTGCACCAGGACCGACTGGCCGCTCTTGAGCACGGCCTCGATGCGGCGCGGCGCCCCCGCCTCGAAGTTGACCTCGCCGGCGTACAGCACCGCGTTGCGGCCCTTGCCGACATCGACGAAGGCGGCCTCCATCGACGGCAGGACGTTCTGCACCTTGCCCAGGTAGACGTTGCCGACGTACCCGGACTGGTCCTGCGTGCGGCTGACGAAGTGCTCGACCAGCACGCCGTCCTCCAGCACACCGATCTGCGTGCGCTCGCCGGTCTGCCGGACGACCATGACCCGCTCGACCGCCTCGCGGCGCGCGAGGAACTCGGCCTCGGTGATGATCGGGACGCGCCGGCGGCCCTGCTCACGGCCCTCGCGGCGGCGCTGCTTCTTGGCTTCGAGGCGCGTCGAGCCCTTGACGCTCTGCACGCCGTCGCCCGCGGCGTCGTCGTCGCGCTCGGCGCGGCGCGACCGGGGTTCGCGCACCTTGACGACGGTCCGCTCCGGGTCGTCGGCGCCCGGGGCCTCGGCGTCGCCTTCCGCACGGCGGCGGCGACGGCGGCGACGGCGGGTCGTCGTGGCGCCGCCGTCTTCGTCGTCGTGGCCTTCCTCGGCCTCGGCGGTCTCGGATTCCTCGTCGGTGTCCTCGGCGCCCTCGTCGCCTTCGCCCTCGGCGCGCTCGGCGTCGCCGCGGCCACGGCGGCGGCGACCACCGCGGCGGCGACGGCGGGTCGGGCGGTCGCCCGACTCCTCCTCGGCGTCGGCTTCGGTGTCGGCTTCCTCGGTGTCGGGCTGACTGTCGGGCTCGGTGTCGGCCTCCTGCGGCGGCTGCGGGGTACCGGGCTCGGCGACGGTCACGCCCGACATGCTCGCGGCGGCCTCGGCGGCCGGGTTGCGGCGCGTACGACGGCGGCGGGTGCGGGGCTCCTCGGCGGCCTCGTCGGCTTCGTCCTGCTCCGCGCGCGGCTCGGGCCCGGTTGTCTCGGCCCCGGGGGCGGGCTCGGACACGGTGAAGCGCGGCGCCCGGGTCTCGGGGGCCTGCGGGGCCTGGAACAGCGGCTGGAAGATCGCGGGCGCCACGCGGCGCGTGGGGGCGGAGGGCTCGGGCTCCGGTTCCGCCGCGCTTTCCGGCGCGGTCTCGCCCTTGGCCGCCTCCTGCGGGGCCGCCTCGGGCTCCGGCTCGGCCGTCACGCGCTTGCGCGTACGCCGCGTACGCCGGGGTGCGGGCTCGGCGTCCGCCTCCGGCGCGCTCGTGGGTGTCTCGTCGGCGGCGGGTGTCTCGTCGGCGGGCTCGGGCTCCGGCTCGGCGGCCACGGCGCGCTTGCGCGTACGCCGGGTGCGCCGGGGCGCGGGCTCCGGTTCCGGCTCGGCCTCGGCGGTGGCCTCCGGGGTGTCGGCGCCGTCGTCCGGGGTCTCGTCGTCGGCGCCGACCGCCTCGGCGGGCGCCTCCTCCGGCGGGACCACGTCGGCGTCGGGCTCCGGGGCGACCTCGGTGTCGGCGGCCGGCTCCTCGGCGGCCGGTGCCGCCGCGGGGTCCTCAGCCGTCACCTTCGGGGGCCCGGCCGGCCGGCTCGCGGCACGGCGGCGGCGACGCGGGGGTGTCGTGGCCGCGGCCTCCGGAGCGGCGGGCGTACCCGTGTCCGAGGCTGTCGCGGCGTCGTTGGATGTGGCGGTGTCATGCGGCTGGGCGTCATCGGACGCCGCACCGTTCGGCTCGTTGTCGAGCATGCGGGTCGGTCTCCCGTCACGCTTCCGGGCGCTCCAGTTACGGGCGCCGCACGGAAGCTCGTCTCTCACTCGCCGGCTCCGCACCGGGCGGGGCTGGCGAAAGTCTGTCGGATGCGCCCCAGAGGCCCGGTCGTTCCGGGCCGAGGCGTCGACGGCGGTCCGTGCTCCGGTCCGCGGTCAGTCCGGCTGCCGTTCCTCGTTCCCCGTCGAGGTCACCGCATGCTCGGGTGCGAGCGGATCGGTCACCGCTCCGGTCACGGTGTCGAGCGGCCCCTGCGCCAAGCGAGTCACCGCGGCGGGTACGGGCGGCGCGAGGTCGGCGACCAGGCGAAGACCGGACAGAACGTCGTCGGGTCGGACGGCGGGCGTAGTGTGCCGTACAACCAATCGCAGTATCGCACAGGGTGCGTCGGCACTCCCATCGACACCCTGATGACCTGCGTCAATCCGGTCATCGGACGATGCGCGCGCGTCCAGCAGGGCGACCGCCGCGCGGGCGTCGAAGGTGCGTTTGCCGTTCTTGGTCATGCGCTCGACCTCGACGGCCTCGGCACCCAGGAACGCGTCGACCGCCTTGCGCGCGACCTCCGGGTCGACCTCCGGAAGCCGGATCTCCCACACGGAGGCCTGCAATCGCTCGGCGAGATTGCCGGGCGCGGCTTCGACGACGTCGAGGACGTCGAGGCCGGGGGGCAGGGACGCGTCGAGTCGCCGACGCAGATCGACCGGTTCGCAGCGGCGCGCGACCGAAAGCTCCAGGTACTCGGCCTCGCTGGCGACACCGGTGGGGGCCGCGCCCGCGTACGAGACCTTGGGGTGCGGCGTGAATCCGGCGGAGTACGCCATCGGTACGTCGGCACGGCGCAGGGCGCGCTCGAACGCGCGCTGGAAATCGCGGTGGCTGGTGAATCGCAGGCGCCCGCGCTTGGCGTAGCGCAGACGCAGTTTCTGGACGGCCGGTGCGGGCGGCGGTCCTTCGGGCATTCGGCGGGCCAGGGCTACTCAGTCCTCAAATAGTGCGAACAAGCAAAGACAGAACAGGTGGTGCGTCACGTGGGCGAGCGGCGGTCGCGTGCCCTCGGCTCCGACGCGTGGTGCCGGTCGACCGTGGGCGAGCGCGAGGCTCTCCCCCCAGAGTACGGGGACCCATGGCCCTGGCGTCAGCGACCGCCCCGGCCCAGCGACCGCCGCACATCGGCCAGGGTCCGGCGGATACTCGCCCGCGTCTCGGCCGCCGCCCGGCGTGTCGCCCGCGCCGCGGACCGCACCGCGTGCCCGATCGGGGTGAGCACCGCGCGGTAGACGGCGACAAACGGCCACGTCAGCCAGCGCAACACGCGCGTCACGGCGCGTTTGCCCCACCCCATGGAGGTACGCGCCGCCCGACCGGCGGGACGGACGACATGCTGCCAGACCACGACGAACGGCCACGCCAGGATCCGGCCGAGGAACCGCAGGAACCGCCACGAGCGGGTGGCCGCCCACGAAATCGCGCTACCCACATGCCGCAGACCCGCGAGCAGCAGGCGCCCGACCCATGCCAAACCCTGCCAAAGCTTGACGAACGGCCAGGCCACGACGGTGCCGAGCCCCCGCACGAGCCACCCGATCCCGCGACCGACGGCCCGCAGCGCCCGCCCGGCCCACGCGACGGGCTCACGCAATACCCGCCCGCACCAGCACAGCGCTCGCCACAGCATCACGAACGGCCAGGCCAGGAGGTTGCCGAGCCAGGGGCCGAATCTCCGCAAACCACGCATGAGTTGAAGGAACGGCCAGGCGAGGAGACGCCCGAGGACGGCCAGTACGGCCCAGGTGTGTATCCCGAGCCAGGCGATCCCGCGCCACAGCATCACGAACGGCCAGGCGACCACGCGCCCGAGCCACCGCACGGCGACCCCGAGCCCGCCCAGCAACCAGCCGATCCCGGCGGCGAGCGCACACAATCCGCGCCACAGCATCCGGAAGGGCCACGCCAGCACCCGCCCGAGAACCCTGAGCGGCCCCGCGAGCACCCGGCCCAACCACCGCAATCCGCGCCACAGTTGGACAAACGGCCAGGCCAGCACCTGCCCCACGGCACGCGCGGCGATACGAATCGCCGCCCATATCGCGACAAGCGCCGTGCGCAGAAGCTGGAACGGCAGGACGAAGACAAACGCGAGAATCCGCACCGGCCAGAGCAACCACCCGGGCGCGCCCGGGGGTTCGTCCGCGGCGGCCGGCTCCTCGGCCGGTTTGTCGAACCCCACCAGCCGGGGCTCGTCGCCCGCGCGCCCCCCGGAACGCGGCAACTTCTCCCACGCGATCGAGGACCTGCCCCGAGGCACCCGGCCGCCCGCGTCTCCCGGCTCGGCGGGACGCGCGTCCGGCGGCGACTCCTCGTGTCGCCCCGGATCGGCGCCACTCTGCGCGGGCACGTCACGCACGTCGCCTCCCGAAGGCTCAGTTGTCGACTGGGACGTACCTCCCGGCACCCCCGGTTGCGGTCACAAACCGGGCACGCTACACCGCTTCGCCTTGCTAAGGTCGGCCCGTTCGCCACGAGGACCCCAAATCCCGCCCATTTTCGCGGTCTTCGCACTTTTGCGGATACCGGGGGCCCGGGCGGCCGCCGGGCGCGGCCGAGCACACGCTGTCGCCGGTCCGTCAGCGGCAGTCCCCCGGTCGGCCCGGCGACCTCCGCCCTTCGCCGGGCCACCGGGCGCCGACTCCGCGCCGGGCGCGAGGAGACCGCGAGCGCTCGTCGCCCGACCGGGCCGCGACGCTACTTCACGACCGACAGCGGCAACAGCTTCTTGCCGGTGGGGCCACCTGGATCGCCGCGTCCATCTGCGCGCAGATGGACGCAGCCCTACAAATAAGGAGAAGGACAGCACCGAACTGGGGCTGCCCTACCCCCGGAAGCAAGGTGCGCCCGCACAGCTTCCGCAATGAGATCGTAGGGACCTACCCTACGGCGCTTGGCCTCAGCGATAAGCTGCTGGTCAAGGTCATCATCCCAAGCCTTGCGCATGTGCTCGATGTTCCTGCGTTTTGTGATCCACCGACAGTTCGCCGGGTGTAGCCGGGCGTCGCGATCCTGGTGGTGGGCTGAACGCGCAACGCGTTCATGGACGTGCCGAATACTCTCCACCACTCGTTCCCGGAGGCCGGTGACATGTCAGTGCGGACATGGCGAGCGGCGCATGCTGATCTGAACTGGGCGAACGTCGCCGGACCCGCCTGCATGATTTTCGACTGGGAAGACTGGGGCTTGGCGCCCGAAGGGCTGGACGCGCCAACGCTGTGGGGGGATTCGCTCGCGGTGCCGTCGTTGGCCGCGCGCGTGTGGGCGGAGCGTCGGGAGGATCTGGAGAGCGATGACGGTCGTGTGATGCGGCTGTTCACCCTCGCCAAGGTCATCGCCTACGGATCGGACGACGACCCCCTCTACGGCCCCGCCCGACACGCGGCGGCGTCAGCCCTCGCCGTCCGGTAGGGAACGACTTCGGATTCGCTCGCGGAGCGCGTCCCCGTAGGCATCCAGGTGCCCGAGGTTCGGCGTGCTCTTGAGGGACGACACCAGACCTCTGAGGTGTGCCGGGTTGTCCGATCCGACGGCCACCGCTGCGACGTCGGGCAGGTTGTAAGCGACCCGGAATGCTCCTTCGAGCCGAGTCAGGCCGTCGCCGTCTCTCAAGAATGTGCACGGGTCGAGGATTTGGTCCCACAGCGGGGCGCGAGGCTGACGACCGAAGGGGCTCATGCCCCAACGGTGCTCCGGAGCAATACCCCACCCATCCATCAGTACGTCCGAGGCGTCAAGGACATCGATCGGGACGAGCAGGCCCGCCCGGACCATCACCACCCCGGGCACGGGACCGACCCGGCCCAGGTCCAGGAGGGGCCGCGTGTCCCACGACGCTGCTTCCCAGTTGTGGCACATGCCGGCCGCAGCCGCGTCGTGCAGCACTGTGCATGCTGCGGCAAATACCTCGCTCGCTTGCGCTGCCACAACCCCGCGGAGGGATTGCTCCGGATTGTGCAGCAAGATCACGTCGGGCTCGCGGCCGAGATCGCGGCGGGCAAGGCTTCCGGCCCCAACGTGTGACGGCCACCGGGCAGGTAGCCGACCTTGGTCGAGATGCTGAACCGGGCAAGCACATCCGGCACCGTGCTCGCGAGAATCGTGTGTGATGCGAAGCCCGCGTAACTAAAGGCCGTGTCTAGGCCGTCGATGCCTGCGTCAAGGGCACCTTCGAGGGTGTCGCGTCGGTGACCAGATCGGTGTAGCCCGAGGACAACTCGGGGGTCAACGGCGAGCACAGGCCCTCCCGGACGAGTAGTTCCGCCAGGCCCTGGGTGGGCCCGTCAACGTTCGTGCCGAGCTTCACGGGGTGGCCGCTCAGGAGCGGCCATACGGCGTCCTCGGCCGCACCGGGGAGGGTCAGCCGCTTGCCTACGGCTGCGAGGGCGACTCGCCCGTCCGCGACGGTGATACGAGGCGGGAACGGGGTGGTGCAGACCACCGCTTCCAGTGGGCCGAACGTCGACAGGTAAGGGACCTGCCGGGCCTGGGTGGTCTCCAGCGGGTACTGGTCCAGATAGTGCAGCGGGGTGCGTTCGGCGGCCAGCGTGGCGGCGGCGTCGATGAGTCCCCGCACTTGGAGCACCTGATCGGAGGACATCGCGCGTTCGAGGTTCCGCCGGAACCGCGGGTCGTCCCGGCACCATTCGGCCAGGTACTCCATCCAGGAGGCACCGGTTCGCCGGGTGAACCCGAACGTTGCGTGGAAGCTGAGGCCGTCGCCGCAGTCGGCGCGGGTGGCCCGGTGCCAGTAGCCGCGGGGGATGTGCATGACGTCCCCGGCGGAAAGTGTGCCCTTCCCGATTCGCTGATGAAACGCAAGAAGCCCCCTGGCCTGATGGCTAGGGGGCTTCTTGTCGTCTGGGCGAGACTGGATCTATGGCATCCGGTAGCCCAGCCATTCGCGCCATCCGTCGAGCACAGCTTTGATCCAGGGGGCCTCGGTCCTGGCGTAACGCTCCTCCATCATGCGGACGTTCGCCACGAGGAACGCATCGACCGCCTTCGGGTCTGCGTTCCGCCAGCCCCGGATATCGCTGACGATCGCCTCCGCCTCCTGGGGGGAGTGCTCAGCGCAGATGAGCTGATTGGCCAGCAGAGCCGCGTCAATGAATCCAGCCGCCAGAGTGGGCCATGCCCAGTCGACCAGGTACGCGCGACCGCTGGCGCGTTCGATGATCACGTTGTTGCCGTGCGGGTCGCCGTGGCAGATCGTTCGCCCACGCAGCAGCTCCGGGGTCTCGCAGAAGCGGTCCCATCTCGTCTCGGGCCAGTCCAGCTCGACGGGAAGTCGAAGATCCGAAACCCGGTCGATCAGCCGCGCGAGACAGCGCGCGCCGTCCGGGGTCTTCAGGTCTGCGGGCGCCCCGTCGATGTAGTCGAACACGCCAACTGCCCACGTTGCATCACGCAGCGTTGCCACCAAGCGTGGCGCGATGCCGTCCAGGTGGCTATTGACGGTCAGTTCGCGATCGAGGGAGTCGAGGCGACCCCCGGGGCTGTTGCGCATGCCCTTGACGAAGAACCTCCCAGCCTCGGACTCGACGAGCAAGAGCGCGTCGGA
The DNA here is from genome assembly GCF_021165735.1 of Yinghuangia sp. ASG 101. GTDB lineage: Bacteria > Actinomycetota > Actinomycetes > Streptomycetales > Streptomycetaceae > Yinghuangia. The sequence goes on along the minus strand of NZ_CP088911.1, from coordinate 5,393,197 downwards.
CATGTTCCCGGAGGGGGCCGGCGTGTAGCGGCCCACGGGACCGGTGTGCGACGCGACCAAATCGAGCAGGGCCGGGAGGTCTTCGATGGTGTCCACTCGGTGATCAGTTCCTCGGGTCGCATTCGCTTCCAGGGAAGCCGGGCGTGCATTCCGTGTTGGGGTCGCACCGCTTCGGCTTGGACGACATCGCCGCGTCGCGAATCGAGCGGCGCGCATCAGCCATGACTTCCCCGTTGAGCACGTCGGCCAACGGTGCGTCGTGGATGGACCCCACGCGCATCCATGGTGCCAGGGTGCAGGGCGTCACGGTCCCGTCCGGGCCGACTGCGGCGCGGCCCGCTCCGCACCGACCGCACAGGGCAGCCGGGTCGGTGCTGTTGCCGGCCCGACCGAGGGGACGTTGATCATCCACGCGGATGTCTCGCACGCCGAGGTCGTTCAGGTGTCGGACCGCAGCCTCAACGTCCTGGTCCTCGTGGATTCGGACGATTCCCACCCGCAGCCGGATGCCCAAGGCGAGGGCCCGGACGATGTTCGCTTCGGTACGGGCGCGTGAGGGGCGGCCTGTGACGCGGTTGTGCGTGTCGTCGTCGGCTCCGTAGTAGGAGGTTGCGACGCGCACGCCATCGATCCGGAAGACCTCCCACCACTCCCCGGTCACGTGGACGAGGTTGGAGTAGACCTCCACGGTCAGGCCGTTGTCGAGCGCGCGCTTGGCGATGTCGGCCGCGTCGGGGTGCAGTGTTGGCTCACCGCCGATGAGCTGGAGGTCGCGAATACCGTAGGCCGCGGCCTCGTCGACCAGGTTGAGCCAGTCCGCGCGGCTCATCGTCCCGTGCCTACCGTCGGGGCCGGACGCGTTGTAGCAATGGGTGCAAGCGAGTTGGCACTTGCGCGTGAGGTCGAGCGACAGGCTCTCGATGTCACTCAGGCGTGCGGGTGCTTGCGCGTCGAACGTAACCGTCATTTCCCGTTCCTCCCGATGAGTTGGATTACGGGGCCTTGCGGCATGGAACGGCGGTCTCGCTGGTGTCGTCCCCCAACCGCAGAGGCGGTAGTCCTTGGTCTCCCTCCTTTCTGCGTAGGCTGCCTTGGCGACCCTGATGCGCTCTTCGGCCGCCTCGCGTCGAGCCACAGCCTCGCTGTACTCGGTCATGCGGAGCCCTTGAGGCTCGGTCGGGGCAGCGATTCAATGGCCGACATCAGGGTGCTTGGGTCGGCCGTGCGGAACTCTCCAGCGCGAGCGGCTTCTTCCGCCCAACGCTGACGGAGTGCGCGCCGGGCGCGATCGAATTCGTTCTGCGAGACAACCGAGTGCGGCCGCACAAGCCACCGTTTGTCATTGCGTGAGTGCTCAGATCTTCAGCTCACGAAGACCGGACAGCACGCGGGTGAGAACGCCGGTGTCCGCACTCGTGTGGCCGTGTTCGCGGAGGCGGCGGGCCTCGGCGAGGGCGGTTACGGTGATGGTGTCTTGGATGGCGAGGGCCAGAACCGCCGCTTCCATGGGGGATGTTCGGAGATGGAGTGGGCCGACGAGGTGGCTGCCATCGGGCTGTTCGATGGCAGCGCGGGCAAATATGATCTCCAACGACCGTTCGGGGTACGGAAGTTGAGCCAGTGCCTCCGGCATCAGCGGCAGCACGGCGACACCGGTGAGATTGCCGCTCACGTGCTTTGTCTTCCCGGCCGTGCCTGGCACCTTGGACACGCGCACGGAGGCCACGCCGACGAGGTAAGGCTCAGCCGGCACGCGTCGAAAAGCCCGCTGGGTGCGTACGTCGTCACCTCACGGGGAGTTCGTTCACCCGTTTCGGGATCGACGCGGTAATTCGCGATGGTCATGCCTCGCGTCGGTACGCGTACGGCTGTGTGTGATCACTACCCGTCATGCAAGCAACGCTACGGAGCAGGGAGAAAAGGGTTCAATGGCACTTCGTTTGCTTGTGCCTGCGAAGTGCTACGGGGGGGTTACAGGGGCAGTCCGACCGTATCGGCGAGAGTCCGCATCTCCGGCGTCAGCGAGCGCCGACCGGCGACGATGCGCCCCATGATGTCTCGGGCGTAGCGCTGGTGTGGAAGCCATTCAGGAGCTGCGGCCTGCACCTTCTGAAGAACCTCGACTGATTCGGCGAACTGCCGCATTCGAGCATGCGCGTCTGCGACATCGAGTAGGTGCCTGTTTCGGTTGTTCGTGCTGGGTTGCATTTGGTCCAGCGGGATCCGGGAAGCCAGTTGAAGCACCCGGTCCGGCCGGTTGGCGATCATCGCGTTCTCCGCATGCTTCATCGCGACAGTCACGGGTCCGAAGGGAGCGAACGAAGTCCCATGGGGCGCATATTCGCGCCCGATGGCGACGGCCGCCGCACGGGCCAGCCTCAGTGAGTCCTCCGCTTCACCAGGGCGGTTGTCGCGGATGCCGGCCGCAGACACACGCAACAGGAACCACCCCCACGCCCTCAGGTCGTCCGATGTGGCTTTGGACATGCGGGGCTCGGTCGCATCCGCCCACTCGGTAGCCAACGCGCGGGCCTCCGCAAGTCGTCCGCGACGCAGAAGAAGCCAGCCTTGGGTGTTGGCAGCCGCTGCGCCCTGAAGGCGATCCACAGATGCGTCGAGCGCATTTTCAAGAGCCATCTCGGCGGCATCGAATTGCCGGGTCTGGGTCAGGAGCCGCCCGGTCACATGCATCAATGTCGCGCGCAACGCGCGCTCACCCGGTTCACGCTTGTCCAGCGCCTCCGCATCACGCAGGAGTGCGGGGAGGACTGCGCCAAGATCGGTGAGGCGGTTGCTCGACAACAGCCGCAACACCGCGCGCAACGACGAGCCGATACCTTCAACCGTCGGTTCTTCGAGGTCCTTATCTTCGGAGTGCGCCACAAGCATCTGTCGGACGGGCTCCCACAGATCGACCGTCTCCTGCGTTGCAGCATCTTCCCGGCTGTCTGTCATCAGGCGCGTGGTGGGCACGCGAAGAGCCGTCGCCAGCTTCCGCGCCGTCTCCAGACGCGTATCCGACTTCTCCCCCTGCTCCAACTTCCGGATCAACGACAGGGACACGCCTGACAGTTCGGCCAGTTCCCGTTGCGTCAAACCCCGGCGCTTGCGTACATCCCGGAGTTGTTCGCCGATGTTCGCACCCATGCCTGAAGCCTTCCCGTGGGGCTGCCTATCCACTCAAGCACGCAGGCAACCCTCGCGAAGGGTCTTCGCCAACAACTCAGTCCCACAAAGTGGTTCATACTTCTCGCGAAGCGTCGTCATCACGAGAGGAAGCCGCATGTCACAGATCGAAGGCGCTCGGTTGTTTCGGGAGGCCTGGATCGCGGGGGTGCGTCGGCACTTTCCCGGGGAGCCGAAGGCCGGGTACGTCGTTCCGTGGGACGAGACGCCGCAGTGGGAGCGGGAGGCGGCGGGGGCCGTCTATGAGCAGGTCCGTCAACTCATCGAGATCAGCGGTGGGCACGCGGGCAGGCTCACACGAGAACAAAAAGGGCGCTTCGTGGCGACGTGCTGGGTCGCGCAGATGTTCAAGCACTTCGAGGATCCGAAACCGGGCTATGTCGCCGATTGGCCTGATCTTCCCGAGTGGCAGCAGTTGACCGACGCGGACATTTTCGAGGCGATCGAGACCGTCGCTGTGGGTCAACTCTGAGCTGGGCAGGGCGAGTTCAAGTTCCTCGTCCTGCCCAGCGGAAGAGAGTTACTTCACGACCGACAGCGGCAGCAGCTTCTTGCCGGTGGGGCCCACCTGGATCTCGGTGCTCATCTGGGGGCAGACGCCGCAGTCGAAGCAGGGGTTCCAGCGGCAGTCCTCGACCTCCACCTCGTCCAACGCGTCCTGCCAGTCCTCCCACAGCCAGTCCTTGTCCAGGCCGGAGTCGAGGTGGTCCCAGGGGAGGACTTCGTTCCAGTCGCGCTCGCGGGTGGTGTACCAGGCGACGTCGACCGGCTCGTCGGCCAGCGCCTTCTCGGCGGAGCGCATCCAGCGTTCGTAGCTGAAGTGCTCGCTCCAGCCGTCGAAACGGCCGCCGTCCTCCCAGACCGCGCGGATGACGCGGCCGACGCGGCGGTCGCCGCGGGACAGCAGGCCTTCCACGATGCCGGGCTTGCCGTCGTGGTAGCGGAAGCCGATCGCCTTGCCGTACTGCTTGTCGGCGCGGATCACGTCGCGGAGTTTCTGGAGGCGGGCGTCCGTCGTTTCCGGGTCGAGTTGCGGGGCCCACTGGAACGGGGTGTGAGGTTTCGGGACGAAGCCGCCGATCGAGACCGTGCAGCGGATGTCGCGGTTGCCGGAGACCTCGCGGCCCTTGGCGATGACCTTCTTCGCCATCTCCGCGATCTCCAAAACGTCTTCGTCGGTCTCGGTGGGCAGGCCGCACATGAAGTAGAGCTTGACCTGACGCCAGCCGTTGCCGTAGGCGGTCGCGACCGTGCGGATCAGGTCTTCCTCGCTGACCATCTTGTTGATGACCTTGCGCATGCGCTCGCTGCCGCCCTCGGGGGCGAACGTCAGGCCGGAGCGGCGGCCGTTGCGCGTCAGTTCGTTGGCCAGGTCGATGTTGAACGCGTCGACGCGGGTCGAGGGCAGGGAGAGGCCGATTTTGTCCTCGGTGTAGCGGTCCGCGAGGCCCTTGGCGACGTCCGCGATCTCGCTGTGGTCGGCGGAGGAGAGGGACAGCAGGCCCACCTCCTCGAAACCCGTGGCCTTCAGGCCCTTTTCGACCATCTCGCCGATGCCGGTGATGCTGCGCTCGCGCACCGGGCGCGTGATCATGCCGGCCTGGCAGAAGCGGCATCCGCGCGTGCAGCCCCGGAAGATCTCGACCGACATGCGCTCGTGCACGGTCTCCGCGAGAGGCACCAACGGCTGCTTGGGGTACGGCCATTCGTCCAGGTCCATCACGGTGTGCTTCGACACCCGCCACGGCACCCCCGAGCGGTTCGGCGCCACGCGCTGGATGCGGCCGTCGTCGAGGTAGTCGACGTCGTAGAAGCGCGGGACGTACACGCCCCCGGTGGCCGCGAGGCGGAACAGCAGCTCATCGCGTCCTCCGGGCCGCCCCTCCGCCTTCCACGCCCGGATGATGTCGGTGATCTGGAGCACCGCCTGCTCGCCGTCGCCGACCACGACCGCGTCGATGAAGTCGGCGATCGGCTCGGGGTTGAACGACGCGTGCCCGCCGATCAGCACGATCGGGTGGTCGTCGGTGCGGTCGCGGGACTCCAGCGGGATGCCGGCCAGGTCGAGCGCGTTGAGCAGGTTGGTGTAGCCCAGCTCGGTCGAGAAGCTGACGCCGAAGACGTCGAAGGCGCCGACCGGCCGGTGCGCGTCGACGGTGAACTGCGGGACGGAGCGCTCGCGCATGAGCTTCTCCATGTCCGGCCACACCGCGTACGTCCGCTCGGCGAGGACGTCCGCGACCTCGTTGAGCACCTCGTACAGGATCATGACGCCCTGGTTGGGCAGGCCGACCTCGTACGCGTCCGGATACATGAGCGCCCAGCGGACCGCCGCCGCGTCCCAGTCCTTGACGGTCGAGTTCAGCTCGCCGCCGACGTACTGGATGGGCTTCTGCACGCGCGGCAGCAGCGGTTCCAGGCGCGGGAACACCGACTCGACGGGCATGGTGCACGGCCTCCGGCGGGGGTTGGGGGGGGACGCCCGGACGGGCGAAGGCGGATCAGCCTCCCAGCTTAACGTCTGCCGGAAGCCCCGAGACCGGTCATACAAGTACACACATCGTCACCGACGGTCATGGCGGTCCGTCAGCCCGCCGCATGCCCCGCGTCCGCCGCCAACGTGTCGATCGGGACGCGCCCACCGCTCGGGGACAACAGGACGATCTCCACCCGCGACCCCGGGGTGGCGTCGACCGCCGCCTGGAGCCGCCGGGCCTCTGCCGCGTCGAAGACGACGACGCGGAACGCCTCCCCGGTATGCGGGATGAACGCGGCCAGGTTGTCGGTCCACCGCAGCGTCACCGCGTTGAGGGGATCGGCGCCGCTCTTCGGGTCGAACTCCGGCGCGCCGATCTTCGGCATGCCGGCGACCAGGTCCTGAAGTGCGCGGAATTGGTGGTTCATGACCGCGACCTGCATGCTCGTGATCGCGTTGTCCCACCCGCCCGGTGACGCGACGACGAGGGTCGGGACGCCGTCGCCGAGCATGCCCGCGTGGTACATGCTCCGCATCTCGCGCCCGTCGCTGGAGATGATCATGCCCTTGGCCCACAGCGTCCCCCACGTCGTGTCGGCGCCCGGCCGCCCCCACACGAACACCGGGGAACCCCAGCTGATTCCGCCCGCCACCAGCACCGCCGCGCCCGCCGCGACGACGGCCGTCCCCACGCGCCGGGCCCGCGCCCGCACGCCTCCGCCGACCGCCGCGTGCAGGGCCTCGCCGCGCAGCAGCAGCCCGACCGCGCCCGCGCCCACGAGCACGAGCAGCACCCACGCGTGCACGACCTTCTCCAGGTAGTACGACGTCTTCCCGACCGTCGCCCACTGGTACAGCGCGATCCCGACGACCACCGCCGCGCCCGCGACCAGTTGCCCGCCCATCGCGCACAGCGCGGGCGACCGGCGGACCCGGCGCAGACCGTACGCGACCAGCAGCAGCGCACCGAACGCGAGTATCACCGTGCGCGGGAAGGGCAGGATCACGCCGTCCACCAGCAGGTGGTCGCTCTCGTCGAGCGAACCGGCCAGATGCGGTGCGGCCACCGCCACCAGCGCCACCGCCGTCCCCACCCCGGCGACCACCGAGACGCGCCGCCACGCCGGCCGGAACCGGCGGCGGTTCAGCGCGAGGACGATCAGCGCGCCGATCCCCAGCGACGCCAGGTAGAGCGGATACGTGAAGGCGACGCCGACCGCGGACGCCGCGACGACCAGCGTCTGTTCGCCCGGCCGGTCCGGATAGCGCACGAGCGCGGCCGTACCGAGCACCAGCATGAGCAGGCCGAGCACTTCGGAGTCGAAGCCCTGCCAGAACAGCGACAGCATGATCCCCGTGGCGAGGAACGCGCCGACCGCGGCGAGGATGAACGCGCGCCGCCAGCCGGCCAGCATCGGCCCGGCCACCCAGCGGGCCGCCCACACGACCGCGAGGACGAGCAGCGCGTACCCGGCCACGGTGTACCAGTAGTAGCGCCGGAATTCGCCGTTCGCGGCACCCGGGTCGGTCGTCGAGCGGACGAAGACGTCCGCGAGCGCGTACAGGTAGCCCGTCCCGTTGGGGTACTGCTCGGCGAACCCGGGTGACAGGTACGGCTCGGCGGCGGAGACGTCGAGGAACGTGTACCCGCCGATGTGGTGGATGGCGTCGAACATGCTGTAGTGCCGCAGGCGGTCCCCCGTCCGGTTGACCGGGAAGAACGCCAGCTGGTCGGCGAAGCGCGCGCCGAGCGTCGGCCACGCGACCACGAGCCACGCCGCGACGCCGGAGCCGAGCACGAGCACGTCGCTGCCGAGCACGCGCCGCGGCAGCGACGGCCCGCGCCCGATCGCCGCGGCGGCCAGCACCACGCCGGTCAGCATCGTCCCGGCGACGGGCACCGGTGCCAGGCCCCACGGCCACAGCGAGAACAGCAGGCCGGCGCACAGCAGGCAGCCGAGCAGCAGACCTCCCGCGAGCATCAGCCGGTCGAGGAGAGTCCCGCCGGCCCGCAGCAGCGACGCGACCGCGAGGAGCATCGCGACAGGCAGCACCACGTCGATGCCCAGGGCATGCGTCACCAGCGGCAGCAGCCACGCGCAGGCGATCAGCACCAGGACGCGCACGAGGCGCGGCAGGCGGGCGAACCCCCCGCGCAGCGCCGCCCATTGCGCACCCGGAAAACGCTCGTCGGCGGTCATCAGCATCTCAACGCGCCCCCTGTTCACGGGCGGGCGGCTCGGGGGCTCCGGCCGCGGGACCGCCCTCGGAGTCCGGCTGCGCGTCCGCCCGACCCGACGTTACGTCGGCGGTGTCGTCCTCCCGCAGCAGGCGCCGGGCCAGCAGCGCCGCGACGGCGGCGCACAGCAGATCGGCGACGGTGAACAGCAGCCGCGACACGAGGGCCAGCGCGACCGCCTGGCCGCGCGGCATGGCACTGGCCAGCGAGGCCACGATGACGATCTCGCGGACGCCCGCGCCGGACGGCAGGACGAACGCGAAGACGCCGCACGTGAGTCCGATCGAGATGGCGCCCACGCACAGCAGCAGCGTGCCCGCGTCGGCGGGAGCGACCGCCCGCGCGAGGATCCACAGGTGCAGGCCGAAGAGCACGTACGCGAGCCCCGCGAGACCCGCCGTCCTCCCGACGGTCCCCCACGTCAACCGCAGCCTGACCGGCGGGCGTTTGAGCAGCTTGAGCGTGAACTGCCCCGCCCCGGCCAGGAATCGCGGGTGCAGCATCACGAAGCCGACCGGCAGGAGGACGAACAGCCATGCGGCGTTGGGCGCGTCGGACAGCAGCACCGGAAGCGCGAGTATGCCGAGCAGCAGCGACACGACCACCGACACGGCGACGTGCAGGAGCGACGCGGTGAACAGCCGCGCGCGCGAAACCCGTGCCTTGCGGCCGAGTTCGAGTTGCAGGACGTAGCTCCACACCGACCCGGGCACGTATTTGCCCAGCTGGCTCACGAGTTGGATCTGCGCGCCTTTGCGCAGGCCGATCGGCTTGCCCATGCTGTCGACGACCGCCTGCCACGCGAGCGTTCCGGCGACCATCCCGACCATGATCAGCACACCGCTGAACGCGACGGCGTACCAGGGCAGTTCGCGCAGCGTCGCTGCGACCTCGGACCAGTGCCGCAGGACGATGTACGCGATGCCCCCGACCGCCGCGACGAGCAGCACCGGGCGCAGCCAGGCGACCACGCGCGTGAACCGGCGCGTCCAGGTCCGCGACCGCGCGGCCGGTGCGCCGTCCTTGGCGGGGCTGTGCGCCGCCGTGTCCGCCGGCGGCTTGCCCGGTCCCGTCACCGCCGGGCCTGCGCGGTGCGGGCGGTGACGGTGGTCAGGCGGGTGAATTCGTGCGGCAGGTCGTAGCCGTCCCAGATGGGGGCGAAGGAGAGCGCGGCGCCGATCGGGACGATGCGGTCGATGCCGCGACCGCCCGCCGCGTGGGCGAACTCGGCGAGTTCCGCTCGGGTGAAGCCGAAGTGGGACAGCGTCTGGTCGCGGCGGCGCAGTATGGGGGCGAGGTCGGTGAGCCGCGCGACGGTCGCGGTCGGGAAGGTGCCCGCGCCGAGCCAGTCGCGGGGGGCGTCATGGGGGTCCGCGAGGTCAAGCACCGCGAGGGCTTCGTCGGCGGCGAAGGCCATGCGGGTGACGCGTCCGCGCGCGGCTTCGCCGTACGCCGCGACGCGTTTGTGCACGGCCATGGCGGGCTCGGGTGCCCCGCCGCGCGCGGCGATCAGCTCGGCCAGCCGGTGGAAGAGGTCGCGCCTGGCCTCGGCGGCGAGTGCCGGGTCGCCGACCCAGTAGAGCGCGCGGGGTGACGCGCACGCGGCCTGGTCGAACCAGTAGCTGTCGTTGTACAGGCCGAGAGCCGCCTGGTCGCGGTCGATGTCGTCGGCGGCGAGCCACGCGGCGGCGGAGAGGACGGCGAACGAGGACCGGTCGGGGAAGACGAGGTCGCGGGCCGCGGGCGGCAGCGGGGTGCGGCGCACGGCGGCGACGGAGTGGTCGCCGCCCCACACCACGCGCAGGTCGCACGCGGCGGAGAGGGCTTCGGTGACGCGGTCGTCGCGGTCGTAGGTGATCATCCGCTGGGTCGCCGCGAGGGCGGGGTGGGCCTCGGCGAGGGCCGTGGCGAGCAGGTCGAGCACGCGTTCGGCGGCGGCCCCGGAACGCGGCGAGACGCGCACGATGTTGCGGTTGCCGGTGAGTGCGGCCAGCGCCCAGGCGTAGACGAAGATCGTGTCGACGTTCGCGGGGGGAATGTGGAACACCAGCCCGCGCGGGAAGCGCAGCACGCGGGCGCCGGTCTCCGCGCCGGGGTCCGCCCCGGCGTCCGAGGCCGCGAGCCGCGCGAGTTGCGCGTCGAGTTCGGCGCGGCGCAGGAAGAAGCCCAGGGGTGCCAGCTCGGGATGCCGGCGGATCAGTGCGGGGTCGAGCAGGGCGCGGCCGAACGCGGCGAGGAAGTCGGCGACCCTCGGGTCCCCGACGGTGAGCGGGCCGTCCGGGACGTCGCCGGACATGTCGGCCAGGAGGTCGGACACCTCCCGGTCGGGGCCGGCCGGGAAGCGCTGACGGACGATCATGCGGCTTCTTCCCCTCGGGGGTTCGCGGACGGGGCCGAACCACCCGGCGCGGCAGGGGGCTCCGGCGGGACGTAGGTGTCGCTGCACCCGCGCGCCTCGGTGCGGGGCAGGCGGCCGAGGACGGAGAAGCGTTTTCCGGGCCAGTGGCCGTCGTCGACGCCGTGGACGACGCCGAGGTCCTCGGTGAGCAGGACGTGGCCCGGGTACGACCGGGGCAGGGTGCTCACGACCTCCAGCACCCCCGGTGTGCCGACCGGCTGTTCGCGCCATGTGTGCGGGTCGCGGACCACGACGTCGGCGAAGTCCGGGCAGTACAGCGCGTCGCCGTCGGGGCCTTCGACGAAGACCGTGCCGATCTGCTCGACCATGCCGTAGTAGTTGTGGATGCGGGTCAGGCCGGTGTCGGCGGCGAACTTCTCGCGGAACGTCGCGTTGTCGACCGCGCGTTCGGCGAGTTTCTTCCAGCCGCCGGAGTGCACGAGGACGCCGTGGGAGAGGTCGAACCGGTGCTCGGCGGCGACCTCGTAGAGGTACTGCCACACCAGGGAGGTGAAGCCGAAGATCAGGAACGGCGCGTTGCCGTGTGCGGCGAGGAAGTTCCGGACCGCGTCCGGGTCGGGCCGGCCGTCCGCGTCGAGGGCGTAGGCGTGGTCGCGGCCGAACGCGGCCATGCCGAGCACGCCGGCGCCGCGGGCCGAGAACGTCCGGGGGTCCTTGACCACCGAGGGCGTGTCGACCATCAGCATGGGCAGGCGCCGGCTGCCGAGGACCGCCTGCAGGGTGCGGGCCAGCGCGCGGCTCTGGTCGGCCGCGGCGGCCCGGTCCAGGTGGATCCGCGAGACCTCCGCGCCGGTGGTGCCCGACGACGTGAGGGTCTTGAAGATCTCGTCGCGGGGCACGCTGACCAGGTCGTGGTGCTTGAACAACCGGACGGGCAGCCACGGGAGTTCGGCGATCGTGGCGCCGGGGTCGCCGGGCGGGGTGCCGAGCGCGGCGAGGACGCGGTCGTACGCGGGGCAGTGGGTGCGGTGATGCGCGGTCAGCCGGTGCAGCTCGGGCAGCAGCTCGGTCTCGCGCCGCGCCTGGGTGCGGCCGAAGACGAAGCCTTGCTCGGTCATTCGGCGGCCTCCAGGGCTCGGTAGTCGATTTTTCCGCTGGCCAGCAGCGGCAGTGCGGGCAGGCCGCGGACGTCGAACCCGGAGGCGTGGACGCGCAGGCGCGCGGCGAGCGCGCGTCCGGCCTCGCGGCAGCGCTCGGCGTCGGCGCCTTCGAGCCACACGATGATCCGGTCGTCGCCGGGGACCGCGGCGGCGACACCGTGGCCGCGCAGCAGGTCTTCGAGGTCGTCGAGGCTGACGCGGGTGCCGAAGACCTTGCCGATGCGCTTGAGACGGCCGGTGATGGTCAAGAAGCCCTCGCCGTCGAGGCGGCCGAGGTCGCCGGTGGCGAGGACGCCGCCGAGGTCGTCGCCCCGGGCGAGGTCGTCCTCGTGCTCCGCGTACCCCATCATCACGTTGGGCCCGGTGTAGACGACTTCGCCGGCGTCCCCGTCCGATGCGCCGTCCCCGGCGGGCTGTTCGAAGGGGCGGATGGCGAACTCGCCTCCCGGGACGGCGAGTCCGGCGGTGCCGAGCTTGTCGGCGAGGCGGTCCGGCGGCAGGACGGCCATGCGCGCGGTCGCCTCGGTCTGCCCGTACATCACCACGAGTCGACCGTCGGCGCGCACCATGCGGTCCGCGAAGTCGCGCACGAGGGTGCCGCGCAGGCGCCCGCCGGCCTGGGTGAGGGTGCGCAGCGCGGGGTGGTCCTCGGGGGCGAACCCGATGCGGCGCAGCATCTCGTAGTGGTACGGCACGCCCGCGAAGCTGGTCGCGCGGTGCTCGTCGATGGCCTCCCAGAACGTGCGCGACAGCACGCCGTTGGGTTCGAGGAGCACGGTCGCACCGGCGACGAAGTGGCTGTTGAGCACCGACAGCCCGTAGCTGTAGTGCAGCGGCAGGCTGGTCGGCGCGACCTCGTCGGGGCCGATCGCCAGGGCGGACGCGATCGACCGGGCGTTGGCGAGCACGGCGGACGCGGACAGCCGGACGAGTTTGGGGTTTCCGGTCGATCCGCTGGTGGTCAGCAGGACCGCGAGCGCGGGGTGGGGGGTGGTGCCGGCCGGGTCGACGCGCACCCATCCGGCGGGTGCCGCGGCGCGGTAGCCGGGCGGTGTCGGCCCGTCGGCCCCGGTGACGGCGGCGGGGCGGAAGCGCGCGATGAGGAGTTCGAGGGTGGTGTGGTCGAGCGCGGGGTCGAGGAGCAGGACGGGGCGGTCGGCGGTGAGCGCGCCGAGGTAGCGCAGGACCCCGGGGATGTCCAGGGGCGTGAGCGCGAACACCACGCCGTCCGGAAGATCCGCCATCGTCTCGGCGGACTCCCCGACGCACCGCGTGAGTTCATCGCCGGCCAGGCGCGCGCTCGAGCGCGCGTCGAGCAGCGCCGCTCCGTCCGCGACGAGGAGTCCGGCGAGGGCGGCGCGGCCGGGCGGGTGTGTCCGGGGCCGGTCGGCCGCGTCGGCCGGCCGCGTCACAGGACCAGTCCCCCGTCGACGCCGAGGATCTGGCCGGTGACGAAGTCGGCGTCGGGGCCGCACAGGAAGCGGATCACGCGGGCGACCTCGTCGGCGGTCCCGACGCGGCCGAGCGGCGTGGCGCCGACGCGCTCCGCGATCACGTCGTCGGGCAGGTGGGCGATCATGTCGGTGCGGATGACGCCGGGCGCGACGGCGTTGACGCGGATGCCGTGCGGCCCGAGTTCCTTCGCGGCCGACTTGGCGAGGGCGGCGACCGCGCCTTTGGAGGCGGCGTACGCGCTCTGGCCCGCGTTGCCGCGTTCTCCGACGATCGAGGCGAGCAGCACGATCGCACCGCGGCGCTTGCGCATCATGACGCGGGCGGCGGCCTGGAGGCAGGCGAGCGTGCCCGCGACGTTGGTACCGAGCATGCGGTCGACGAGGTCGTCGCGGATCATGCCGATCAGCGCGTCCTCCAACACCCCGGCGTTGGCCACCAGGCAGTCGACGGTGCCGTGTTCGCGGGCGACGGAGGCGAAGAGCGCGCGTACGGCGGCGGTGTCGGTGATGTCGACGCCGTGCCCGGCGGCGCGCGTGCCGTGCTCGGACGCGACCTCGGCGGCGCGCTCCTTGGCGACCGCCTCGTCGCGCCCGGTCAGCACGACGGTCGCCCCGGCGGCGGCGAGGGCGTGGGCGGTGGCGAGGCCGATGCCGCGCGTGCCGCCGGTCACCACGCAGATTCGTTCATGCAGCGGCATGTCGGGGAGGTCAGTCACCGAGGCCCATCTCCCGCAGCATGTCGTACGCCACCTTGAACGCGCTCATGTCGATCACCTGGTCGGTGTCGAACTGCACCGCGAACTCGTCCTCGATCGCGGCGACGAGGGCCATGTGCCCGAGCGAGTCCCACTTGTCGATGTCGCGGTAGCGCAACTCCTCGATCCTGGTGCCGGGTTCGAGGTCGAGCGCCTGCGCGAAGACTCTCTTCAGCCGTTCCTTGGTGGACATGCGTCTCCCTTGCTGCCCTTGCCGGTTCGTCGGTCGTGGTCGGTGGTGTCGGGCCGCGTCACGCGGGGGCCGGTGTGGACCGCTCCCATGCGGTGAGCAGCGCCGCGATGTCGTCCGGGAGGCCGTCGGGCACCGCGCCGCGGCCCTTGACGTACTCGGCCATCGCCGCCGCGGCGTCTCCGTTCACGCCGCAGCGCGTGAGGCCGATCTCGTTGACCCCGACGGCGCGGGCCGGGTTGCCGACCGCGATGGTGAACGGCGCGATCTCACGGCGCACGCACGCGCCCATGCCGATCATCGCGCCGGGGCCGACCCGGCTGAACTGGTGGAGCACGGCGCTCATGCCGATGTTGGCGTACGTGCCGATCTCGGTGTGGCCGCCGAGTTGTGCGGAGCACGACAGCGTGACCGCGTCGCCGAGCGCGACGTCGTGCCCGGCGTGGCTGCGGGTGAGCAGGTAGCAGTCGTCGCCGATGCGGGTCGGGCGCTTGGTGCCCTGGTGCACGGTCACGTACTCGCGCAGGTAGTTGCGGTCGCCGATCTCCACGCCCTCACCGTCGAGTTCGCCGTCCCACGCGACGGGGTGCGGTCCGCCGCGCGACTCGGCCGCGGCTCCGATCGAGACGTGGGGGCCGATCCAGTTCCCGTCGCCGATCCGGCACGGCCCGAGGATCACGCTGTACGGTCCGACGACGTTCCCGTCTCCGAGGACGACGCCGTCGCCGACGACAGCGGTGGGGTGGATGCGGTTGGACACGCTGATTCCTGACTATCGGGGGTTTCCGCCGCCGCGCGGACCCGGCGTACCTCGGCCTCGACGTACTCGGCGTCGATCCGCCGGATGACCCGCGCGGGGTTGCCGGCGGTCAGGGACCGGTCCGGGAGGTCCTTGGTCACCGTGGAGAGCGGCTGGACGGTGACGAAGTCGCCGATGACGACGCCCGGCATGATCACGCTGTTGCCGCCGATGAAGCAGCCTTTGCCGATGCGGACCGGTTTGTGCTGGTTGAGATCCGACCCCGTGTGGTTGGCCAGCGTCATGTTGGCCAGCCAGCTGGAGTGCGTGAAGATCAGGACGTTCGGGCCGATGCTGGTGTGCTCGCCGATGCTGAGGCCGCCGCTGGCGTCGAGCACGGCGCCCTCGCCGATCCAGCAGTGGTCGCCGATCTCCAGGCGCTCGCGGTCGACGACCTTGGCGCGCTCGCGGATCCGGGTGGTCGGCGGCAGGCCGAGCAGCGCGGCGCGCTCCCGGTCGTTCATGTACTGGCCGACGAGGTCGGTGAGGATGCCGGGGCGCAGCCGGCGGCTGCGTTCGTCATCAAGGAACATCGGCGGTCCCCTCGGCCGAAGGGCTCGCGGGGGCGGGGCCGGGCGGTCGGCCGAGCATTCCGGCGAACACCTCCAGGTGTTGTTCCGTGACCCGGTCGAGCGTGAAGTGCTCGCGTACCAGTTCCCGCTGCCGTCCGGCGATGGCGGCGCGTTCGTCCGGGTCGTCGAGCAACCGGATCAGGGCGCGCGCCAGTTCGTCGGGGTCGCGGTGGGACACGAGGACGGAGTTCTCCCAGTTGCGCAGCCGGATGCCGGGGAAGTTGGTCTCGCGCACCGCGACGACGGTCGGGCAGCCGGCCGCTATGGCCTCCAGGCTCGCGGTGCCGCAGCCGCCGCCGGACAGGTCGTGGACCTCGATGTCGGCGGCGGCGAAGTAGGCCGGCACGTCCTGGGCGGGCACCTCGCCGACGCACACGACGGCGTCCCCGACACCGAGTTCGCGGGCGCGTTCGAGGAACGCGTCGTAGTAGACGGTGCCGACGATCACGAGCTTGGCGTCGGGGTACTTGTCGCGGACGGCCGGCAGCGCGTCGATCAGCAGGCGGCGGTCGCGCAGCGGGATGACGTGGCCCACCGAGGCGATCAACGGCCCGTCGCCCAGGCCGAGTTCGGCCCGGATGTCGCGGGTGGGCAGGGCGTCGAACCGCGTGGTGTCCACCGCGACGGGGATGTGGTCGAACCGGTCCGGCGCCACTTCGTAGCGGTCGGCGCAGTACGTCTCCATCAGTTCGTCCATGATCACGAAGCGCGGGGCGTAGCCGCGCAGGACGCGGCGCAGGAACACCCGGTCGATCGCGGAGAACGCCTTGGCGTAGACGGCACGCGGGCTCTCCAGGCGCGTGTGGACCGACAGCAGCACGGGGACGCGGCGCCTGCGCGCGTAGCGCCCGGTGAGCCAGGTCAGGTCGAGGAACTGCCCGTGCTGGTGGATGACGTCGGGCCGGAACGCGTCCAGGATCCGGCTGACGCGGCGCTGGTTGCGGCGCCCGCTCGCGAACGTGATGTCGAAGTCGATCGACAGCCCGAGCTTCGGCATCGTGAAGGCCGGCAGCCGGTGGATCCGGATCCCGCCCGCGATCTCGTACGCGGGTGCCCCCCGGTAGGCGGTGGTGAGCACCACGACCTCGTGGCCGCGGGCCGCGTACTCCCGGGCCAGGGCGGCGGACAGGTGCGAACTCCCGCCCACGCGCGGCGGGAAGAAGTTGTTGACGACGGCGATACGCACGGCGGGCCTTCGGTTCGCGGGGAACGGCTGCGGTCGGGGGGTGCTGCCGGGGAGGCGCTGGGGTCTCCCGCGGTCAGTCCCCCTCGCGCACCAGGTCGGCCATGCCCCGTTCGACCGAGACCAGCGGCTCCCAGCCGAGCACCTCGCGCGCCCGGCCGATGTCCGCGGCCCGCCGCGACACCAGCACGTCACGCGGGTTGAAGCGCGGCTCCATGCGCGCCCCGACGGCGTCGATCAGGATCTTGGCCAGTTGGGCGATCGACGTGTCGATGCCGGTGCCGATGTTGATCGGCATGTTGTCGCGCTCGGCCTCCAGCGCCGCGGCAACCGCCCGTGCGATATCGGTGACGTGCACGAAGTCCATCGACTGGTCGCCGCGCCCGTCGATCACCGGCGGCTCGCCGGAGCGGATGCGGTGCAGGAAGGTGTTGATCACCGACGTGTAGTACGCCTCGATCCGCTGGCCCTCGCCGTACACGTTGAAGAACCGCAGCGCCAGCCAGGAGAGCCCTTTGGTGCGCTGGTAGAAGCCGAGCAGGTCCTCGCCCATGCGCTTGCTGATGCAGTACGGCGTGAGCGGGTCGAGCGGGTCGTCCTCGCGCATCGGCAGCGTCTCGGGGTCGCCGTACACCGAGGCCGACGACGCGAACACCAGGCGCCGCACGCCGTGGTCGGCCGCGGCGGCGAAGACGTTGTGGTTCCCGGTGACGTTGATGTCGAGGCTTTCGTACGGGTCCGCGACGCTCTTGTTGATGGACACCGTCGCGAAGTGGATCGCGTGCGTGCAGCCCTTCATCGCGTGGTGCACCGCACCGCCGTAGCGCACGTCCTGCTCGATCAGCTCGACCCGCCCGGTCGCGGCGAACTCCTCCACGCGGGCCCGGTCGCCGCGCAGCATGTTGTCGAAGATGCGCACCCGGTAGCCGCGTTCGAGCAGGATCGGAATGGTGTGGCTCGCGATGAACCCTGCACCGCCGGAGAAGAACACGGTGGGGACGGACACGCTGGACTCCTCGTGGGTGGCGCTGTTCGGTGGGTGGGCCCGGGCGGCCGGGCGCGGCGGGTCCCGCGGCGGCGCGGGATCGGGTCAACGGCTGTTCTCGACCGCCTTCCGCAGGGCCGCCGCGACCCGCTCGACGTCGGCGTCGGACAACTCGGCGTGCATCGGGATCGCCAGCTGGCGCCGGAACAGGTCGGCCGACACGGGGCAGGCCTCGCGCACGCCGTAGACGGGCTGGAGGTGCGAGGCGTACGTGCCGAAGTTGCAGCCGATGTCCTGCTCGCGCAGCATCGCCGCGACGCGCCCGCGGTCGACGCCGGGGGCGAGCGTCACCGCGTACGACTGCCATGTGCCGGTGCGGTCGCCGGGTTCGCCGGGCGGCACGAGGCCGTCGACGTCGGCGAGGAGCGCGGCGTACCGGTCCGCGACCGCGCGGCGCCGCCCCAGCAGCTCCGGGAGCCGCGCGAGCTGCACCCGCATGATCGCGGCGCCCAGGTCGGAGAGCTTGTAGTTGTAACCCGGCTCGTCGAAGACGGGGATCGGCAGATCGGTGCGGCCTTCCCGCGCCCACGCGCTCTCCAGCCCGAAGGCGGCGAGCTTGCGCGCCTTCGCGGCGACCGCGGCGTCGTCGGTGACCAGGGCGCCGCCCTCGCCGCACGTGATGCCCTTGCGGCCGTGGAAGCTGAACGCCGCGACCGGCGCGAGCGAGCCCGCCGGGCGGCCCCGGTATGTCGCCCCCGCCGCGCAGGCCGCGTCCTCGACCAGGAACAGCCCGCAGCGCGCGGTGAGTTCGCCCAGGTCGGCGTAGTCGGCCGGCAATCCGGCGGCGTCGACCGCGATCACCCCGACGGTACGCGGCCCCACCATCGCGGCGACCGCGTCCGGGTCGACGGTGGCGGTGTCGGCGCGTACGTCCGCGAACACCGGGGTCGCACCGGTGAACAGCACGGCGTGCCCGGTCGCGGGGAACGTGTAGTCGGCGACGATCACCTCGTCGCCGGGCCCGACACCGTGCGCGAGCAGCGCGAGGTGCAGCGCGGCGGTGCAGTTGGCGACGGCCACCGCGTGGCCGACGCCGCACGCCGCGGCGAACTCCTCTTCGAAGGCGTGGCACGCGGGCCCCGCCCCGGCCACCCAGCCGGACCGGAAGACCTCGCCCACCGCCGCGAGCTCCGCCTCCCCCAGGCTCGGCCGCCCCAGCGACACGGCGCCGGGCGCCCCGGATTGCTCCGCCATGGCCTCTCCTGCCTGTGCTGTGCCGAACCGCCGAGCGTGCGGGCCCGAAAGCGCCGCGGGGTGCGTGCGCACGCCGCCGCGCCCGCCGTCGCCGCGACCGCGCAGCGCACGCCGCGTGCGCTGCGAGGGCGAACGCGGCCCGGCGCCGGGCGCCGACGCACCGGGCTTCGTGTCCTTAACCGGTGCGGGGCCCTCGGGGTTACGCGGCCAAAGCGGCGAATCATCCCCAACCCTGATGGGTCACCCAACCGGATCGACAGCGAGGCGCGCTCGGGACGGCGGGGAGGAGTCGTCCGCGGTCTCGTCGGGCGGGCACGACAACGGCGGGGCCGGGACGTCTTCGTCCGCCCGGCCCCGCCGTGTCCTCACACCGCGTGGTCCTCGTCCGCGGTGCCCTGGGACACCGCGCACCCACCGCCCCTCAGGCTTTGGTGAGCGCCTTCGCACCGCGCATGTGCACGGATTGCAGCAGTCCTATCGCGATCCAGATCGCGAACATCGACGATCCGCCGTAACTGACGAACGGCAGCGGCAGACCCGCCACCGGCATGATCCCGATGTTCATCCCGATGTTCTCGAACATCTGGAATCCGAGCCACGCCACGACGCCCGCCGCGATGATCGTGCCGAACAGGTCGTCCGCGTTGACGGCGATCCGCACGCCGCGCCACAGCAGCGCGGCGAACAGGAACAGGATGACCGCGCAGCCGATGAGGCCCAGTTCCTCGCCGGCCACCGAGAAGACGAAGTCGGTCTGCTGCTCCGGGACGAACTGGCCCTGGGTCTGGTTGCCCTGGAACAGCCCGGCGCCGGTCAGCCCGCCCGCCCCGACGGCCAGCCCCGCCTGCTTGACGTTGTAGCCCGCGCCGGCCGGATCGAGGTCCGGGTCGGCGAACGCCCGGAAGCGGTCGATCTGGTACTCGCTGACCATCCCGAGCTTCCACACCGCGAGGGCGACGACGACGGCGAGCGTGGCGAGGCCGACGAGCCACCGGATCCGCGCACCGGAGGCCAGCAGGATGCCCATGATGATGACGCCGATGACCATCGCGGACCCGAGGTCGGGCATCAGCATGATGACCCCGATCGGCGCCATCGCCAGCAGCACCGCCCAGAACACCGCGCGGTTTCCCGGCCGTTCGAGGTCGCCGGTGTCGACGCGCTCGGACAGCAGCATGGCCATGCCGAGGATGACCCCGATCTTGGCCAGCTCGGCGGGCTGCAGCGAGAACCCCGCGGGCAGCAGGATCCACGCCCGCTGGCCGTTGATGGTCGCACCCAGCGGGCTCAGCGCGGCGAACAGGCCGAGCATCGCGACGATGCCCACGAACGGCACGAGGACGCGCATCCGCCGGTGCCCCACCATCGCGACGATCGCGAAGAGCACCAGGCCGATCACCATGTTCAGCAGGTGCTTCTTGAGGAACGCCTGCGGATCGCCGCCGGTCAGGTGGGTGCGCGGCCGGGTCGCGGACCACACCAGCAGCGACCCGATCACCGACAGCGCGAGCGACGCGCCGAAGAGCACCCAGTCCAACCGGCGTACGGGCGCGTCGCGTTCCAGCGCGCGGGCCGCGAACGAGCGGGGTTCCCGGTCGTTCCCCGGCGACAGCTTCTGCAGGGTCGGCGGCCCGCCGAGGCCGAACGCCTTCGGCTTGGTCTGCCGCATCTTGAGGCCGATGTTCACACGAATCGCCCTCCCCGATACGGCACCCGGTCGGGTGGCAGCGCCCCCGGCGCCTCGTAGGCGACCGCGGTCGCCCCTCCGCTCGGCGCCGGTGCGAAGGGCGGCTCGAAGGTGTACGACGCGACCGGCGCGGCGGCGGAGCTGTCGGCGTCGATCGCCGGCAGCGCGGCCGGCGGCGACGGCAGCATCGCCCGGGCCGGGTCGATGTTGCCCTGCTCGTCGACGCCGTACAGCGCCTCGTAGATCTTGCGGACACTCGGTCCCGACGTACCCGAACCGGTGCCGCCCTGGCTGACCATCATGACCACGGCGTACTGCGGGCCGTCCGTCGGTCCGCCAAACGTCGCGAACCACGACGTCGACTGCTTGTTCTGCACCGACCCCGTACCGGTCTTCGCCCCTATCGGCAGCTTGTCCATCGGCCACGTACCGCCGAAGACCCCGGCCGCGGTGCCGTTCACCGACACGCCCTGCAACGCCGTCTTGAGGTACGCGAGCGTCTGGGGGCTTATCGGCAGCTTGCCGCTGACCTCGGGCTGGATCTCGCGGACCACTCGGCCGTCCGGGGCGACGACGGCCTTGCCGATCGTCGGCTCGTACAGCGTGCCGCCGTTGGCGACCGCGGCGTACACGCGCGCCATCTGCAGCGGCGTCACCAGCGTCTCGCCCTGGCCGATCGCGAAGTTGACCGCGTCACCAGCCCGGAACTGCCAGCCGTCGATGCAGTTCTCGTGGTTGACGAGCCTCTGCTGAGCACTCAGCTTGGGGTCCTCGGCGTTGCGGCACCACGTGGCCTTGTTCTGCTCCCACTCCGCGCGGCGCACGCTCTGGTCGACGATCCGGCCGGGCACCTCGCCGGGGATGTCGATGCCGGTCACCGAGCCGAGGCCGTAGGCGCGGGCCATGTCGACCATCGGGTGGTGCGTGCCCTGGAGACCGCCCTGCTTGAGCCACATGTCGTACGACAGGCCGTAGAACACGGTGTTGCACGACACTTCGAGCGCACGGGCCAGCGAGATGTCGCCGTAGGCGGATCCTTCGAGGTTGTTGAAGGTGATGCCGCCGACCGTGATGCTGCCCGGGCACGGGTAGTTGCCCTTGAGCGAGTAGCCGTTCTCGGCCGCCGCCGACGTGGAGATCACCTTGAAGATCGAGCCGGGCGCGAACTGGCCCTGTATCGTCCGCGGCATCAGCGGCGTCCCGGCCTCGGGACTGCTCAGCGTCTCGTAGTCCTTCGCCGAGATCCCGCCCACCCAGACGTTCGGGTCGTACGTGGGCGCGCTCGCCATCGCGACGACGCGGCCCGTCTTGACGTCCATCACGACGACCGCGCCGCTGTCGCCCTCGAAGAAGCGCCCGGTGTTGCCGGAGTCGAACGTGCCGCGTGCCCGCAACAGCGCTTCCTGGAGCTGTTGTTCGGCGACCGCCTGGATCCGGGCGTCGATACTGGTCACCAGGTGGTTGCCGGGGATCGACGGCGTCTCCGAGACCGTTCCGGTGACGCGTCCGACGTTGTCGACCGACAGCCCGGTGACCCCCGCCTGGCCGCGCAGGTCGGCGTCGTACGTGCGCTCGAGGCCGCTGCGGCCGACCTGGTCGGACCGCTGGAGTTCGTTCTTGCCGTCTTCCTTCTGCTTGGCCAGCTCCTCGTCGGTGACCGGCGAGAGATAGCCGAGCGTGTGCGCGGCGTTGACGCCCTCGGGCGCCGGATACGCGCGGACCGCGGTCGGTTCGGCGGTGATGCCGGGGAAGTCCTCCCGGTGCTCCATTATCGCCAGCGCCTGTTCCGTCGTGGCGCCCTGCATGATCGGGATCGGCTGGTACGGCGAGCCGTTCCAGCACGGCTGCGACACCTCGGCGTCGCACAGCCGGATCTTCATCTTCAGATCCTCGGCGGGCATGCCCAGCACCTTGGCGAGCCGCTCCAACACGGCCTCGCCCTTGTCCGGTTGCTTGAGCAGTTCGGTGCGGCTGGCCGAGACGACGAGCGTGGTGCGGTTGGCGACCAGCGGACGGCCCTGGTCGTCGAGAATCGCGCCGCGCACCGCCGGGGTCACGACCTGGCGCACGTTGTTGCTGACGGCCGCCTTGCTGTATTCGTCGCCTTGGCGGATCTGGAGGTACCACAGTCGACCGAACAGGGTGATCACCAGCGACAGGACGAGCACCTGAAGGATGATCAGTCGGGCCCGGACGCCGTGGGCGCCGTCACCACGCGAACGCCCGGCGTTCGTCAGGCTGGGCATCATCGGCGTATCACTCCCACGTTGTCGTGCGTCCTGCGGGGATCTCGGGGACGGGGATGCCGGCGCCGCCGGTCGGGGGCTCGGCGGTTCAGACGGGCAGCATGGGCTGCGGATCGGTGCGCCGTGCGCCCGCCATGACCAGCGGCACGACGAACGGCGAGAGGAGCGCGTCGTAGACGACCGCCGTGATCAGCAGGCGGCCGATCCCGGAGTCCATCGCCGCGGAGTCGCCGACCACCGCGCCGACGGCCGCGTAGAGCAGGGTGGTCAGTGCCGCGAGGAAGACCACGACGAGGATCGGGGTGAGCACCGACTTGCGGTTGCGCATCGAGAACATCCCCGCGACGTAGCCGGCGACGCACAGGACGAACGCGTAGCGCCCGGCGGCGTGGTCGGCCGGCGGCGCGAGGTCGGCGCACAGCCCGGCGGCGAACCCGATCACGCATCCCGCGGACGGTCCGTAGGTCATGGCCATGCCGACCACGACGAGCAGCAGCAGGTCGGGCACCGCGCCCGGCAGGCCGAGCCGGGCCAGCACGCTCACCTGGAGGACCAGCGCGACGACGATGAGGACGGCGGCGTACAGCACCCGTGCGACGGCCACCGGTCAGCCCCTTCCGGTCGTGGTGTTCGGCTGCGGGGTTCCGCCGGCCGCGGCCTCGGGGCGCGCGGGCGGCGTCGTCGCGGGCGGCGGCGCGGCCACCGGGGCGACCGGGGCGGGCGGTTCGGGGGTGGGCGCGGGCGGCAGCACCGCGTCGCGCGGGTCGGTGCGCGGCGGCTCGACGACGACGCCGACGGTGTCGAGGCTGCTGAACCGCACGAACGGCTTCACCTCGACGGTCTTGGTCAACGTGCCCGGGGTGGAACGGATTTCGGTGACCTCCCCGACGGGGACGCCGGGGACGAACGGGCGTCCGCCCTCCGAGCCGAACGTCACGAGCCGGTCGCCCGTCTTCACCTGGGCCTGGCCGTTGAGGAGTTGCAGGCGCATCGGGTGGTCGCCCTGGCCGTTCGCGATCCCGATCTCCATGGAGCCGGCCATCCGCGACCCCACGGAGAAGCCCGGGTCGGTCGCGAGCAGCACGGTCGCGGTCATCGGGCCGACGGTCGTGACGCGGCCCACGAGGCCGTCGCCGTTGAGGACGGTCATGTCGGTCTTGATGCCGTCGCGGCTGCCGGCGTCGATGGTGACGGTCCACGAGAAGCCCTGGGCGGGACCCACCGCGACGACGCGGGCGGGCTTGATGCGGTACTGGCCGACCGACGCGACCTTGAGGAGCTTGTCGACCTCGGCGGCGCGGTTGCGGTCCAGTTCGATGTACTCCAACTGCTGCCGGAGTCTGGCGTTTTCGGCTTCGAGCTTCTTCTTCTCGTCCCCGTGGTCGCCCGCGTCGCGGACCGCGTCGACGACGTCGCCGATCGGGTCCACCGCCGACGCGGTCGCCCGCTCGGCCGGGCCGAAGACCGCCGAAGCCCAGTCGCGGGCATGCGACATGGGCGAATTCCGGCCGCCGCGGATGTCCACGGTGATCAAGGCGAAGGAGATCGCGAGCAACAGCACGAGGACCATGCGGCTGCGGCGGGAGTCCCTCACGGTGCGCCCCGCTCCCTTCCTAACCGATCGAGCGTGCCTGACTGACGAGCATGCCTGGCTGACGTGGGTGGTGGATCGCCGAAGCGCGGTCGGAGCGTCCGGCTGTCACCTGCGGGGCTGCGCGTCCAGCACCTGCTGGAGCGCCTCGTACTCCTCGACGCACTTCCCGGCTCCCAACGCGACCGAGTCCAGCGGGTTGTCGGCGATGTGGATCGGCATGCCCGTTTCGGCGCGGAGGCGTTCGTCGAGCCCGCGCAGGAGCGCGCCGCCGCCGGTGAGCACGATGCCGCGGTCCATGATGTCGCCGGAAAGCTCCGGCGGGCACTTGTCGAGCGTGGTCTTGACGGCGTCGATGATCGTGTTGACCGGCTCCTCGATCGCCTTGCGGACCTCGCCGGTGGAGATCACGATCGTCTTCGGCAGGCCGCTGACGAGGTCGCGCCCCCGGATCTCGCTGTGGGCGTCGTCGCCCATGTCGAACGCCGAGCCGATCGACATCTTGATCTCCTCGGCGCTGCGTTCGCCGAGCAGCAGCGAGTACTCCTTCTTGACGAAGTTGATGATCGCCATGTCGAGTTCGTCGCCCGCGACGCGGATCGACTGCGCGGTCACGATACCGCCCAGGGAGATCACCGCGACCTCGGTGGTGCCGCCACCGACGTCGACGACCATGTTGCCGGTCGCCTCGTGCACGGGCAGGCCCGAGCCGATCGCGGCGGCCATCGGCTCCTCGATGATGTGGACGCTGCGCGCGCCGGCCTGGCTGGACGCCTCGACGACGGCGCGGCGCTCGACCCCGGTGATCCCGCTCGGCACGCAGATCACGACGCGCGGGCGCGCGAGGTAGCGGCGGCGGTGCACCTTGAGGATGAAGTAGCGCAGCATGCGCTCGGTGATCTCGAAGTCGGCGATCACGCCGTCCTTGAGTGGCCGGATCGCGACGATGTTGCCCGGCGTGCGGCCGATCATCTTCTTCGCCTCGGCACCGACCGCGAGGATGCCGCCGGTGGAGGTGTTCTTGGCGACGACGGACGGCTCGTTCAGGACGATGCCGCGGCCTCTGACGTACACCAGCGTGTTGGCCGTGCCGAGGTCGACTGCCATGTCACGACCGATGAACGACAAATTGTTCGCCATGAAGCAACCAGGGCCTTCCGGAGCTTTTTTGAGCCTTTGTGAGCCACGAGGAGGTGAACCGGCCTGCTGCGCGCGGCTGGGACCGGTCTTAATCGTAGGCGTGCCACGGCGAGCGGAACACCTGCGAAACACGATGACGTGATCATCAGACCGACGGTTGCGTGCCACGCACGGCAATGGGGTCATTTTCGGCTTGCCACGCCCAAGGACCACCCGAAGGGCGCAGGACTGACGGCAACCCGGGTGGAACTCACCGAAAACGGAGACTACCCACCGAACGCCGCGGAAAGGTTGACATCCGCGGGGGTGTCGCCGTGTCGTGGTGACACCGGTCGGCGCGCGTGCCGTCCGTGATGCCCCATCAGGCGAGGTGCGGGAAAAAGTTCTTGATCTCGCGCTCGGCCGACGCCGGCGAGTCGGATCCGTGCACGATGTTCTGCTGGGTGACCGTGGCGAGATCGCCGCGGATCGTCCCGGGAGCGGCCTTGATCGGGTCGGTGGCGCCCGCGAGCGTACGGAACGCCTCGATGACGCGCTCGCCTTCGACGACCATCGCGACCGACGGCGCCGACGTCATGAAGTCGACCAGGCTCGGGTGGAACGGCTTGCCCGCGTGCTCCTCGTAGTGGCGTTCGATCGTCTCGCGGTCCATCACCCGCAGGTCCAGCGCGGCAAGTGTGAAGCCCTTGCGCTCGATTCGGCCGATGACCTCGCCGACGAGACCGCGCCGGACACCATCAGGCTTGACGAGGACAAGCGTGCGCTCGGACACAGGGGCACTCCTGACACGGTTGGGGAATCCACAGGGCTCTTTCGAGCCACCGCGTCCGAGCCTATCCAGCGCGGAGGCCCCGGCGTCAGGTGCGTGCGGCCTTCGCGGCGTCGATCGTCCGTCCGACCCGGACACACGCGTACCAGATGGCGGCGAAGAACGCTCCGACGACGAACATCATCGGCACCACGAAGCCGGCCGCGATCAAGGCGATCTGCAGTGCCCATCCGGCGGACACCGCCCACGGCTCGGAGAGTTTGGCGCACAGCAGGACGCACAGGACCGCCGCCGGACCCGCCACACCCCACAGGACTCCCGTGGAGACGTCGCTCAGCGACATCGCCACCAGGGCGCCGAGGCAGATCACGATGGCTTCACCGATGAGATGGGTGGAACACAGGGTGCGCACCGGTCATCCCCTTCCTTGCCGTCCTCCGGTGAGCAGCACACGCGCCTCGCCCACCGTCACCACCGACCCCGTGATCAGCACCGCGGCCCCGCCCAGGTCGCCTTCCTCCTCCGCGAGCCGCACCCCGGCGTCGATCGCGTCGTCCAGGCGCGGGACGACCTCGACGCGTTCCTCGCCGAAGATCTCCACGGCCAGCGCCGCGAGTTCGTCGACCGGCATGGCGCGCGGCAGGGAGTTCTGGGTCACCACGATCTCCGCGAAGACCGGCTCGAAGGCCTCCAGGATGCCGCGGACGTCCTTGTCGGACATCGCCGAGACGACCCCGACCAGGTGGGTGAAGTCGAACGACTCCGAGACCGCCTCGGCGACCGTCCGCGCCCCGGCCGGGTTGTGGGCGGCGTCCAGGACGACGGTCGGGCCGCGGCGCACGATCTCCAGGCGGCCCGGCGACGTCACGCCCGCGAAGGCCTCGCGCACGATCTCGACGTCGAGCTTGCCGGTGTGGTCCAGGCCGACGCGCTGCCCGGTGCCGACGCCGAAGAACGCCTCGACGGCGGCGAGGGCGACGGCGGCGTTGTGCGCCTGGTGCGCGCCGTGCAGCGGCAGGAAGATGTCGTCGTACTCCCCGGCGAGGCCGCGCAGCGCCACGAGCTGCCCGCCCACCGCGAGGTCGCGGCGGACGACGCCGAACTCCATGCCCTCGCGGGCCACCGTCGCGCCGACCTCGACGCTGCGGCGCAGGAGCGTTTCGGCGGCGTCCAGGGGCTGTTGCGCGAGGACGGCGAGTGCGCCCGGCTTGATGATGCCGCTCTTCTCGACCGCGATGTCGCCCGGGTTGTCGCCGAGTTTTTCGCTGTGGTCGACGGCGATCGGCGTGACCACCGCGACCTGCCCGTCGGCGACATTGGTCGCGTCCCAGGCGCCGCCGAGGCCGACCTCGACCACCGCGACGTCGACCGGCGCGTCGGCGAACGCGGCGAACGCCATGCCGGTGAGCACCTCGAAGAAGGACATCGGCAGCGGTTGCGCGGCGTCGACCAGCTCCACGTACGGGAGGATGTCGCGGTAGGCCTCGACGAACCGCTCGTCGTCGATCGGCCGGCCGTCGAGGCTGATGCGCTCGGTCATCGCCGTCACGTGGGGGCTCGTGTAGCGGCCGGTGCGCAGCGAGAACGCGTGCAGCAGCGCCTCGATCATGCGGGCCGTCGACGTCTTGCCGTTCGTCCCGGTGATGTGGATGACCGGGTACGCGCGCTGCGGTTCGCCGAGCACGTCCATGAGCGCGGCGATGCGGGCCGTGGACGGCTCGATCTTGGTCTCCGGCCAGCGCGCGACGAGCTGGGCCTCCACGGTGCGCAGGTCGGCGGCGGGGTCAGTCACGGGCTTCACCGGTTCACGTCGGATCGGGAGTTCGGGTCTCGCCGCGCGGGGACGCGGCCGGGGCGGCCGGCCGCGGTGGTTCCCGCGGCGACCGGTGCCGGGCCGGGCGGCGCCGCCCTCGCGAGGCGGGCCGCCCGGCACACGGACACCTGATGCACAGTCACCTTCCCGTCGCGGCCTCAGGCCGGGGGCAGTCGGTCGAGTTGGGCGCCGATCCGGACGATGTCGGCCTCCGCGGTGGCCAGTTGGGTGCGGACCTTGGCGATCACCTCGGCCGACGCCTTGCCCAGGAAGCCCTCGTTGGCGAGCTTCTTGGTGCACTGCGCCCGCACCTTCTCGGCCGCCGCGCGGTCCTTCTCCAGCCGGCGCCGCTCGGCGGGCACGTCGATCGCGCCGGACAGGTCCAGCTCGACGAGCGCGCCCGCGATCGGGAACGACGTCGTGGCGGCGAACCCGTCGGCGTCCGGCTCCAGGCGGGCGAGCGTCCGGA
This sequence comes from Yinghuangia sp. ASG 101, assembly GCF_021165735.1. Lineage (GTDB taxonomy): Bacteria > Actinomycetota > Actinomycetes > Streptomycetales > Streptomycetaceae > Yinghuangia. The sequence continues at coordinate 5,364,870 of NZ_CP088911.1, read as the reverse complement.
TCGGCGCCTCGTGGGCGGCCAGGGCCGTACCCGCCAGCGTGAGCCGGGCCGGGACCTTCTGGCCGGGCTTGAGGCCTTGGTCGCCGCGGAAGCGGCGGATCTCGGTGACGACCTGCTGAAGGGTCGTCACCTCGGCCTCGGCGGCCTCGTCGCGGCGGCCTTCGGGCTGCGGCCACGCGGCGACCACGAGCGATTCGCCGCCGGTGAGCGTCGTCCACAGCTCCTCGGTGACGAAGGGCACGATCGGGTGCAGCAGGCGCAGCGTGACGTCGAGGACGTGGCCGAGCACCCGGCGCGTGGCGGCGGCCTGCGGGCCCCCGGCCTGGAGCGAGATCTTGGCCAGCTCGACGTACCAGTCGAAGACCTCGTCCCACGCGAAGTGGAACAGCGCGTCGCTGAGCTTGGCGAACTGGTAGTCCTCGTACAGCGCGTCGACCTCGGCGACGGTCGCGTCGAGCCGCGAGAGGATCCACCGGTCGACCGTCGAGAGCTCCTCGGCGGGCGGCAGCGGGCCTTCGACGGTCGCGCCGTTCATGAGGGCGAACCGGGTCGCGTTCCAGATCTTGTTGCAGAAGTTGCGCGAGCCCTGGACCCATTCCTCGCCGATCGGCACGTCGGTGCCCGGGTTGGCGCCGCGCGCGAGCGTGAAGCGCAGGGCGTCGGTGCCGAACTCGTCCATCCAGTCGAGCGGGTCGACGGCGTTGCCGAACGACTTCGACATCTTCTTGCCGAACTGGTCGCGGACCATGCCGTGCAGGGCGATGGTGTGGAACGGCGGGGTGCCGTCCATCGCGTACAGGCCGAACATCATCATCCGGGCGACCCAGAAGAAGAGGATGTCGTAGCCGGTGACCAGGACGGAGGTCGGGAAGAACTTGTCGAGGTCCGGGGTGCGTTCGGGCCAGCCGAGCGTGGAGAAGGGCCACAGGCCGGACGAGAACCACGTGTCGAGCACGTCGTTGTCCTGCCGCCAGCCGTCGCCCGAGGGCGGCTCCTCGTCGGGGCCGACGCAGACGATCTCGCCGTTCGGGCCGTACCAGACCGGGATGCGGTGGCCCCACCACAGTTGGCGCGAAATGCACCAGTCGTGGAGGTTGTCGACCCAGCCGAAGTAGCGCGACTCCATGTCCTTCGGGTGGATCGCGACCCGGCCGTCGCGGACCGCGTCGCCGGCGGCCTGCGCGAGCGGGCCGACCTTGACCCACCACTGGAGCGACTGGCGCGGCTCGATCGTGGTCTTGCAGCGCGAGCAGTGGCCGACCGCGTGGGTGTACGGGCGCTTCTCCGCGACGATGCGGCCCTCGGCGCGCAGCGCGGCGACGATCGCCGACCGGGCCTCGAAGCGGTCGAGGCCCTGGAACGGCCCGTGGGCGGTGATGACCGCTCGTTCGTCGAGGATCGTGAGGGACGGCAGGTTGTGGCGCTGCCCGATCTCGAAGTCGTTCGGGTCGTGCGCCGGGGTCACCTTGACCGCGCCGGTGCCGAACTCGGGGTCGACGTGCTCGTCGGCGACGATCGGGATCCGCCGCCCGGTGAGCGGGAGTTCGATCTCGGTGCCGATGAGGTGGCGGTAGCGCTCGTCGTTGGGGTGGACCGCGACGGCGGTGTCGCCGAGCATCGTCTCGGCGCGCGTGGTGGCGACGACGATCGCGGTGCCGTCGGCGTCGGCGCTGCCGTAGCGGATCGAGACCAGCTCGCCGTCGTCGTCCTGGTACTCGACCTCGATGTCGGAGATCGCGGTCAGGCAGCGCGGGCACCAGTTGATGATCCGCTCGGCGCGGTAGATCAGGCCGTCGTCGTAGAGGTTCTTGAAGATCGTCTGGACGGCGCGGGACAGCCCCGCGTCCATCGTGAAGCGCTCGCGGCGCCAGTCGATGCCGTCGCCGAGCCGCCGCATCTGGCCCAGGATCTTGCCGCCCGACTCGGCCTTCCACCGCCAGACACGCTCGACGAACGCCTCACGGCCGAGGTCGTGGCGGGACAGGCCCTCCTTGGCCAGCTCGCGCTCGACGACGTTCTGCGTCGCGATGCCCGCGTGGTCCATGCCGGGCTGCCACAGCGTCTCGTAGCCCTGCATGCGCTTGCGGCGGGTCAGGCTGTCGATCAGCGTGTGCTCGAACGCGTGGCCGAGGTGCAGCGAACCGGTGACGTTCGGGGGCGGGATGACGATGGTGTAGGCCGGCTTCTCGCTCTTCGCATCGGCCTCGAAGTAGCCCGCGGCTACCCAGCGCTCGTACAGCTTGGCCTCTACCTCGGCAGGGGCGTACTGGGACGAGAGTGTCTGCGCCTGGGCAGCGGTCGCGGAGGAAGAAGTCTCGGTCACAGTGCCCAAGTCTACGGATGCCCGGGGGCCGGCTCCGCACCATATACGGGCACGGGCCCGGGGCGCCGTGCGCGGGCGGCCCGCACCGGAGGCGAACCCGGTCGGCCTCCCCGCGGCCCGGGGCGGCGGGCGCCCGTCGCGTCGCGGTCCCGTCGCGGTCGCGGCGGTGCGGTCACCGCCTTGTCACCGTGGTGTCACCGCGGTTCTCCGGCTCCGGAAACCGCTGGTGGGGCCGGTAGTGTTCGAGCCCGAGCCGGAGAAGTGCCGCACATGGGGGGTCATGGGCGGACGTGGACCGATCCGGCAAACCACATCCCTGGGGGGATCACCATGCGTACCCGCACTCCTGCCGTCAAAGCCGCCCTCGTCACGGCGGTGTTGGGCGCACTCGCCCTGACCGCGTGCGAACTGCCGGGCCAGAAGGACAAGGACGACGCCGCCGCGAGCACCGCGGCGAGTCCGTCCGCGGCGGCCCCGGCGTCCGACGAGCCCGCGAACGAGCCCACGCCGCGCGGCGAGCCGCCGGTGACGCGGACGCCCTCGGGCTCCCCGACCGGCAAGGGCTCCGCGACCGCGACGTCGACCGCGGCCGGCGCGCGGGGGCCGCGCGTCCTGATCTCCGCCGGGTTCACCGCGGGGTACGAGCGCCTGTCGGGCCCCGGCATGCCGACCGACGTCCCCGTCGATCCCGGGGAGATGACCGATGACAACAACCTCGTCGTGGCCGCCTACGGCAAGAGCGCCGACGCCGCGCGCGAAGTGCTCTTCGTGGGGGTCGACGGCCTGACCGCGGTCGACGGCAAGCGCATGGAGCACATGATCCGCGGCATGATCGACTACGTGAACGGCGACGGCGGCAGCGTCCCGCAGGGCGTCTCCATGCAGGCGTACGCCGCGGGTCCCCTCGGCGGCACGCTGGAGTGCATGCCGGCGCAGGACGCCTACCCGGCCGCGATCTGCGCGTGGGCCGACACCAACACCGTCGCCGTCGCGTACTTCGACAAGCTCTCCGCCGACGCGGCGGCGGTGCGGTTCGCGGAGATGCGCACCGACATGGAGAAGTAGGCGCCGCGGGCGCGGCCACCGACCACGACGAAGGCCCGGATTCCCGTACGGGAGCCGGGCCTTCACGGATGCGGCGCCGCGGTCAGGCGCTCTTCTCGCGGCGCTCGCGCTTGACGATCTCACGCGGCACCAGCGTCGGATTGACGTGCTTGAGGACGACGTCGTGGGTGATGACCACGCGGGCGATGTCCTTGCGGGACGGCACCTCGTACATCACCGACATCAGGACCTCTTCCATGATGGCGCGCAGCCCCCGGGCGCCGGTGCCCCGCAGGATCGCCTGGTCGGCGATGGCCTCCAAGGCCCCCATCTCGAAGTCCAGCTCGACGCCGTCGAGTTCGAAGAGCCGCCGATACTGCTTGACCAGCGCGTTCTTCGGCTCGGTGAGGATCTGGATCAACGCCTCGCGGTCCAGGTTGTGCACCGAGGTGAGGACCGGGAGGCGGCCGATGAACTCGGGGATCATGCCGAACTTGAGCAGGTCCTCGGGCATGACCTCGCCGAACGCGTCGGCGGTGTCGATGTCGCGCTTGGAGCGGATCTGGGCCCCGAAGCCGATGCCCTTCTTGCCGACCCGGCCCTCGATGATGCGCTCGAGGCCCGCGAACGCGCCGCCCACGATGAACAGGACGTTCGTGGTGTCGATCTGGATGAACTCCTGATGGGGGTGCTTGCGGCCACCCTGCGGCGGAACGCTCGCCGTCGTGCCCTCCAGGATCTTCAGCAGCGCCTGCTGGACGCCCTCGCCGGACACATCCCGGGTGATCGACGGGTTCTCGCTCTTGCGGGCGATCTTGTCGACCTCGTCGATGTAGATGATCCCGGTCTCGGCCTTCTTGACGTCGTAGTCGGCCGCCTGGATCAGCTTGAGCAGGATGTTCTCGACGTCCTCGCCGACATACCCGGCCTCGGTGAGCGCGGTGGCGTCGGCGATCGCGAAGGGCACGTTGAGCATGCGGGCCAGCGTCTGGGCCAGCAGCGTCTTGCCGCAGCCGGTGGGGCCGAGCAGCAGGATGTTCGACTTGGAGATCTCCACGCCGTCGCCGCTCTTGCCGCTCTCGCCCGCCTGCACCCGCTTGTAGTGGTTGTAGACGGCGACGGAAAGCGCCTTCTTGGCGACGTCCTGGCCCACCACATAGCCGTCCAGGAACTCGCAGATCTCGCGGGGCTTGGGCAGTTCCTCGAACTTCAGTTCGGAGGACTCGGAAAGCTCCTCCTCGATGATCTCGTTGCACAGGTCGATGCACTCATCGCAGATGTACACACCCGGACCGGCAATGAGCTTCTTCACCTGCTTCTGGCTCTTCCCGCAGAACGAGCACTTGAGCAGATCGCCACCGTCACCGATGCGTGCCACGAGGTGCATCTCCTTCGCCTGGGTCGCGGCGTGAGCCGGACCTGGTGCCTGGTCTTTCGACGGTACCCCGCCGCCATCGCCCATCCCCCGGTTTTGGTCCCTCCCGCGGTCTTTTTCCCGGGGCCGACGACCCCGTTGACGCCGCGGCCCCTCCGGGGGGAGGGGATCATCGGCCGGTCGTCACACGCCGCGACCGGCCGATGCCGCCGTCGTCAGTTCGACCGGGGGGACTTCCGCGGGGACGTGATCTCGTCGATGAGGCCGTAGGCGAGCGCCTCTTCGGCGGTGAGGATCTTGTCCCGCTCGATGTCGTCGCGGACCTGCTCGATCGGACGGTTGCTGTGCTGGGAGAGCATCTCTTCCAGCAGGGTGCGCATACGCATGATCTCGTTGGCCTGGATCTCCAGGTCCGACACCTGCGCGCGCCCTGTTTCACTGTACGGCTGGTGGATCAGGATGCGGGAGTTGGGCAGCGCCATCCGCTTCCCGGCCGTCCCGGCGGCGAGCAGCACGGCCGCCGCGGAGGCCGCCTGGCCCATGCACACGGTCTGGATGTCGGGGCGCACGAACTGCATCGTGTCGTAGATGGCGGTCAGCGCGGTGAACGAGCCGCCCGGCGAGTTGATGTAGATCGAGATGTCGCGGTCGGGGTCCATCGACTCCAGGGTGAGGAGCTGGGCCATCACGTCGTTGGCGGACGTGTCGTCGATCTGGACGCCGAGGAAGATGATGCGCTCCTCGAAGAGCTTCGCGTACGGGTCGTACCGCTTGATGCCCTGCGACGTGCGCTCTTCGAACTGCGGAACGATGTAGCGGCCTTCGGCGCGCCCGAACAGCGCCTGGGCGTCGGGCCGCGGATTGGGGAAGGACAGGTCGGTCATGGGGTTTCGATCCTCCGGGACTGCGGCTGCTGGTGGGTCGGCGGCTGGATGGCCCGGCGGATCAGCCCGCGCTGCCGTTCGGGACCTCGCGGGCGCTGGTGACCACGTGGTCGACCAGGCCGTACTCCTTCGCCTCCTGCGCGGTGAACCAGCGGTCGCGGTCCGAGTCGCGCTCGATCTCCTCGAAGGTGCGGCCGGAGTGGCCGGCGATCAGCTCCGCCATGCGCTTCTTGAGGCGCAGCAGCTGCGCGGCCTGGATGCGGATGTCGGACGCGGCACCGCCGAGGCCCGCCGAGGGCTGGTGCATGAGGATCTCGGTGTTGGCCAGCGCGATGCGCTTGCCCGGTGCGCCCGCCGTCAGCAGGAACTGGCCCATCGACGCGGCCAGGCCCATCGCGACGGTCGAGACGTCGTTGCCGATGAACTGCATGGTGTCGTAGATCGCCATGCCCGCCGTGACGGATCCGCCCGGCGAGTTGATGTACAGCGAGATGTCTTTGTCCGGGTCTTCGGCGTTGAGCAGCAGCAGCTGCGCCGAGATCGCGTTCGCGATCTGGTCGTCGACCGGCGCGCCGAGGAAGATGATCCGCTCGCGCAGCAGCCGGTTGTAGACCTGGTCGTCGAGCCCCATACCGCTCTGGGGTGCACGCATGGCGGGCACCGCGAGTCCCGGAGTCACGATCTGCGGATTCGTCACGTATCCACCTGCTCGTTTCCGACGGCAACCCGAGCCGTCCTGAAGTCGACCTTGCGGGAGCACCGGCCGTGCCCGGTTCCTGCACCGACCTGCATTGGTGTCCCCCTCGTACAGCGACCCTAACGCGCCCCGCCTCCGTGACCATCCCCGACGCCGGGCTGTTCGCCGAGAGCGCATCGGAGCGATTTCCGGGCGGGACACGGGAGTGATGGGCTACACCGTACGGCGTGCGCGCGTGCGGGGACGCGTGAGGGCCCGGCCGCCGGGCGGCGGCCGGGCCCTCACGCGTGTCCGAGTCCCGCCCCCTGAAGGGCGGGTGCGGATCAGTGGTCGTGGTGCTCGTGGCCCTCGTCGTCCGCGTGCAGGTCCTTGCCGAGGTCCACGGTGTTGCCGGAACCGTCGGTGGCCTTCGCCGCCGCGGCGAGCACGTCGAGCGCCTTGCCGCGCGCGACCTCGCCGACCAGTACCGGCACGTAGCCGGCCTGCATGACCTGCTGCGCGAACTGGTCGGGGCTCATACCCGACTGCTGGGCGCGCGAGATGAGGTGCTGGGTCAGCTCCTCCTGGTTGACCGAGATCTGCTCCTTCTTGACGACCTCGTCGAGCAGGAACTGCACACGCATGCCCTTGGCGACGCTCTCCTCGAGCTCCGCGTCGTAGGCCTCGGCGGTCTGGCCCTGGATCTCCAGCCACTTGTCGAGCGTGACGCCCATCATCGAAAGCTGTTGGTCCATCTGCTGCTTGCGCTGGTCGATCTCCTCGGCGACGACCTTCTCCGGCAGCGGGACCTCGACCAGCTCCAGGAGCTTGTCGAGCACCTTGTCGCGGCCGTCGTTGATCTGGTCGTGCGCCTTGGTGTGCTCGAGGCGGCCCTTGATGTCGGCCTTGAGCTCGTCGAGCGTGTCGAACTCACTGGCGAGCTGGGCGAAGTCGTCGTCCAGCTCGGGGAGTTCCTTGACCTTGACGGAGGTGACGGTGACCTTGACGTCGGCCGTGCGGCCCTCGCCCTCGCCGCCGGTCAGCTCGCTGGTGAAAATCTTGTCCTCGCCCGCGGACAGGCCCGTCACGGCCTCGTCGAGACCGTCGAGCATCGTGCCGCTGCCGACGACGTACGACAGGCCGGTCGCGACGCCGTCCTCCAGGATCTCGCCGTCGACCTTGGCCTCCAGGTCGATCACGACGGTGTCGTCCTTCTCGGCGGCGCGCTCGACGACCTTGAGCGAACCGAAACGGTCGCGCAACTGGTCGATCTGGCCGTCGATGTCCTCGTCGGTGATCTCGAGGTCGTCGACGGTGACCTCGATGCCGTCGTACTCGGGGACCTCGATCGACGGACGCGTGTCGACCTCGGCGACGAACTTCAGGTCGGCGCCGTTCGACAGCTCGCCCACCTCGGTCACGTCGGTGACGTCCGGCTGGCCGAGCACCCGGAGTTCGTTCTCCTCGACGGCCTTGCCGTACGACGACGACAGGATGTCGTCGAACGCCTCGACGAACACCGCCTCGCGGCCGAACCGCTGGTCGATGATGCGCGAGGGAACCTTGCCCTTGCGGAAGCCCGGCACCGTGATCGACTGGCTGATCTTCTTGTACGCCGCATCGAGGCTGGGCTTGAGCTCCTCGGAGGGAACCTCGACGGTGAGCCGAACCCGGGTCGGGTTCAGAGTCTCCACGGCGCTCTTCACGGTTGGGTCTCCTTGTTGCGGGCGGCGGTACTTGTCTTGCGTACTTCCGGCCAGGTCGGTGGATTTGTGACGGTTCACGCGGGGCGCCGCCACCGGGACTCATGGTCGGGGCGGGGAGACTCGAACTCCCGATCTCCTGCTCCCAAAGCAGGCGCGCTAGCCACTACGCTACGCCCCGTGGCGCTCGGAAGAGTCTAGAGGACACCACGGTGCAGTCTGCACTGACCGTGATGCGTCCCCGCGCCCGCACGCGTGCGACCCCTCGCCGATCCGCTACTCTATGCCAAGACATGCGGCCCCGGCTGCGTGTTTCGAGTGCACGCGGATGTAGCTCAATGGTAGAGCCTCAGTCTTCCAAACTGATTACGCGGGTTCGATTCCCGTCATCCGCTCTCTGTATATCGGCCCTGACCTGCGGTGACGCGGCGTCGGGGCCGATTTGTCCGTGGGGGGAGGCGTGGGGGGCCGCCCGCAGGTGCCGCAGGCCCGCGAGCGCGGTCAGGGCCGCCAGGGCTCCCGCCGCGACCGGGACGCCGTAGCCGGCGGCGGCGCCGTGGGCGTCGACGACCGCGCCGCCGATCGACGAGCCCGCCGCGACGCCCAGTGCCAGGCCGGTGATCGTCCAGGACATGCCCTCGTTGAGCTGCCGGGCCGGGACGAAGCCCGCGACGAGGGACATCGTGGTGACCATGGTCGGGGCGACCGACATCCCGGCGAGGAAGAGCGCCGCGGCCACCCACGCCAGGTTGCCGGCGAAGAGCAGCGGCACGAGGCTCAGGGCCATGCCGGCCACGCCGATCAGGAAGCGGCGGTGGGCGCTGCCCCGGGGCTCGATCATGCCGAAGGCGATGCCCGCGAGGCAGGAGCCCGCGGCGTAGACGGCGAGCGCCAGGCTGGCCAGCCCCTTGTGGCCGGCGTCCTCCGCGTACGCGACGGTCACGACGTCGATCGCGCCGAAGACCGCGCCGGTGGCGGCGAAGGTGAGCATGAGGACGCGCAGGCCCGGAGAGCGGATCGCGGAGCGGTGCGGCCGGCCGTCGGCGGGGCGTATCGGCGGTTCGGTGCGGCGCTGCGTACAGAAGAGGACGGCGCCGACGGCCAGGAAAGCCCCGGAGAGGAGGGGGCCGGCCTCCGGGAGGACCGCGGTCGACAGGCCGACGGCGAGGATCGGGCCCGCGATGAAGCAGAGTTCGTCGGCGACCGATTCGAACGAGTAGGCCGTGTGCAGCCGCTGCGGGTCGTCGGCGTAGATGTGGGCCCAGCGTGCGCGGACCATCGAGCCGAAGGTGGGCATGCAGCCGACCGGTACGGCCGTCGCGAAGAGCGTCCAGTCGGGGGCTTCCCACCGGGCGCACACCAGGAGCCCGGCGAGGCCCGCGAGGCTGACGGCGGTGGCGGGCAGGGCCACGCGGCGCTGGCCGAACCGGTCGACGAGCCGGGATATCTGGGGGCCGAAGATGGCCTCGGAGATCATCAGGACCGCGGTGACGGCGCCGGCGAGGCCGTAGGACCCGCGCATCTGGGAGAGCATCGTGACGATGCCGATGCCGGTCATCGAGAGCGGCATGCGGGAGAGCAGGCCCGCGCCGGAGAACGCGGCACTGCCGGGCGCCTCGAATATGCGGCGGTACGGGGACAGCACGAAAGCTCCACGTGGGAACGCGGGTGGTCAGGGGCGGCTCCCCTGCCGGTGAATCGGGAGAACGGAGCCGTCGTTCAGGGTACTCGCGCGCCGGACCCGTTTTCGCCGGGTTTGCCCGGGTGGCCGATCGGGCGGACGCGGCGCGGGGAAGCTGTCGACGGCCGCGGCGGAGCGTCCCGGGTGTCGCTGGGTGGTCGCGGCCCTGCGCGCGGCGGCGGACGGGTACGACGTCTCGGTCATGGCCCGCAGCACCCGGGTCCGTACCGCGGACGAGAAGCTGGAGGGCTTCCGGCAGCGCGCCCGCCGGCGCCGTCGCGGCCCAGGGCCGCGACCACGCAGCGACCCGGGTGTCGCTGCGTTTCGGGTACCTCGGGGCCGTCCTGGTTTCGTCGGGCTTTCTCGGATATGACGGGTCGTCACCATTCGAGGGAGGCATCGGGGATGTTGTCGGGCGAAAAGGTTCTGATCACCGGTCCCGCGGGCCAGATCGCGTTTCCGCTCACCGCGTACCTGGCGGGGGAGAACGAGGTCTGGGGCATCGCCCGGTTCTCGGACCCGGCCGACCGGGCCAAGGTGGAGGCGCTGGGGGTGACGACCCGCACGGTCGACCTGGGTTCGGGGGAATTCGGCGACGTGCCGCGGGACTTCACGTATGTGCTGCACCTGGCGACGTACCAGGCGCCGGGATTCGACTTCGACGAGGCGCTGCGCGTCAACGCGGAGGGCACCGGTCTGCTGCTGCGGCACTGCCGCCGGGCCAAGGCGGCGCTGGTGATGTCGACGGCGTCGGTCCTGCGGCCCCACCCGGACCCGTGGCACGTGTTCACCGAGTCGTCGCCGCTGGGCGACGCGAACGTCGCGCACGCACCGACCTATTCGGTGTCCAAGGCCGCCGAGGAGGCCGTCGCGCGGTTCTGTGCGCGGGCGTTCGACCTTCCCGTCACGATCGCGCGCATGAACGCCTCCTACGGCGTCGGCGGCGGCCTGCCGACGCACCACCTGGCCGCGGTCCTCGACGGCCGCCCGGTGGTGACGCGCTGGGACCCGTGTGTGTACAGCCCGATCCACCAGGACGACATCAACGCGCAGACCGAGGCCCTGTTGGACGCGGCGTCGACACCCGCGACCGTGGTCAATTGGGGCGGTGACGAGCCGGTGAGCGTCCAGGAGTGGTCGGCGTACCTCGGTGAGCTGACCGGCCGCGAGGCCGACGTCCGGGTCGTGCCGCAGCCGGGGACGCTGCGGGGGCAGGTGCTGGACACCGCGAGGCGCGCGTCGTTCACCGGGCCGTGCGCGGTGCCGTGGCGCGAGGGGTTCCGGCGTACGGTCCAAGGCCGGAGGGCGGGGGCGCGGTGAGGGCCGTGCGCCCTCCGGTGAGAATGGGAGACCGCCGCGTTCACGGAAGGAGAGCGGTCATGAGCCTGCTCGACACGTCCATCGCCCGACTCGACGGCACACCCGGCACGCTGGGTTCGCTGACCGGCGGCAGGACCGCGCTGGTCGTCAATGTCGCGTCCCGGTGCGGCCTGACGCCGCAGTACACCGGGCTGGAGCAGTTGCAGAAGGAGTACGGCGCCCGGGGTTTCACCGTCGTGGGCGTGCCGTGTAATCAGTTCATGGGCCAGGAGCCGGGCACCGCCGAGGAGATCCAGGAGTTCTGCTCGACGACGTACGGCGTCTCGTTCCCGCTCAGCGAGAAGGTCGAGGTCAACGGTGACGGGCGCCACCCGGTGTACGCCGTGCTGACCGAGACGGCCGACGCCGAGGGCACCGCGGGCGATGTGACCTGGAACTTCGAGAAGTTCCTCGTCGCTGCGGACGGCACGGTCGTCGGCCGGTTCCGGCCCCCGGTCGACCCGCACGACGCCGCGCTGGTCGCGGCGATCGAGGCGCAACTGGGCTGATCCGCCCGGGCGGTCGCCGACCGCGGGGGTCGGCGGCTGCCCGCGCCTACCGGGCGCTTCCGTTGCGGCGCAGCAGGACGACCGCGCGGTCGTCGGCGATGTTGCCGCTCGCGGAGTCGACGATCCGGCGGGCGCCGTCCGCGAAGTCGTCCGCGACGAGCTTCTCCGCCTCCCCGAGCAGCCGGTCGATGCCGACGGCGATGTCCTGACCGGGGACCTCGACCATGCCGTCGGTGAACAGCAGCAGGGCGTCGCCGGGGCGGAGGACGCCGCTGACGCCTTCGAACTCGGCTCCCGGGATGACCCCGAGCAGCGGCCCCTCGGCCTCGCGGACCTCCCACCGCCCGGTGCTGGCCACCCAGTGCGCGCCGGGCGGGTGGCCGGCCGAGAGCAGTTCGTACGCCCCGGTCTCCAGGTCGACCGCGACGTGCACGGCCGTCGCGAAGCCCTCCGCCCAGCCTTGGCGCAGCAGATAGTCGTTGGCGGCGGGCAGGAAGCCGCGCGGGGGGAGCGAGCCGATGAGCCCGCCGAAGGCTCCGGAGAGCAGGAGTGCCCGGGTGCCGGCGTCCAGCCCCTTGCCGGAGACGTCCACGAGGGCCAGTTCGAGCATGCGGCCACCGCGTCGGCCCCGCGTCGCGACCACGAAATCGCCGGAGAACGCCTGGCCGCCGGCGGGGCGCAGCGTGACGTCCGATTGCCACGGGGGCGGGAGATGCGGGATCACGCCGTGCGCCCGGAGGCGATCGCGCAGATCGAAGAGCATCGATTCGCCGCGGGTGCCCTGGAGGCCGAGGCGCGTGCGTATGCGTGCGACGAACATGACGATGACCGCCACCACCGTGATGACCACGACCGCGCCGGGGGTGACGTCGACGGGCCAGCCGGTGCGGTCCTGGGCGAGGAGCACGCCCGCGGTCGCCGCGTAGAGCAGCATGAGGCTCGGCATGCGCAGCACGAGGCCGCCGATGATCACCGGGATCACCAGGGCCGTCACCGGGAACCACGCCGCGTCGGCGGCGGGCAGCAGCGCGCAGCCGGTCACCAGGACAAGCAGGACGACCAGTACGAACCGGTCGGAGGGCAGCAGTGTGTGACGGGCCCAAATACGCAACTGTCGTACCCGGCGGGCGAGTCGCCGAGACCGCGATCCCCTCGTCTCCGCCATTGCGCGACCCTACCGAGCCCGCCGCGCCGCGTCGACGGAACACCGGCGCGGTTTTCGGCCACACAGGGACTTATCGCCGAAAAAGCCGGTGAGATGTCGACAGATCGACTGACTGTCAGGAGGCACGGCGGCTGCTCCGCTGAGGGGTCGTCGGGTGGTGGGGCCGCGAGGGCCTGTCGGCCCGGACGGGCCGGACGCGGTGTCGGCGGGCCGCGGGTGAGGGCGCCGTCCGCGAGGCGAGTGCGGCGCGGTGGCTCCGGCGCGCGTCGGCACAAGTGTGCGTGCCGACGTGCGGGGCGGGGCGTGCGCGGTGGGCGCCGCCGGGACGGGTGCGGGCCCGGGACCGCGGCCCCGCCGCCCTCGTCCGCGATCGGTCGGACCGCCGGAGGCCGGACGGGCCCGCCGGTCTCCGGTTCCGGCGTGCCCGTGCCGGCACCGGGCGGAGGTCAGACCGCCGCCACTCCCCCGGCGGATCGGACGCCGGCGCCGCGGCGGCCGGCCGGGGGCTGGCAGGTCGGGCACCAGAAGAGATTGCGGCCGGCCAACTCCGCGATACGGACGGGGGTTTCGCATATGTGGCAGGGCATTCCGGTGCGCCGGTAGACGTACACCTCGCCGCCGTGGTCGTCCTGGCGCGGCGGGCGGCCCATGGCCTCGGGGGTGTGCTCGAGGCGGACCGTGTCGATGCGGTTCAGGCGCACGCCCTCGGCCATCAGTGCGACGAGGTCGGCCCAGATGGCGTCCCACGTCTCGCGCGCGACACGGCGGCCCTCGCGGTGCGGGTCGAGGCCCGCGCGGAACAGCACCTCGGCGCGGTAGACGTTGCCGACGCCCGCCAGCACCTTCTGGTCCATGAGCAGTTCGGCGATCGACTTGCCGCTGCGCGAGATCGTGCGCCACGCGTCGTCGGGGTCGGCGTCCGGACGCAGCGGGTCCGGGCCCAGGCGGGCGTGTACGCGGTCTTTCTGGGCGCGCGTGATGAGTTCGCACGTGTGCGGGCCGCGCAGGTCCGCCCAGCCGCTCTCGCCGACCATCCGGAGCCGTACGACGCCGACGACCGGGCCGGGCTCCCGCTCCCCGGGGGCGAAGTCGGCGAACCGGAAGATGCCGGCGATGCCCAGGTGGACGTGGATCCAGCGCTCTCCGGGGAACTCCAGGAAGAGGTGCTTGCCGTGCGCCCCCGCGGCGGTCAGCTCGGACCCGTCGAGCAGCTCGGCGGCGGCCGAGAAGCGCCCTTGCGGGCTGCTCAACGCGACGGGACGGCCGGCGAAGCGCCGCGTGTGCTCCTCGGCGAGGCGGTGGATCGTGTGGCCCTCGGGCACGTACTCCCCCTGGGAATCGGGCGGTCGGCGGACTGGGCGCGGGTGTGTCGCGCGCGTTTCCTGTCGGCCAACGTAACCGGCCCCACCGACACCGCCGGGGCCCCGCCCGGGCCTGTGGCCCGGAGGGGGTCGCCGGTGCGCGCGCCCGACCGCCGGGTCAGGCCTCCGGCAGCGGGGGGAGGTCGCCGGTGGTCTCGTACACGCTCATCTGGTCGATGCGCTTGATGTGGCGCGGGGCCTCGGAGAACGGGGTGGCGAGGAAGATCTCCACGAACTTCGCGGCCTCGTCGGGGGTGTGCATGCGGGCGCCGATGCTGATGACGTTCGCGTTGTTGTGCTCGCGCGCGAGGGCGGCGATGTCGTCGCGCCACACCAGGGCGGCGCGGATGCCCTTGACCTTGTTCGCGGCGATCTGCTCGCCGTTGCCGGAGCCGCCCAGGACGATGCCGAGCGAGCCCGGGTCCTTGGCGACGGCCTCGCCCGCGCGCAGGCAGAAGACGGGGTAGTCGTACGCCTCCGCCTGGACGGCCGGGCCGCAGTCGACGGCCTCGTGGCCGTTGGCGTTCAGCCACGCGATGAGGTGCTGCTTGAGGTCGTAGCCGGCGTGGTCGGAGCCGAGGTAAACACGCATGGGGGGCAGTCTGTCAGGACACCGCGGGGAACTCACATCGCGGGGTCCGGTCAGTAGCGGTAGCCGCCTCCCGGCGGAGGGCCGGCCGGGGGCGGGGGCGGCGGGGAGTACGAGAACTGCCCGCCGAACTGCCCGGATCCCTGGGCGGTCGACGCGGCGAGCGCGCAGACGCCCCCCACCGCCCACCCCGCGAGGAAGCCGTAGCCCGCACCGACGCCCAGCACGGCGAGTGCGCCGGCGAGCGAACGGCCGTCCGAGTAGGTCGAGGCGTCGGGACCCCCGATGATCAGGTAGGCGACGAGGTTGTAGGCGGCGCCGCCGGCGACCAGCGAGAACCAGCCGGAGATGAAGGCGTTCGCGTACGCGCGGCGGGTCGACGCGGCGATGACGAGGGCGACCACGACGAGCAGCACGAATACGCCCACGAGGTAACCCGTGACATTTTTGTCCGGCAGATCCTCATAGAAACCGCTCGTGTCGACGACCCAGTGCGGGGTGCCGAGCCATTGGAGAATGTGCCAGCCCGAGTTGTCGCCGGGTTTGCGCTTCTTGAGGATTTCCTCCCACAGCCACTGATTGCCGAACGCGATGACCAGGACCAGGGCCGCGACAGTTCCGGCCCCCACCACACGCCTCGGGTTCCCTGTGTTCATGCGCGGATGCTAAAGCGGGAACTCCCGGCGCAGGAAGGGGTTTCCGGCGCCCGGGGAAAACCCGGGGGTGCTTCCGCCGCGGCGGAGGAACCCCCGGGTTGAGAGCGGTTGGCGCCGGGTAGGTATCGGCTTTCCGGCACGCGGACGGCGGACGCCGGAAACCCGTCGGCGAATGGGGTCAGCGGCGGTCGGCGAGCTTCCACGCGGCGGGCAGCAGGCCCATGGCGAGGGCAATCTTGAGGGCGTCGCCGAACAGGTAGTCGCGCATTCCGATTTCATACGCCCGCGAAAGGCCGATGCCGAGGTCGTGGGCGAGGTAGGCGAGCCCGGCGGCGTAGATGACGGCGTTGCCGAGCACCATGACCGCCGCGGTGCGCAGCGGACTCCGGTCGGCCCCGCGCCGCGCGAGGGCACCGGCGAGGGCCGCGGCGGCGAGGAACCCGATGAGGTAGCCGAAGGTCGGCATGCCGGTCCCGGAGGAGCCCTCCGCGAACCACGGCGTTCCGGCGGCCCCCGCCGCGAGGTAGAGCGCCATCGCGGCGAGCCCGCGCCACGCGCCCAGGGCGGTGCCGGCGAGCAGGACCGCGAACGTCTGGCCGGTCACGGGCACGGGCGAGCCGGGGACGGGGACGGAGAGCTGCGCCGCGAGACCGACGAATCCGGCGGCCCCGACGACGAGCGCGGCATCGCGCGCGCGGGCGCCGCGGAAGGCGCGGGCGGGGACGAGGTCGGCGAGGACGGGCAGCGGGGCGCCGGGCAGGACTGTGCTCACGAGGACTCCACACTTCGGGATCAGTTGCGGGACTCGGTGAACGTATCCAAGGACGTTAACGACCGTTTATGCCGGTGTCCGACAAGGTGCGCGCCGAATCGTTGTCGCTTGCGCCCGATTCGGCTCACGGCGGGCGACTCCACCGCCGACGGATCGGGCGCGGCCACGGGGGGCGGCCCCGGTCGTCCCGTCCCCTCGGCCGACCGGGCGCTCGCGGGCCGCTTGGCGGCGCCACGCCGTCCGTTCACCCCCGGCGCGGGCGTTCCCGGTTTGTTGCGTACGATCGCTAATTGCAAGTAGCTTGCAAGTGCAACCTTCTCGGAGGAACTGATGACCTACACCCTGCCCGAGTTGCCGTACGACTACGCGGCGTTGGAACCCGTCATCAGCGGCCAGATCATCGAGCTGCACCACGACAAGCACCACGCCGCGTACGTCAAGGGCGCGAACGACACGCTCGACCAGCTGGCCGAGGCCCGTGACAAGGACCAGCTCGGCGGCATCGTCGGTCTGGAGCGCACACTCGCGTTCCACCTGGCCGGGCACGTGCTGCACTCGATCTACTGGACGAACATGTCCGGCGACGGCGGCGGCGAGCCGGGCGCGGACGGCGCCGAGGGCGAGCTGCGCGAGGCGATCGACGAACACCTCGGCGGCTTCGCCAAGTTCAAGAGCCAGCTCACGAAGGCCACGGCCACGACGCAGGGTTCCGGCTGGGGCGTGCTCGCGTGGGAGCCCCTCGGGCAGCGCCTGATCGTCGAGCAGGTCTACGACCACCAGGGCAACATCGGCCAGGGGTCGGTGCCGCTGCTGGTCTTCGACGCGTGGGAGCACGCGTTCTACCTGCAGTACAAGAACGTCAAGCCCGATTTCGTCGACGCGATGTGGCGGATCGTCAACTGGCAGGACGTCGCCGCCCGCTTCGGCAGGGCGAAGGCGGCGGGCGCTCTCGTCTGACCGGGAGCGCGTGCGGAATCCCGGAGGGACGTGACCTCCGGGGGCCTTTCGAACCGATCGTCTTCCCGCGTCGGATCGCGTCAGGCCGAAGAAGACCCCGCGCGGGCCAATCGCGCGGGGTCTTCGCGCTGCCTCCCCACCCTAACGAGGCGTCAGCTCCGCGCCGCGGCAGGCGTGCCCGT
The DNA here is from genome assembly GCF_021165735.1 of Yinghuangia sp. ASG 101. GTDB lineage: Bacteria > Actinomycetota > Actinomycetes > Streptomycetales > Streptomycetaceae > Yinghuangia. The sequence goes on along the minus strand of NZ_CP088911.1, from coordinate 5,347,634 downwards.
CGTCCCGTGGGTGCCCTTCTCGGTCGGGGCGGTCCAGACCAGGGGGCGGCTGCGGCCGACGACGGCGTACTCGCGGGCCAGGCCGGCCTCGTGGAGGCGGGCCAACGGGGTGAAGGAGAGGCCGTATTCGTCCTCGCCCTTGTCGAAACCCCAGTCCTTGTAGATCTCGACCTCGTAGACGACGCGCACGCGGGCGTCCTCCTGGGCGGTGTGCTCCCCCGGATCGATGTCGAGGCGGCCGGTGATGCGGTACTGGAGTCCGCGCAGGGCGAGCCACCAGTCGAGGTCGTCGCCTTTGCCGATGCGCACGCCGTGCCAGTTCGTGGTGGTGTCGAACTCGCGTTCCGCGCCGCGGCTGCGCCGCCAGCGTGCGACGGCGAGGTCGCGCCACTCCTCCAGGTGCCGGTCGGCGACCTTGCGGAACGGCGCGGTGGCCAACGGGCCTTCGGGGTCGACCACGAGCCTGGTGCCGCTGCGTCCGTAGTAGTGGCGCGCGGTCGCGGCGCTGTGGCGCAGGCCGACCAGCCACCAAACGGCGGCGGTCGGGCGCAGGGCCGCGGAGAACACCCGGTCGCGCACTCCCGGGCGGCGCGAGCCGAACGGCGCGTTGCCGTTCGGGGTTCGCGGGTCGGGACGGCCGCGACGGGCCGTGCGCACCAGGGGTCTCGAACGTTCGGGCGCGGTCATTCATCCATTTTATTGGCTTATGTCACATTCCGTCAGAAGCGCGGGACCCGGTGTCGCGCGTCCGGCCGCCGCACCGGCCGACCGACACGGTCGCGGCGACGGCGGAGGCGTGGGGCGGGGAGCGGCGGGCGGCGGTGTGCCGCGCCGGAGGCACGGGACGCGGTGTCGCCGCGCCACGAGGATGGCACGGAACGCCGAAAGGCCGCAGGCGAAAACGCCTGCGGCCCGGTGCGGCTCGTCCCCTGTTCCCGGGGCGCGCGCTCAGTCGAAGACGGGGCCTTCGGTGCGCGTGCGCTTCAGCTCGAAGAAGCCCGGAGTGCTCGCCACCAGCACACACCCGTCCCACAGCTTCCCGGCCGCCTCGCCCTTGGGCGCCGGTGTCACGACCGGGCCGAAGAACGCGACGCCGTTCACCGCGATGACGGGGGTACCGACGTCTTCACCCACGAGGGTGATGCCCTGCTTGTGCGACGCGCGCAGGGCGTCGTCGTACTCGGTGGAGTCGGCGGCGTCCGCCAGCTCACGCGGCAGGCCCGCCTCCTCCAGCGCCTCTTCGAGGGTGGCGCGGTCGATGTCGCGACCGCCGGGGTGGCGGCGCGTCCCCAGCGCGGTGTACAGCGGCAGCAGCACCTCGTTGCCGTACTTCTCCTCGGCGGCTATGCACACCCGCACCGGCCCCCACGCGCGCGCGAGCAGGTCCTTGTACTGGTCGGGGAGGTCGTCCCGGTGCTCGTTGAGCACCGCGAGGCTCATGACGTGCCAGGTGACGTCGACGGGCCGCACCTTCTCGACCTCGAGCATCCACCGCGAAGTCATCCAGGCCCACGGGCACAGGGGGTCGAACCAGAAATCCGCTTGGTCACGTACGGCTCGGTCACGCTCGGCAGTCGTCACGAATCCCAAATCCTTCCGAACAGCGTTTGTCGCCTCCGGGAGCCTGCAACGCCTCCCGGCCCGTCCCCATTCCGCAACGACCGCCTCGGCCCGGTCCGGCGTGAAAGGATCAGGCAGCGAACCGTCGGGGCGGTTCCGACGCGGACGCCGAGCGGCACCGGGCCGCGTGGCCGCCGCTCCGACGCGTCGGGTCGACAACGGCGCCGGCGCCACGACGGCCAGGACGACGAGGGAGCGTGACCCGTGCCCGGTAGGAATCTGACGCGCGACGAGGCCCGGGAGCGCGCCCGGCTCATCACCGTCGACAGCTACGACGTCGCGCTCGACCTGACCTCCGGCCCGCGGACCTTCCGGTCCGAGACCGTGATCCGGTTCTCGTGCGGCGAGCCGGGCGCCGCGACGTTCGCCGACCTGCTCGCCCCCGAGGTGCGCGAGGTCCGCCTCAACGACCGCGTGCTCGACGCGGCCGAGGTGTACGACGGGACCAGGATCGCACTCGACGGCCTCGCGGCGGAGAACGTGCTCCGCGTCGTCGCCGACTGCGCCTACAGCCACACCGGCCAGGGGCTGCACCGCTTCGAGGACCCCGCGGACGGCAACGTCTACACGTACACCCACTTCGAGCCGGCCGACGCCCGGCGGCTCTACGCGAACTTCGAACAACCGGACCTGAAGGCGTCGTTCACGTTCTCGGTGATCGCCCCCGAGGAGTGGACGGTGGTGGCCAACGCCGCCGAGGCGACGCGCGAGCCGGTCGGCCCGGGGGTCGCCCGGTGGCGGTTCGAGCCGACGCGGAGGATCTCGACGTACATCACCGCGATCGCGGCCGGTGCGTACCACGTCGTGCGCGACGTCCACGAGGACGACGGCGCGACCATCCCGCTCGCCCTGCTCTGCCGCCGCTCGCTCGCCGAACACCTGGACGCGGAACGGCTGTTCGCGCAGACGAAGGCGGGCTTCGCGTTCTACCACCGCGCCGACCGCTTCGCGCTGCCGTATCCGTTCGGGAAGTACGACCAGGTCTTCGTGCCCGAGTACAACATCGGCGCGATGGAGAACCCGGGGTGCGTGACCTTCCGCGACGAGTACGTCTTCCGCTCCAAGGTCACCGAGGCGTCCTACGAGGGCCGCGCCAACACCCTGCTGCACGAGATGGCCCACATGTGGTTCGGCGACCTCGTCACCATGACGTGGTGGGACGACCTGTGGCTCAAGGAGTCGTTCGCGGACTACATGGGCACCGCCGCGGTCGCCGAGGCCACCGAATACGCCGACTCGTGGGTATCGTTCGCCGTCCGGCGCAAGGCCTGGGCCTACCGCCAGGACCAACTCCCCACCACCCACCCGATCGTGGCCGACATCCGCGACCTCGAGGACGCGATGCTGAACTTCGACGGCATCACGTACGCCAAGGGCGCGTCCGTGCTCAAGCAACTGGTCGCCTACGTCGGCAAGGACGCGTTCTACGCCGGGTCGCGCCGCTACTTCGCCCAGCACGCCTACGGCAACACCGGCCTGCGGGACCTGCTGTCGGCACTGGAGGCGGAGAGCGGTCGCGACCTGTCGGCCTGGTCGAAGGCCTGGCTGGAGACCACCGGGATGAACCGGCTCGTGCCGGAGATCACGGCCGACGCGTCGGGGACGGTCACCGCGTTCGCCGTACGCCAGGAAGGCGAGCCGCACCGCCCGCACCGCATCGCGATCGGCTGCTATGACGACGACGGCACCGGCGCCCTGGTGCGCACGCTTCGCGTCGAGGCGGACATCTCCGGCGGGCGCACCGAGGTCCCCGACCTGGTCGGGCGCCCGCGCCCCGCGCTCGTCCTGGTCAACGACGACGACCTGACGTACTGCAAGATCGGTTTCGACGACGTGTCGGCCGCGACGGTCTCGGCACGGCTCGCCGACCTCCGGGACCCGCTCGCGCGTGCCCTGGTCTGGTCCGCGATGTGGAACCTGACGCGCGACGCGGAGCTGCCCGCGCGGGAATGGGTGCGGCTCGTGCTGCGGCACGCGGCCCGCGAGTCGCGCGTCGCGGTGGTGCAGATGGTGCTGGAGCAGGCCGAGTCCGCGCTCGACGACTACGCCGACCCGGCGTGGCGGGACGAAGGCCGCGCGCTGCTCGCGGCGGGCGCGCTCCGCGAACTGCGGGCCGCCGCCCCCGGGAGCGACCACCAGCTCGCGTGGGCCCGCTGCCTCGGCCGCGCCGCGGTGTCCGACGCCGACCTGCGGCTGCTGCGCCGCCTCGTGTCCGGCGAGGAGACCGTCGACGGCCTCACGGTGGACAAGGAGCTGATCTGGCTCATGACCGAGACCCTGGCCGTACGCGGGGCCGCGGACGCCACCGACATCGACGCGACGCTCGCCCACGACGACACCGCCGCCGGACGCCAGCACGCGGCGGCCTGCCGCGCGGCCGTGCGCGCCTCCGGCGCTCCCGACACCGCCGACAACCCCGGCAACAAGGCCGAGGCGTGGCGGTCGGTCGTGGAGTCGGACCATCTGCCCAACGCGATGGTCGACGCGGTCATCCGGGGCTTCACGCGCACGATGGACCCCACGGGGCTGTCGCCGTACACCGAGCCCTACTTCGCGGCGCTCGACCGCGTGTGGCACGAGCGGTCCATCGAGATCGCCCGGCGGATCGTCGTCGGGCTCTACCCGATGTGGGACAACACGCCCGAACTGCTGCGGCGTACCGACGCATGGCTCGCCGACGACGGCCACGCCCCCGCGCTGCGCCGCCTGGTCCTGGAACGCCGGGACGACGCCGCGCGGGCGCTCCGCGCACGGGAACGGGACGCGCGGGCCGGCGCCTGACCGCCGAGCGGCCGTTCCGTCCTTCCGCCATGACAACCGACCGCAAAGGAGACGACCGGCGTGCCCGGTACCAACCTCACTCGTGACGAGGCCCGCGAGCGGGCCCGGATCCTCACCGTCGACGGCTACGACATCGCCCTCGATCTCACCTCGACCGGGCCGACGTTCGCGTCCGAGACGACCGTGCGGTTCTCCTGCGCGGAGCCCGGCGCGTCGACGTTCATCGACCTCATCGCCCCGTCGGTCACCGCGATCACGCTCAACGGCGTCGCGCTCGACCCCGCGAAGGCGTACGCGGACAGCAGGATCCGGTTGGACGACCTGGCCGCGGAGAACGAACTGCGCGTGGTTGCGGCGTGCGCGTACATGAACACCGGCGAGGGGCTGCACCGGTTCGTCGACCCGGTGGACGGGTCGACGTACCTCTACACGCAGTTCGAGGTCGCCGACGCGCGCCGGGTGTTCGCGAACTTCGAACAGCCGGATCTCAAGGGCACGTTCACCTTCACCATCACGGCACCCGCCGATTGGGAGGTGATCGGCAACGCGCCCACGCCGACTCCCGTGCCGGCACCCGGGCATGACGGGGCGTCACTGTGGCGCTTCGCGCCCACGCCCAGGATCTCGACGTACATCACCGCGCTGGTCGCGGGGCACTACCACGCGGTCCGCGACACCTACACCGCCGCCGACGGCACCGAGGTGCCGCTGGGCGTGTTCTGCCGCCGGTCCCTCGCCGAGTACCTGGACGCCGACCACATCTTCGCGGTCACCAGGCAGGGATTCGACTACTTCCTCGAACAATTCGACTTCCCCTACCCGTTCGCGAAGTACGACCAGCTCTTCGTGCCGGAGTACAACGCCGGCGCGATGGAGAACGCCGGGTGCGTCACGATCCTGGAGGACTACGTCTTCCGGTCCAAGGTGACCGACGCGTCGTACGAGGTCCGCGCGGAGACGATCCTCCACGAGCTGGCCCACATGTGGTTCGGCGACCTGGTCACCATGCAGTGGTGGGACGACCTGTGGCTGAACGAGTCGTTCGCCACGTACGCCTCGATCCTGTGCCAGGCCGAGGTCACGCGGTGGAAGCACGCGTGGGCGACGTTCGGCAACCGCATGAAGACGTGGGCCTACCGGCAGGACCAGCTCCCCTCCACGCACCCGATCTTCGCCGACATCCGCGACCTGGAGGACGTCGAGGTCAACTTCGACGGCATCACGTACGCCAAGGGCGCGTCGGTGCTCAAGCAGTTGGTCGCGTACGTCGGTGCGGACCACTTCATGGCGGGCGTCCGCACGTACTTCAAGCGCCACGCGTGGGGCAACACGACCCTCGCCGACCTGCTGACCGCACTGGAGGAGACCTCCGGCCGCGACCTGTCCGCGTGGTCCGACGAATGGCTGCGGACCGCCGGCATCAACACCGTGCGCCCCGAGATCACGGTGGACGCCGACGGCACGATCACCTCGTTCGCGGTGCTCCAGGAGGCGCCCGAGGCCTGGCCGACGATCCGCACGCACCGCATGGCGATCGGCTTCTACCATCGCACGCCGCAGGGCCTCGCCCGCTCGCACCGCGTCGAACTGGACGTCTCGGGGCCGCGCACCGAGGTCGCCGAACTCGTCGGACGCGCCCGGCCGGACGTCGTGCTCCTCAACGACGACGACCTCACGTACTGCAAGATCCGGCTCGACCCGCACTCGCTGGCCGTCGTCACCGAGGCCATCGGCGAGTTCGTCGAGCCGCTGCCGCGCGCGCTGTGCTGGGCCGCCGCATGGGACATGACCCGCGACGCCGAGATGGCCGCCCGCGACTACCTGACCCTCGTGCTGTCCGGCATCGGCGAGGAGAAGGACATCAACATCGTCGGCTCCCTGCACCGGCAGCTGACCAGCGCCCTGGAGCTGTACGCCGACCCGGCGTGGCGGCCGACGGGTCTCGCACGGCTCGCCGAGGCGGCACTCGGACACCTGCGTGCCGCGGCCCCCGGCAGCGACCACCAGCTCGCGTGGGCCCGCTGCCTGGCCGGCGTCGCCGTCACCGACGACCAGATCGCCCTGCTGAAGGGCCTGCTGGCGGGCACCGAGACGATCGACGGCCTCGCGGTCGACACCGACCTGCGGTGGACGCTGCTGCGCCGACTGGTCGCGGTCGGCGCCGCGGACCGCCCCGAGATCGACGCGGAGCGCGCCCGCGACGACACCGCCGCGGGCGCCCGCCACGCGGCGGCCTGCCTCGCGGCCCGGCCGACACGGGAGGCGAAGGACGAGGCGTGGGCGTCGGTCGTCGAGTCGGACGCCCTGCCCAACGCCACCCAGGCGTCTGTCATCGGCGGGTTCGTCCAGACCGACCAGCGCGAACTCCTCGCGGGCTTCACCGACCGCTACTTCGCGGCGATCACCGAGGTGTGGGAGAACCGCACCAACGAGATCGCCCAGCAGATCGTGCTGGGGCTGTACCCGTCGATCCAGGTCTCGCAGGACACGCTCGACCGCACGGACGCGTGGCTGGCCGACGCGGCTCCGCCGCCCGCGCTGCGGCGCCTCGTCGTCGAGAGCCGCGACGGCGTCGCCCGCGCCCTGCGGGCACAGCGGAAGGACAGCGCCTCGGCGTGACCTCGGCCCGGGCGGGCCCGCGGCCGTGCCGCGCGCCCGCCCGGGCTCGCCGCCGCCCCGGTGCGCCGGGACGGCGGACGGCCGGGTACGGTAGGCGCGTGGTCAACAGGAATGCACTGCGTGCCGGAGCGGTCGCGGCCGGCGTGACGCTCATGACGCTCATCTCGTCGCCGGCCTTCGCCCTGACGCGCGACGACGGCGACGACCCCGGTTCGGGTCTCAGCATCGGCGAGACGCTGGGCTACTTCGTCGGGCTGCCGATCCTGATCTTCGCGGTGATCGCTTTCCTGGTGTCGCTGCCGGACATCATGCGCAAGGGCAAGAACTGACGGCACGTCCGGACACCGCGAGGTGTCCGGCGCGCGGTGCGCCGTGACCGGGTGACCGGTCGGCTTCGGCGCCGGACCGCGCACATCGAGAGCGCGGGGCCGCCGCGGGCGCGAGACGCGACCGCGCGGCGAACCGGAGCCCTTCCCGCGGCCCCCGGCAGGCCGTATGCGGGCCCGCAGCCCCTACAGCCCCCGCAGCACCCTCGCGAGCGACGCCGCCCGGGGGTTCACCGCGAGGTCTTCGAGCAACACCCGCCGCCCGGCCGGATCCGCCACCGGCAGAAGCCAGTTCGGATACTCCCGTGACGTGCCCGGGAGATTCTGCGGGCGGCGGTCGCCGACGGCGTCCGGCAGCCAGACACCGAGCATGCGGCACGGCGCCCGGACCAGCAGCCGGTGCAGGGCCTCGACCGTTTCCCGCTCCCCCGCGCCCGGCCGCAGCAGGCCCCGGGCCCGCAGGAGGTCGAGCCAGGCGTCCCGGTCCGCGTCCGCCTCGGCCCTCGCGTCGTCCGGGCTGCCCGTCAGCAGCCCCAGCGCGGCGCGCAGCTCCACGTCCTCGCCGGCCAGCCGGGAGGCGGTGGGGGCGAGGTCGTGCGTGGTGAGGGTGGCGAGCGACAGCTCCCGCCATTCCTCCGGGGCGGTCGGGCCCTTATCGGACTGCTCGAACCACAGCACCGAGGTGCCCAGGATGCCGCGTTCCGCGAGGTAGTCGCGGACCCAGGGCTCGACCGTGCCGAGATCCTCGCCGACGACCGCCGCGCCCGCGCGGTGGGCCTCCAGCGCCAGGATGCCGACCATCGCCTCGTGGTCGTAGCGCACGTACGCGCCGCGGTCGGGCCGGTTGCCGCGCGGGATCCACCAGAACCGGAACAGGCCCAGGATGTGGTCGACCCGCACCGCGCCCGCGTTGCGGAAGACGCTGCGGAGAAGTTCGCGGTACGGCGCGTACCCCGCCTCCGCGAGCCGCACCGGGTGCCACGGCGGCTGGCTCCAGTCCTGTCCGAAGGCGCTCATCGCGTCGGGGGGCGCGCCGCCCGTCGCGCCGAGGGCGAGGACGCCGCCACCGCGCCCCGCGCCGAGGATCCACGCGTCCGAGCCGTCCGGGTGCACCCCGACGGCGAGGTCGTGGACGACGCCGACGGCCATCCCCGCGGCGCGGGCGGTCCGCTGGGCGTCGGCCAGTTGCTCGTCGGCCACCCACTGGCACCAGCGGTGGAAGTCGATGCTCGGGGCGAGGCGCTGCCGGACGCGGTGGACCGCCGGCGAGTCGGGGTCGCGCAGTTCCTCGGGCCAGGCGTGCCAGTCCGGGCCGTGCTCCTCGACGAGCGCGCACCAGGTGGCGTGGTCGTCGAGCCAACGGCCTTCGGCGGCGAGGAAGTCCCGGTACGCGGCCTCACGACCGGGGCTGCGCGGAACCTTGTGGACGAGCGCGAGGGCCTCGCGCTTGGCGCCGCGGACCCGGTCGCGGTCCAGCCGGTCGGCCGGGTCGGTCGCCTCGTCGGTGGTCCGCAGGCGCAGCTCCTCGGCGACCGCGTACTCGATCGGGGTGAGGTACGCGTACTCGGGGATGGCCTCGACCCGGACGTACATCGGGTCGGTGAAGCGGCGGCTGACCGGCAGGTACGGCGACGGCTCGACGGGCGTCACCGGTGACGCCGCGTGCAGCGGGTTGACCAGTACGAAGCCGGCCCCGTGGCGGCGGGCCGACCATCCGGCCAGGTCGGCCAGGTCGCCGAGGTCGCCCATGCCCCACGAGCGGCGGGAGAGAAGGGAGTAGAGCTGCACCATGAATCCCCACGAGCGCCCGGAGGGAGGTGCGAGGCGGGCGGGGGTGACGGCGAGCGGCGCGGTCACGTGCCGCTCCCGGAGGAGGGTGCCGGGTTCGCCGCCGGATCCGCGCGGCGTGTCGGGGGTGGCGAGCACCCGGGCGTGCAGGGTGTGCCAGCCGATCGGGAGGTCGGCGGGCAGGGCGTACGCGCGCTCCTGGACGGCGGGGGCGGTTGCGTTGTCCGGGCGGCCACCGACTCCGCCGGTGACGGGGGCCGGGTGGCGGCCTCGTTCGGCGATGTCGCGGCGTACGCCGCCGTCCTCCTGTTCGACCCACAGTTCGACCAGTGCCCCGGGCGGGGTGTGCACCGGGAACGTCTCCGAGCGGCCGACGCGGGTCACGACCACCGGCGGCAGGAGCCTCTGAAGCCGCGCGCGTTCATGCGCGGCGAGCGAACTCCGCACGTCTTCGGGGGTGTCGGCGGGAACGCCGAGCGCGGCCAGCACCGCGCGCACGGTCGCCTCCTCCGCGTGGACGACGTCGCCACGCCAGCCGTGGTGCTCCGTCGCGACGCCGTACGCGCCGGCGAGGCGGGCCAGATCACCGGTGACCGGCTCGGCGGCGGGCGGGGCCTGGTACTCGGTGGTCGTACGCTCCATCCCGCGAGCATGGCAGCTGGGTACGCGGTTTGTGACCGTTTGCGGCGCACGTCGCCCGATGGGGCGCTCCCGCGCACGAGTGGCGTGGGCGGGCAGCGCCCCGGATCAGACGGCGACGGCGGCGGACCGACTGCCTCGTCCGGCAGGGTCCGCCGCCGTCATGCGCTTGCGGCTTGGTCGTATGCGGGGAACTTTTCGAAATGCCCTTTTGGGGCGGCGCTATGGTCGAAATGCTGGTGCTGACGTTGGTGCTGAGGCTGATGTTGGTGCTGGTGGTGATGGTCGGCACGGCCGACGCCGTACTCCTCGGCACCGTAGGGCGCGAGGTACGGGTCCCAACGCGGATCCCGGAAGCCCGTGCCGATGATGCGCCAGGCCAGACCGCTGGGCTGGGCGGGCTTGCGGTGCATCCGCCACCCCAGCTCCGCGATGTAGCGGTCGCTTTTGACGTGGTTGCAGCGGCGGCAGGCCGAGACGACGTTCTCCCAGGTGTGCTGCCCGCCCCTGCTGCGCGGGATGACGTGGTCGACGCTGGTCGCGGCGCCCCCGCAGTACACGCAACGACCCCCGTCGCGCGCGAAGAGCGCGCGGCGGGTGAGCGGCACCTGGCCTCGAAAGGGAATTCGGACAAACCGGGTCAGTCGGATAACACTCGGAACGGGGATTTCGGTGGTGGCGCTGTGCAGAATGCTGCCGGATTCCTCCAGGCAGGTGGCCTTGTTGTTGAGCACGAGAATGAGCGCCCGTCGTACGGAAACCACGCACAAGGGTTCGTACGACGCGTTGAGGACCAATGAATGCGGCACGTAATGCCTCCTTTTACGCCTGCGGCACGTGGCTCGTGCCGGGACGATCGGCTCCCAGTGTCGCCGTCCACCTACCCCTCGCGCTACAAGGAATCTCCCGGTTCACCTCGGAGTGGGCGGTCGGCGGCGGGTTTAGGATCCCGTCATGACGCGCCCGGACTATCCCGCCGCCCCCCGGTCCGACACCGTCGAAGTGCTTGGCGGACACGAGGTTCCCGACCCTTTCCGCCCGCTTGAGGACGCGGATTCCGAGGCGACCCGGGCGTGGTCCGCGGCACAGGCCGAGATTTTCGCCACATCGGCCCGAGGGCAGCGGGCGCGCGCCGCATTCCGCGACCGGATCGCGGGCCTGACGGCGACCGGAACGGTCGGCCCTCCGGTGTGGCGCGGCGACCGCCACTTCCTCCGGCGCAGGCTGCCGGACCAGGAGCACGCCGTGCTCCTGACCGTCGATCCGGACGGGACCGAGCGCGTGCTGATCGATCCGATGGCCCTGGATCCGTCGGGCACGACGACGCTCGACGACTGGCGGCCGTCCCTGGAGGGCGACCTGCTGGCCTACCGCGTCTCGCGCGGCGGGACGGAGGAGTCGGAACTGTTCGTCCTCGACGTGGCGACCGGGCGTGTCGTCGACGGGCCGGTGAGCCGGACGCGCGAGTCGCCGCTCGCCTGGCTGCCGGGCGGACACGCGCTGTATGTGCAGCGCAACCTGGCCCCCGAGCACGTGCCGGAGGACGAACGCCAGTACCACCGCCGGGTCTACCTCCACCGGCTCGGCACCGACCCGGACGCCGACGACGTCGAGGTCTTCGGCGCGGATCAGGACAAGACCGCGTTCTTCCAGGTGACGGTCTCCGCCGACGGCCGCTATCTGGTGGTCGGCGCGTCCGAGGGCACGGCACCGCGCAACGACGTGTGGCTGGCCGATCTGACCGTGTCGGGCCCCGAGGCCCCGGTGTTCCGGCCGGTCCAGACGGGCGTCGACGCGCGGAGCCGGGTGCTGCCGGGCCGCGACGGGCGGCTGTACATCCTCACCGACCTGGACGCCCCGCGCGGCCGGCTGTGCGTCGCCGACCCGGGCGCGGACGACCTCGGCCCGGACGCGTGGACCACGCTCGTCCCGTCCGACCCCGAGGCCGTCCTGGAGGACTACGCGATCCTCGACGGCCCCGGCCTCGGCGACGCGCCGGTGCTGCTGGCGGCGTGGACGCGGCACGCGGTCGGCGAGCTGACCCGGCACGACCTGCGGACCGGCGCGCGCACCGGGCGGGTGACGCCGGGCGGCGGCGCGACCGCCGCCCCGGGCTCGATCGGAGTGCTGCTGGAGCGGCCCGAGGGCGGCCACGAGGCGTGGTTCGGCTGGTCCGACCACCGCACGCCGTCGGCGGTCCACCGCTTCGACGCGCGGACCGGCGAGGTGTCCGTGTGGGCCGCGGCGCCGGGGGCGGTCGCGCTACCCGACGTGCACGTGCGGCTGGAGGAGTTCGCGTCGAAGGACGGCACGACCGTCCGCGTGTTCGTCATCGCCCCGACCCCGGAACCCGACGTCCCGCGGCCGACCGTGCTGTACGGCTACGGCGGTTTCGCGATCCCCATGGCCCCCGGTTACGCGCCGGGCGTGCTCACCTGGGTCGAGGCGGGCGGCGTCTACGCGATCGCGTGCCTGCGCGGCGGCAGCGAGGAGGGCGAGGCCTGGCACCGGGCGGGCATGCGCGAGCACAAGCAGAACGTCTTCGACGACTTCCACGCGGCGGCGGAGCACCTGGTCGCGCGCGGCTGGACGGCTCCCGGCGGCCTCGGGATCAGCGGCGGGTCCAACGGCGGGCTGCTGGTGGGCGCGGCGCTGACGCAGCGCCCCGAGCTGTACGCCGCGGTGGTCTGCTCGGCGCCGCTGCTCGACATGGTCCGGTACGAGCGCTTCGGCCTCGGGCGCCTGTGGACCGACGAGTACGGGACCGTCGAGGTGCCCGAGGAGCTGGGCTGGCTGCTGGGCTACTCGCCGTACCACCACGTGCAGCCGGGCGTCGAGTACCCGGCGGTGCTGTTCACGGTCTTCGACGGGGACTCCCGGGTCGACCCGCTGCACGCGCGCAAGATGTGCGCCGCGCTCCAGGAGGCGCAGGCGGGCGACCGCCCGGTGCTGCTGCGCGCGGAGTCGGACGTGGGCCACGCGGAGCGCTCGGTGAGCCGGTCCGTCGACCTGTCGGCCGACACCCTGTCGTTCCTCGCGCGGTGGACGGGGCTGACGGCGGGGGCGTGAGGCGCGCGGCCGGAGGCGGGCCCGCGCCGTCCGGCCCCGGGCGGGCGGGTTCCCGCGTGCCGTTACCGTGGTGGGGAGTCTTCACCCCGCAGAGAGGCCCTGTACGTGTTCGTTCCGGCGTTCCCGGCGCTGTTGGCCGCGGCGGCTGATGGGGCCGAGGGGGGAGGCGGCCAACAGGACACCGGGAAGGTGTCGGGCTGGTTCGACCAGCACGGCGAGACCCTGGTGGTGACGCCGTTGCGAATCCTGGCGATCATCGTCGTGGCGCTGGTCCTGCGCGCGATAACCCGCAGGATGATCACGCAGTTGATCGGCCGGATGGCGACCGACGGCGCGAACGGCGGCGGGCGCCCGGTGACCGGCTTCCTGCTCAACGCCGAGCGCCGCCGCCAGCGCGCGGAGACCGTCGGGTCGGTGATGCGCAGCATCGCGTCGGTGGTGATCCTCGGCATCGCGACGCTGCTCGTCCTGAGCGAGCTGAACGTCAACCTCGCGCCGCTGCTGGCGAGCGCGGGCATCGCGGGCATCGCGATCGGCTTCGGTGCCCGCAACCTGGTCACGGACTTCCTGTCCGGCATGTTCATGATCCTCGAGGACCAGTACGGCGTCGGCGACCTGGTCGACGCGGGCCCGGCCTCCGGAACGGTGATCGAGGTGGGGTTGCGCATCACGAAGCTGCGCGACACCGACGGCACGGTCTGGTACGTCCGCAACGGCGAGATCAAACGCGTCGGCAACCACAGCCAGGGCTGGGGTACCGCGAAGATCGACGTCCAGGTGGGATACCGCGAGGACGCCGGCAAGGTCCGCGAGCTGATCGTCCGCACGATCGAGGCCCTGGCGGACGACGAGGACTGGAGCGAGATGGTGTGGGGCCCCGGCGAGGTGATCGGCATGGAGTCGGTGACCGCCGAGTCGGTGGTGCTCCAGGTGCGGGTCAAGACGATGCCGGGGCAGGAGTCGGCGGTCGCGAGGGAGTTGCGCGCCCGGCTCAAGGAGGCCTTCGACGACGCCGGCGTACGGCTGTCGGAGCCGGTCGTCACGGTCGTGCCGCCGGCCCCCGAGGCCGGCCCGCCCGCCGCGGCGGCGGACGACCCGCCCGTCGCGCCCCCGGGTGCGGCACCGCCCTCGGGGCAGCCGCAGGCGCCCTGACGGGGGGCGGACCGGGTTCCGCCGGACCCCTCCGCGGGACGGCGCCCGTCTGCGAGGATGGTCCGGTGAGTGAATCGACGGCGGACAGTTCCCCCACCTTCTACGACGCCGTGGGCGGCGAGGAGACCTTCGTCAAGCTGGTGCACCGCTTCTACGAGGGTGTGCGCGCCGATCCCCTGCTGCGGCCGATGTATCCCGATGAGGACCTGGCCGGAGCCGAGGAGCGCCTGCGGTTGTTCCTCATGCAGTACTGGGGCGGGCCGCGCACGTACAGCGACCGGCGCGGGCATCCGCGGCTGCGCATGCGCCACGTGCCCTTCGCGGTCACCCCGGCGGCGCGCGACGCGTGGCTGCGCCACATGCGGGCGGCGGTCGACGATCTCGCGCTGGCCGAGCCGTACCGCTCGCAGTTGTGGGACTACATGGTCTACGCGGCCGATTCCATGGTGAACACCGCGGGGTGACCGGGTCGCGCCCCCGCGCGGAGACAGGCATTCGGAGCGCATCAGTCGTCGTGCCCCGGTCGTCGGGGCGTCTGCGGAGGGCCGCACGTGGAGGAAGCCGGGCAGGGGACAGCAGCGACACCGGGAGCACGGGGCAGGGGCGCCGACGGCGAGGCGCCCGGCGAGGCCGCGCCGGGCACCCGGGGCACCGACTTATCGGCCGACGTCCTTCGGGCGGTCCCGCCCGAGGCTCCCGCACCGGCCGCGGTTCCGCACCCGCGCGGGGCGCCGCCCGGTCGCGCGTGGTGGCGGGACGCGGTGTTCTACCAGGTCTATCCGCGCAGCTTCGCGGACTCCGACGGTGACGGCATCGGCGATCTGCCGGGCGTCACCGCGAGGCTGACGCATCTGCGCGACCTCGGGGTCGACGCGGTGTGGCTGAGCCCGTTCTACCCCTCCCCAATGGCGGACGCGGGGTACGACGTCGCCGATCCGCGCGGCGTGGACCCGCTGTTCGGCACCGCGGACGACTTCGACCGGCTCGTCGCCCGCGCGCACGGGCTCGGGCTGCGGGTGGTCGTCGACATCGTCCCGAACCACACGTCGCACGAGCACGCGTGGTTCCAGGCCGCGCTCGCGTCGCCGCCCGGCTCGGCGGAGCGCTCGCGCTACCTGTTCCGCGACGGCCGGGGGCCGGGCGGCGACGCGCCGCCCAATGACTGGACATCGCAGTTCGGCGGGTGCGCGTGGACGCGGATCCGCGAGGCCGACGGCCGCCCCGGGCAGTGGTACCTGCACCTGTACGCCCCGGAGCAGCCCGATCTGAACTGGCGCAACCTCGAGGTCCGCGCCGAGTACCTGTCGGTGCTGCGGCACTGGCTGGACCGAGGCGTGGACGGCTTCCGCATCGACGTCGCGCACGGTCTCGTCAAGGCCGCGGGGCTGCCGGACGCGGGTGAGATCCCGCAGGGCTGGGAGGGCCGGATGCACCACCGGCTGCCCTACTGGGACCAACCCGAGGTGCACGACATCTACCGGGGTTGGCGGCGGGTGCTGGACTCGTACGAGGGCGAGCGGATCGCGGTCGCCGAGGCGTGGGTCCCGCACCCGGAGCGCCTGGCCGCGTACACCCGTCCGGACGAGCTGCATCAGGCGTTCAACTTCCCCTACCTGATGGCCGGTTGGGACGCGGAGCGGATCCGCCGCGTGGTGGACGCGTCCTTGGCGGCGGCCACGTCGGTCGGGGCGCCGCCGACGTGGGTGCTCGCGAACCACGACGTCGTGCGCGCCCCCACACGGCTCGGCGGCCTGGACCGGGCGTTGGCCGCGCTGCTCGTCGAACTCGCCCTGCCCGGTTCGGTGTACCTGTACCAGGGTGAGGAACTGGGGCTGCCGGAGGTACTCGACCTGCCGGACGGGCTGCGGCAGGACCCGGTGTTCCTGCGCTCGGGCGGGGCCGAACGCGGCCGGGACGGCTGCCGGGTGCCGCTGCCGTGGTCGAACGACGGTCCGTCGCTGGGCTTTTCGCCGTCCGGTCGGGCGTGGTTGCCGCAGCCCGAGGCGTGGCGGGGGCTGACCGCCGAGGCGCAGGCGGCGGATCCGGAGTCGACGTTGGGGCTGTACCGGCGGGTGCTGCGGCTGCGCCGGGAGCACCCGGCGCTGGGCGGTGACGCCAGGCTGCGGTGGCTGCCGTCTCCGCCGGGGACACTCGCGTTCGCCCGCGACCCCGGTTTCACGTGTGCCGCGAACCCGACGGACGCCGCCGTGGAATTCGCCGGGTACGGAAGGCTGTTGGCGGCGAGCGGCGCGGTGGCGCCGGCGCCCGGCGGCGGATGTGTGCTGCCGGCGCATACGACGGCCTGGTGGGACGCGGCCGGTTGACGCGGGGCCCGCACGGGTGGCCCCGCGTGCCGTCCCCCCCTTGGGTCGGTACGCGGGGCCTGTGCCCACCGGCGCTTCACGGGGTCGTCCGGCGGGCTGGAACCAGACTGGCGACGCCCGGGCCGCCGCGCCACGGCGGGCGGGGTGCGGTTACCGGTCCAGGACACAGGAGTTGCGTACCGCGCACGTTCGTTCGGATTCGGTGACACGCGGCCGGGCGGGACCGGCGGGCGTGAGTTGCGCGGAAGGGCGCGCGGTGGCACGGGAGTCGCCTCCCGCACCACCGCGCGCCCCGGAGGCCGCCGTTCGGCGACCGTGGTGCGCGTGCGTGCGAACGCCGGGGGCTACCCGACCAGTTCGCGGTCCCGCTCACCCGCGTCGGGATCAGCCTCCGGCTCCGCGGTCTCCTTGGCCAGCTTGCTCGGCCACCAGATCTTCTGCCCGATGTCGTGCGTCAGCGCGGTCACCAGGACCGAGCGGACGATGAACGTGTCGAGCAGGACACCGAGGGACACCGCGAAGCCCATCGTCACGAAGCCGACCAGCGGCATCGCGGTGAACACCGCGAAGGTGGCGGCGAGGACGAGGCCCGCCGACGTGATGACGCCGCCGGTCGCCGACAGCCCGATCAGCGCGCCCTTGCGGGTGCCGTGTTTGACCGACTCCTCGTGGACGCGGTGCATCAGGAAGATGTTGTAGTCGATGCCCAGCGCGACGAGGAAGACGAACACGAACAGCGGCAGCGACGGATCGCCCCCGACGAACCCGAAGACGTTGTCGAAGACGAACGCGCTGATGCCGAGTGCCGCGGCGAACGACAGCACCACCGTGGCGACCAGCAGGACCGGCGCCAGGATGGACCGCAGCAGCAGACACAGGATGATCATCACGGCGATCAGGATCAACGGGATGACCACGACGTTGTCGCGCGACGACGACTTCATCATGTCGAGTGTCAGCGCGGGCCCGCCGCCGACGATGGCGTCCGCGTCCGGAATGGCGTGCACCACGTCGCGGATGTCCTCGACGGTGTCGCGCGCCTGCCCCGTATCGGTCGGAATCGTCAGCGTCAGCTCGATCTCGGCGCGGTCGGCCGACTCGTGCAGGACGTGGACGCTCGGCGGATCGACGTTCGGAACCGACTTGAGCGCCTCCAGGACGGCTCCCGCCTGCGCCTTGTTCGCGATGACGGTCATCGGATCACCGGCGCCCTGCGCGAAGTAGCGGCCCTGGACCTCCATGCCGACGATCGATTCCGGCTTGTCGGTGAACTGGTCCTTGAGCTTGACGCCGCCGGTCTGGAGCATCGACAGGCCGATCGCCGCGATGCCGAGGACGACCGTGGTGGTGACCCAGACCGTGCGCGAGCGCCGCGCGATGACACCGCCGACGCGGTCCCAGATGCCGCCCTTGTGCACGGACTCGTCGCCGAACCTCGGCACCTTGGGCCAGAACGCCCACCGGCCGACGATCACCAGCAGCGCGGGCAGCAGGGTCAGCATGACCAGGACGCCGACGCCGATGCCGATCGCGCAGACCGGGCCCATGCCCTGCGTGGAGTTCATGTCGGCGGTGAGCAGCACGAGCATGCTGACCGCGACCGTCGCCGCACTCGCGAAGATGGCCGGTCCGGCGCGGTGCAGCGCGTGGGCCATGGCCTCGTGACGGTCGTCGAAGTTGTGCAGTTCCTCGCGGTAGCGGGCGATGAGCAGCAGCGCGTAGTCGGTGCCCGCCCCGAAGATCATGATGTTGAGCACCGCGAAGCTCTGGCCGTTGACGGTCACCCCGGCCTTGGTGCTCAGGTAGACCGCGGCCCACGCCGACATCATCGCGAAGATCGCGGAGAGCAGCGGTACGAACCACAGCACCGGTGAGCGGTACGTGAGCAGCAGGATCACCACGACGACACCCATCGTCGCGAAGAGGATCTTGCCCTCCAGGCCCTCGAACGCGGCGGCCTGGTCCGCACCGACGCCCGCGGGACCGGTGATGTAGGTCTTCAGGCCGGGCGGCTGGGTCGCGGTGGCTTCCTTCATCGCGTCGACGGCGTCGACGAGGTTGTTCCAGCCGTCCTTGGCGACCTCGATCGACACCAGGGCCTGGGCGGCCTTGTTGTCGTCGTCGTACGAGGGGGCCGGGACGGGGCCGATCACGCCCTCGATGCCGTTGAACCCGGCCACGTTGTCGGCGATCGCCGCGCGGTCCGCGTCCTGGAGACCGTCCGGGTTCTCCCACACCACGACGGCGAGCACGGTCGTCTCGTCGCGGAAGTCCTCCTGTTCGTCGACGACCTTGGTGGACTCGGCACTGCCGGGCAGCCACGCGGCCGTTTCGTTGTTCTGCGCGTCCGAGAGCTTCATGCTCAGCGGCGACAGCGCGATGACGACGATGATCCAGGCGGCCAGGACCATCCATTTACTTCGGCGTCCGCACGTCTTGGCGGCGATCGCCTTCCAACTGTTCATTCAGTCCCCACAAACGCGATATGTCGCGAGCCTTTTCACGGACACGATGTATCGCGTCTCGACGGGGTGTCAAGGAAACAATCGAGCGGTTGGAACAGAC
This sequence comes from Yinghuangia sp. ASG 101, assembly GCF_021165735.1. Taxonomy (GTDB): domain Bacteria; phylum Actinomycetota; class Actinomycetes; order Streptomycetales; family Streptomycetaceae; genus Yinghuangia. The sequence continues at coordinate 5,328,751 of NZ_CP088911.1, read as the reverse complement.
GTCGTATTGGTCCAGACCCCGCCTGTTCGAAAGATGTTCGAAAAGCCGCGTCGACCGCCCATCCAACAGCTCGCGTACGCTACGGCGCCAACGCTTTTTCGCCGCGCGGACGCCGCCGGAGCGCACGGCGGGCGCGCGATTCGGCCGCCGGCGACCGCGCGTGTGGTAGAGCGCGGCGGGGCTCGGTCAGGGAGTGGAACGGACCCGCGTCACGAACGGATCCGCGTCACGGCGCACCGCGGCCGTAGTGCAGCGGCGACCACGCGCCCAGCCACACGAAGCCGGCCGCGAACACCACCAGCACAACGGCCAGGGCACGCCCGCGCAGCCGCGTCGCGGCGGCCACGAACAGGGGGAAGGCCGTCCACACGAAGCGCGGCTTGCTGCCCTGCGCGGACGCGGTGAACGACAGCAGCAGGACGCCGAGTGTGAACACCGTGATCGCCGGGGGGAACTTCTCCCGCAGCAACCAGACCACACCGATGACGGCGAGGACGAAGAACACGGTGTGCATGAGGTTCTGCGCGGGCTCGGCGCGCACCGAATCGTCCAGCCACAGCACGCGCTTGACGGTGTTGACGCCCCAGTCGGTGTGCTGGTCCCAGCCCTGTTCCTGGGTCTTGAACCAGAACCGGGCGTCGTCGTACCGAAGCGCTCCCCACACGAGGTACGCCGCGCCGCCGATCGGCGACAGCAGCGGCGCCCACAGGGCCTTCCAGTCGCGGTCCCGGTGGATCGCGATCCCGGCGGCCACCGCACACGCGAGGCACAGCGCGACCATGTTGGGGCGCACGGAGGTGCCGATGCCGGCCAGCACGCCGGCGAGCAGCCACTGCCGCTGGCACAGCGCGAGCAGGCACAAGGCGGCCAGCAGGGCGGCCAGCGACTCGGAGTAGAGGAACCCGAAGACGAACGCCCCGGGGAAGAGGCAATAGAGCAGGGCCGCCCGGTCGGCGACCCGGCGCCCGCGCAGGTGGTCGGCCAGCTTCCACACCGCGAACGCGCTCGCCGCGCCGAGGACCACCGACACCAGCAGCGCCGCGAGGACGTACCGCCCGCCGAGCGGCCACGCGACCGCCTTGACCAGCATCGGCAGCAGCGGGAAGAAGGCGGTGTTGTTGGCGGCGACATCGCCGGTCGCCGGATCGACCGGCAGGTGGTCCGGATAGCCGAGCCGGGCGACGTCCAGGTAGTTGGACGCGTCCTTGAAGATGAAGTGGAGTTCCCAGCCGTCGTACTTGCGGCGCTCGATCGACGGCACGTAGCGCTCGTTGCGGTCGCCGAGCCAGGTCCAGACGCCAAGCGTCAGGATCCACGTCGAGAAGTAGGCGAGCAGCGGGAAGGCCCACGGCCGGGGAAGCCGGTCGCTCAGCGAGCGCGGGACACCGGGGGCGTCGCCGACGGTCGCCGTGACGGTGGTCTGCGCGCTCATCCCCGACCTCCCGGGCCGTGCGGGCTCTGTGGGCTCTGTGGGTTTTGCGGGCCGCGCGAACCCCGCGGGCCGGGGGCGCCGGGAGTCAGCAGGAGGCTCGGGCCGCCGGAGCGGCGCACCGAGACGGAACCGTAGGGCGCGTCCAGGCGCAGCCAGCCGCCCACCGCGAGCACGGTGGCCTCGGCGCCCGCGTCCACGGCGCCGAGGAAGCCGAGGGACGCCGCGGCGTGGGCCGCGCGCAACGGCAGGTGCGTCCCGGGCGTCCCGCCGAGGGTCTTGCTCCACACGTCCTCGGCGATCCGGTCCAGCACCGCGCGGGTGCGCTCCTCGGTGGCCAGCGCCTCCATCTGCCCGCGGAACCGCCCCACCGCCACGGCCACTTCGCGGACCAGGCCCGCGATCGGCAGCGTGGCCAGGGTCGTCCACCCGGTACGCGGCGGGAGCATCGCCGTCCACGGCGGACCGGTGACCGGAGGCGGCACCGTCACGGTTGGCGGCTCGCCCGCGTCATCCGCGGGGGCCCGCGTCGACGCGTCGAGGAGTTGTCCCGCCGAGACGGTGGTGTCCACGCGCAGCGACTCGGCGAGTTCGCCGGTGCGCAGCGCGATCACCCCGGACGTCCCGCCGCCGAACGGCACGCGGCCGAATGTGCCCAGCACCGGACCGTCGGCACGCAGGTGGACGACGGCGGCCCGGTCGTAGCGCAGCAGCCGGACCAGGTACCCGGCCAGGTCCGCGGCCCCGGACGCGTCGGCGAGGCGGAGGAGGGTCATGGGGTGGTCAGGCCTCCAGGAAGCCTTCGAGGTATCGCCGTTCGTCGTCGTTGAGGCGGCGCGGGCGCTGTCCGTCGAGAGAGTAGGGCACCAGCACCGACGCGGCACGGGCGTAGACCCCGTCGTCGTCGAGGATTTCGTACGCGAGCCGGAAGCGTGCCGCCCGGATGTCGGTGACCCAGGTCTCGATCCGGACCGGCTCGGGACGCCACACCAGCGGACGCTGGTAGTCGATCTCGTGGCGGGCGATGACGACGCCCTCGGCGAGGGTCTTGGCCCCTTCCCTCTGCCCGAGGACGAACATCATGTCGACGCGTGCCTCCTCCAGATAGCGGAGGTACTGCACGTTGTTGACGTGCCGGTAGGCGTCCATGTCGGACCACCGGAGGGTCGCCTGGTACACGTGCCTGGCCACGATCGGCCCTTTCTGTGGTGGTGCCGGTGGTGCCGGTGGTGCCCCGATCGATCACGGGCCGCGCGCCGGGCGCGTTCCCGCCGGACGCGCCCGCGCGCACGGCACGGCCCCCGTCCGGGCTGGTGCGACGGGGGGCCGTGCCGGAGGGACCGGTCAGCCTCGGGTGAGCTTCTTGTAGGTCGCCCGGTGCGGGCGGGCGGCCTCGGCGCCGAGGCGCTCGACCTTGTTCTTCTCGTACGACTCGAAGTTGCCCTCGAACCAGAACCACTTCGACTCGCCCTCGTACGCGAGGATGTGCGTCGCGACGCGGTCGAGGAACCACCGGTCGTGGGAGACGACCACGGCGCAGCCGGGGAACTCCAGGAGCGCGTTCTCCAGCGACGACAGCGTCTCGACGTCGAGGTCGTTGGTCGGCTCGTCGAGGAGCAGCAGGTTGCCGCCCTGCTTGAGGGTGAGCGCGAGGTTGAGGCGGTTGCGCTCGCCGCCGGACAGCACGCCGGCGGGCTTCTGCTGGTCGGGGCCCTTGAAGCCGAACGCGGACACGTAGGCGCGCGACGGCATTTCGACCTGGCCGACGTTGATGTAGTCGAGACCGTCGGAGACGACCTCCCACAGCGTCTTCTTCGGGTCGATGTTCGAGCGGCCCTGGTCGACGTACGAGACCTGGACGGTCTCGCCGACCTTGATGCTGCCGCTGTCGGCCTTCTCCATGCCGATCAGCATCTTGAACAGCGTGGTCTTGCCGGCGCCGTTGGGGCCGATGACGCCCACGATGCCGTTGCGCGGCAGGGTGAACGACAGGTCGTCGACCAGGATCTTGTCGCCGAAGGCCTTGCCCAGCTTCTCGACCTCGATGACGACGCTGCCCAGGCGCGGGCCCGGCGGGATCTGGATCTCCTCGAAGTCCAGCTTCCGCATCTTCTCGGCCTCGGCGGCCATCTCCTCGTAGCGGGCGAGGCGCGCCTTGCTCTTGGCCTGGCGGCCCTTCGCGTTGGAGCGGACCCACTCCAGCTCTTCCTTGAGCCGCTTGGCGCGCTTGGCGTCCTTCTGGCCCTCGACCTTGAGACGCGTCTGCTTGGTCTCCAGGTACGTCGAGTAGTTGCCCTCGTACGGGAACGCCCGGCCGCGGTCGAGCTCCAGGATCCACTGCGCGACGTTGTCGAGGAAGTACCGGTCGTGGGTGACCGCGACGACGGTGCCGGCGTACTTCTCCAGGTGCTGTTCGAGCCACTGCACCGACTCGGCGTCGAGGTGGTTGGTCGGCTCGTCCAGCAGGAGCAGGTCGGGCGCCTCGAGCAGGAGCTTGCACAGCGCGACGCGGCGGCGCTCGCCCCCGGACAGGTTGGTGACCGGCCAGTCGCCGGGCGGGCACCCGAGGGCGTCCATGGCCTGTTCGAGCTGCGCGTCGATGTCCCACGCGTTGGCGTGGTCCAGGTCCTCCTGGAGCTTGCCCATCTCGTCCATGAGCGCGTCGGAGTAGTCGGTGGCCATCAGCTCGGCGATCTCGTTGAACCGGTTGAGCTTGCCGAGCGTGGCGGCGGCCCCTTCCTGGACGTTCTCCAGGACCGTCTTCTCCTCGTTGAGCGGAGGCTCCTGCAGGAGCATGCCGACCGTGTAGCCCGGTGCCAGGAAGGCGTCGCCGTTGGAGGGCTGCTCCAGGCCCGCCATGATCTTGAGCACGGTCGACTTGCCCGCGCCGTTCGGCCCCACGACACCGATCTTGGCGCCGGGCAGGAACGACAAGGTCACATCGTCAAGGATCACCTTGTCGCCGTGCGCCTTGCGGGTCTTGCGCATCGTGTAAATGAACTCCGCCATACCTCAACCGTATCCTATTCGTATGGACGCAGAGCCGGACCGGGCCAGTGACGGCGACAGCCGACATCCGTTGCGAGACCGCCCGGACGCTCCCCTGGCAGGCACCCGCCGCGAAGCGCGTGCGCGCTCGCGCCGACGCGGAGAACCGGCAGCAATCTACTGCCGAATCTCTCATGCCCGGGACGAGGACCACACCGGGGTCGGCCGCCAGGAGCTGTCGTGCCGCCGGGCCGCCGAAAAGCTCGGCCTCCTCGTCGACGACGCGCTGGTCTTCGTCGACCACAGCCGCTCCGCCTGGCAGCGCGACGGGAGGCGCCCGGGCTGGGACGCCTTCATCCGCGCCGTGCGGGACGGGAGGGCCCGGCACGTCCTGGTGTACGCCCCCGACCGCTTCTTCCGGCAGCCGCACGACCTGGCGGAGCTGCTGGACGTCGCCGAGGCCCACGATGTCACCCCGCACGGCCGGGCGGGCGGGCGCGACCTCGCCGACGCCGGCGACCGGTCCCTGCTCCGGGGCGAGATCGCACGCGCGTGCCGCAGCGCCGACGACGCGTCGCGGCGGGCCCGTGCCACCACCGAGGAACGCGCGCGCAAGGGCAGGCCGCACGGCGGCAAGCGCCGCTACGGGTACGCCGCCGACCAGCGCACGGTCATCGAGCACGAGGCCGCGATCGTGCGCGAGATCTTCACCCGCTACCGCGACGGTGCGACCGTGCGCGACCTGGCCAAGGACCTCAACGCCCGCGACGAGCGGACGGCGCAGGGCAACATCTGGAACGACTACACCGTGCGCGCCGTCCTGAACAACCGCCACGTCGCCGGAATCCAGGTGTTCCGGGGCGAGGAGATCGGCGACGGCGACTGGCCCGCGATCATCGGGCTCGACCTGTGGACCGAGGTCCAGGCCCGCCGCCGGTCGATCCGCTCCGCCTACGCGGACCCGACCGGATCCGCGCCGCGACGCTTCTACCTGCTGCGCGGGCTCGTCACCTGCAAGTCCTGCGGCACGCATATGGGCGGGTCGGGTGGCCGGTACCTGTGCAATCGCCTGCAACGGCTGGGCGGCGACCTGTGCGGACGGGCGGCGGGGGCCGCGACCCTGGACGCCTTCGTGACGAACGCGGCGCTGGACATCCTGGAGACGCTCGCCCCCGACCGCCCGGCGGCGGCACCCCCCGTACACGACGACGCGGCGGACCGGGCCGCCGACGACGACGAGACCCGACTCGCGGAACTCCGGGCGATGTGGGACGCCCGCGAGTTGTCAACCGCGGAATACCGCGCGATGCGCAAGGCGGTGCGGGCCCGTATCGACCGCGCTCCCGCCCGGCGCACGCCGCGTCCGAGCACCGACGTCCTGCACGGCCTCACCGGCCCCGGCGCCCGCGACGCCTGGGCCCTGCTGCGCAAGGAAGAGGACCACGCGCGCATGAACGCCGTGATGCGCTGTCTCTTCGACGCCGTGGTGATCGACGCGGCCCGCACCCGGGGAAACCGCTTCGACTTCGGCCGGGTGAGCATCACACCGGCCCGCGACTGGTCCGCGTAGCCGCGCTCGTCACCGCGGCCCGCGTCGTCGGCTAGGTGTACTGCCCATTGAGGTTGGTGACGGATCGCACGAGGGTGCGGGGTTGAACAGGTGAGGGCCTTCCTTGTTCGGTGTGGATTGCGACATCTGCACCGACTGCAAGTAAGGCCCTCATGCTCCACCGTAATGCACCTCTGTCCGAGACCGGCCGGCTGCGTCTGGCCCGCTGCATCGTCGTGGACGGCTGGCCGCCGCGCCGTGCGGCGGAACGCTTCCAGGTCTCGCACACCACCGCGCGCCGCTGGGCGGCGCGCTACCGCGAACACGGCGAGGCCGGCATGCGCGACCGCTCCTCGCGTCCGCACGCCAGCCCGCGCCGGACCCCGACGCGGACCGAACGCCGGATCGTCAAGGTCCGGGTCCTCAAGCGCTGGGGCCCGGCCCGGATCGCCTACCTGCTCCGGCTGAATCCGTCCACCGTGCACCGCGTCCTGACCCGCTACCGCCTCGCGCGGCTCGCGCACCTGGACCGCACCACCGGCCGCCCGGTCCGCCGCTACGAACGCGCCGCGCCGGGCGAACTGGTCCACGTCGACATCAAGAAGCTCGGCCGGATACCCGACGGCGGCGGTCACCGCGCACTCGGCCGCGCGGCCGGCAAGCCGAACTCCACCGGCACCGGCTACGCCTACCTCCACAACGCCGTCGACGACCACTCCCGCCTGGCCTACAGCGAGATCCACGGCGACGAGCGCAAGGAGACCGCCATCGCGTTCTGGACCCGCGCCCGGGCGTTCTTCGCCGAGGCCGGGGTCACCGTCGAACGCGTGCTGACCGACAACGGCTCGTGCTACCGCTCGAAACTGTGGGCCAACACCCTTGCCGCGCAAGGAATCACACACAAACGCACCCGGCCCTACCGGCCGCAGACCAATGGCAAGGTCGAACGGTTCAACCGCACCCTGCTCGACGAATGGGCCTACGCCACCGCCTACCGGAGCGAGGCCGAACGCCGCGAAGCGTTCGGCCCCTGGCTCCACTCCTACAATCACCACCGCGGACACACCGCACTCGGCGGCAAACCACCCGCCAGCCGCGTCACCAACCTCACAGGGCAGTACAGCTAGGCCGCCCGCGACGCGGTCTCCCCCCGCGGCGTGGTCGGGAGCGGCGGGACCGCTGCGGGCTGCTCCGGCCGGGCCTCGCGCGGGCGGGCCCGCGTGAACCGCGCGGTGCCACGCGCGAGATCGTGCCCGAGCGAGGACGCCTCGACCTCGACCTTGGTGTGCCAGTGGTCGTCGCGCTGCCATGTCCGCACGTTGAGCCGGCCCGTGATGACCAGCGGGTCCCCCTTCTCGACGGAGCTGAGTGTGTGCTCCGCGAGCCGCCGCCAGGCGACCACGGAGTAGTAGCTGGACTCGCCGTAGGTCCATGTGCTGGTCTCCCTGTCGAATTTGCGCGGCGACACCCCGAAGCGGAATCGGGCGAGCGGAACCCCGCTCGGCGTGGTGGCCGAATACACGTCGGTGACGACGGTGCCGACCAGGGTCACGTAGGTGTCGTTCACAAAGCGGCCTTCCTCGCTTCTCGTCTGCGGTGTCCGGGATCCGGGTCCGGGATCCGGTCCGGGATCCGGGCGCGGTTTCCGGTGACCCGCCCGGCGCCCGCACTGCCGGCGGCGCCGGTCGGTGCCGTGCGTCCACCATCACCGAAACCGCGCCACCGACCGGACCGCCCGCGGGAAACTGTGGACAACCTCGGCTGTGGACAACGCGGATCACCCGGACGAGGGATGGCGACGCGGAGGTGCGTGTGAGGCGCCGGGCGGGCGCGGTCACCGCACGTGCAACGGCTCCCGGGCCGCGACGAACAACGCGTGTGCCTCGCGATACCGCTCCAGTTCCCCGGTCGCGGGCCGCACCAGGTATTCGTCGGCGATGTCGGCGACCCGTCCGGACAACTCGCGGCGCACGGCCTCGCGCCGGGCGCGGTCCGAGGCGGCGCGCCACGTGCGTGCGGCGTACCCGCCCGCCACCGTCAGCGGCACCCCGACGACCAGCGGAAGCAGGCCCGCGTACAACGCGCTGTCGCCGCCGAACGGTTCGGCCCCGGCAGCCGCGAGCACCAGGCCGACGACACCGACCACCGCGAGCACGGCCCCCGCCCGCACGGACCAGACGGCCGCCCGCACGCGCGCGGGCAGGGCCGGGCGCTCGACCGGCGCGACGGACAGCTCGGTGGCCAGCACGGCCGACACACGCCGCACGCTGCGTCCGAGGACCCTGCGCACTCCGTCGGCCCAGGGCTCGGGCATGCCGCGCGTCAGCTCGGCCGCCGCGCCGCGCACCGCGAGGTCGACCCGGTGGGTCTGCACGGGCACTCCCGGCGGATCCGCCTCGGGTCCGTCGGCCCGGCCGTCGCCGGGGTCGACGTCCGCACCGCCGAGGCCGGCACGGCCCGGCCCCGGACGACGACGAACCGCGCGTCCCGTACCCGGTCCACCCGCCCGATCACCCCGCGGCGCCGCGGCGGCCCCGATCCCTGCGGCCGAGCCCAGCCGGTCCACCAGGTCCGCCCGCACCCGGTCCGGCACCGTCTCGGCTCCGGGCACCGGCCCGGCGAACTCCCGGTCGAAGCCCTCGGCGACGCGGTCCAGGTCGGCCGACAGGCGCAGCACCGCCGCACGGCGTCCCGCGGCGATCCCGGTGACGATGTCGCGAAGCTCCTGAAGGCCCTCGCCGGTCACCGCGGACGTCGCGACCACCCGCACTCCGGCGAGCCCGTCCGCGGCGAGCAGCCGCCGCAGGTCGGCGAGGCAGGCCTCGGTGCCGCCCTCGGGCAGCCGGTCCGTCTGGTGGAGCACGACGGTCATCACGTCGCCGTGGCACGACAAAGGGCGCAAGTAGCGCTCGTGGACCGGCGCGTCCGCGTACTTCTGCGGGTCGAGCACCCAGATCACGTGGTCCGCCGCCGCCGCGAAACGGTCGACGTCGGCGCGGTGTTCGTCCTCGACGGAGTCATGGTCGGGCAGATCGACGAGCACGAGCCGGGACAGCACCGGTTCCCACAGCGGTCCCGACGCGTCCAGCGCGCCGTGCCTCGGGATCTGGCGTCCGCGCGGAATGCCGAGCAGATCGAGCAGCGGCCCCGCACCCTTCGGATCCCACGCACACGCGAGCGCCGTCACCGTGGTGGGCCGCCGCGCCCCCGTCTTCGCGAGGTCGAGCCCGACGAGCGCGTTGAAGAGCGTCGACTTGCCGGCTCCGCCGCCCCCGGCCAGCGCGATCACGGCGTGCTGCGGGGCGGTACGCAGCCGGACCTCGGCCCGGTCGACCAACGCCCGTGCCTCGGCGAGGTGTTCGGCGGGCAGCCGCCCCTCGCCGATCTCGATCATGCGGGCCAGCGCGGACAACCGGGCGAGCAGGCGCGCGGGTTCCTCCTCGGTGCCGACGTCGTATCCGGGGTACGCGCCGGTGAAGCGGTCGATCACGTCCCTCACCCCGCTCCCGGCGCCGCGTCGTCCGTCTCTTCCACTCCTCTGCCCGCGTTCGTCCGCAGCACGCGGACGGCCCGCAGGCGCAGTTCGCGTTCGGCGTCGACGAAAGCGCCGGCGCGCTCGCGCAGCGCCGCGCGCACGGGCGCGATGTGTGCGGCGAGTTCGGGGGTGAGGGCGGCGTGCGCTCGGCGGGCCGCCGCGTGCGCCGCCCGCGGGACCTCCGCGCGTGACCGCGCGGTGCCGTCACCGTGCGTCGGCCCCAGCGCGGCGACGACGACAAGGACCGCGTCGCTCCGCGGAGCCGCCGCTCCGTCGGGGACACGCGCCGCGGTCTCGCCGAGCCACGCCGCGACGGTCTCGGCCGCGGCGTCGGCCGGGGACCCTCCCGGGAGCGGGGATCCGGCGGCGAGAACGTCGCGGTACGCGTCACCGCCCGCGATGGTGTCGGCCACGACCAGCGGCGCGGGTGACGCCGAGCCGAACCGGCGGCCGACGCCGCCCCCGGGCCCGACCGCGCCGCGGTACCCCGGAAAGGCCCGCGGCGCCTCCGGCGAGGGCCCCGGCGCGCCGTACGGGCCGGGCGCGAACACCCCCGAGGCCCGGGACCAGGCGTGCCCGCCCGTGCGCGCGATCAGCTCCGCCCCGCCCGGCCGACCGCGCCAACACCTCTCCGTGACCTCCGCCGCCCGCTCGGCCACATCGCGCAGCAGCGTCGCGACCGCGTCCGCCAGCGCGCGTTCGATCGCGGGGGCGTCCGGTCCGGGCAGGCCGTCGGCGTGCCACGCGCGCCATCGGGCCAGCGTCTCCCCGCTCAGCGGCTCACCGGCACGCAGCGCGGAGTCCAGGTGCCGGTGCGCCGCGGCGTACACCCGTTCGACGCAGCGGGCGAGGGTGGCCGCGGCGGCGTGCTGCCGGGTGGCCGCCCGGGCGACGACCTCGGCGCGGGCGGGGAGGCTGCGCAGCGCTCCGCCGAGTGTGCGGTGGACGGCGGCCTCGCGCGCGGCCGGCCGGGTGGCGCGTTCGTACAGCCAGTTGCGTACCGGCGCGATGTTGCCGCGGGAGAGCATGTGCCGGACCAACGGCACCTCCGGCAGGACGAACAACGGCACGCGCCCCAGTCCGGCGTTCTCCAGAAGAGCCGCGAAGTGGCCGCGCACCTCGTCGAATTCGCCGACGCCGACCCGGTTGAGGACGATCCCGATCTCGGTGGTGCGCTCGCGTGCGACGCGCAGCAGGTGCCACGGCACGGCGTCGGCGTAGCGGGACGGGGTCGTCACGAACAGCCAGACGTCGGCCGCGCCGAGCAGCCGGGCGGCGAGGTCGCGGTCGGCGTCGACCGCGTCGACGCCGGGGACGTCGAGGACGGCGAGACCGGCGGGCACCCGGTCGTCGACGTGCAGCACCAGCGAGGGCCCTTCGCCGGCCGGGCGCGGCCCGCCCGCGACCCGGCGCAGCCCGGGCAGCACGCGCGCGCCCGCGAACCAGTGGCGCTCCGATGCCCGGCACACCAGCACCGGGACGCGCGTCGTGGGGCGCAGTACCCCCGCCGGGCTGACCTCGCGTCCGATCAGCGAGTTGACCAGCGTCGAACGCCCGGCCCCCGTCGGCCCGGCGACCGCGGCCAGCAGCGGCGCCTCCGGGCGGCGGAGCCGGGGCAGGACGTAGTCGTCGATCTGGGCCACAAGCTCGCGCCGGGTGCGGCGGGCCTCGTCGGCTCCGGGAAGGTGGAGGGGGAGGCGCGCGTCGTGGGCGTCGTACCAGAGGCGGGCGACCGCCTCGGAAACGCCCTCGCCCGGGTTCACCGCGTCATCACCACCCCGGAACCATCCCCCGATCCCGGCGGAACGGCACCCACCCGTTTCGGTGACTTGCCGTCAGGGTCGGCTCGGGCCGCCGACCGCCGCCGACGGCGGTGCCTCCGGCCGCGGGACCCGGGTCGACGACGGTGTCGGGGCCGGAGGGCGCGGCCCTCCGGAACGGCGACCGCCCGGGTCACCGGCTCCCGCCGCCGGGCCCGGCCGCGTCACCCGCCCGCGCCCAAGGCCACCGCGACGCCGTCGCGCGACGAGCGTTGCGCGGCCTCGATGACCTCCAGCACGGTGACCGACTCGGCGACCGGCACCGGAACCGGCCCCTCGCCGCGCAGCGCCGCGGCGAACGCGCGGTAGAAGTCCTGGTACGCCCCGGGCAGCGTCGGGACGGCCTCCTCGTCGCCGGGTGTGCCCACGCGGCCCCAGGCGTCCGCGGGCTCGGTGCCCCAGCCGGGCGACCCCGGGACGCCGCCCGCCCGCAACGCCGCCTCCTGCACGTCCATGCCGTACTTCACGTACGCGGCCTTCCCGCCGAGCACCCTCAGGCGCGGGCCGAGGTCCGCGGCCGTCGCGCTCATCCACAGGTGGGAGCGCACTCCGCCGGCGTGGGTGAGGGCCACGAACGAGTCGTCGTCGACGACGACGCCGGGCCGGCCGCGGTCGAGTTCGGCGTAGACGAGGCGGGGTCGGCCGAAGAGCGCGACGGCCTGGTCGACGAGGTGGCTGCCGAGGTCGTAGAGGATGCCGCCGAGCGCGGCCGGGTCGGCGTCCTCTTTCCACGCGTCGCGCACGGGTTCCGGACGCCAGCGTTCGAATCGGGACTCGAAGCGGTGGACCGCGCCGAGCCGACCGTATGCGATGAGCCCGCGCAGTGTCCGAAAATCGCCGTCCCAGCGCCGGTTCTGGTACACGCACAGTGTGCGGCCGTGGGCTTCGGCGAGGGCGGCGAGAGAGCGCCCTTCGTGCGCGGTGCCGGCGAAGGGCTTGTCGACGACGACGTGCAGGCCGGCGTCGAGCGCCTCGCGCGCGAACGCGGCGTGGAAGCGGTTGGGCACCGTGACGACCGCGACGTCGAATGCGTCGCCGCGGGCGAACAGCTCGGTGGCGGCGGGGATCACCTCGACGTCATCGCCGTACCGCGCGCGCACCGCGGCGGCGCGCTCCGGGTTGCCGGTGACGACCGCGCTCAGCTCGTACTCGGGCAGGGCCGCGAGGAAAGGCGCGTGGAAGGCCGCCCCGCCCAGGCCGTACCCGATGAGTGCCGTGCGCAGGGGTTCGGTCGTGTTCATGTGAGAGTGTCCTCGCAAATCCATGGCCGCGACCCGCCCGACCGGACGCGATGGGGCACGGCCGCCCGCAGGCCGTACGTCGCCCTTGTCCGTTTTGGCCGAAACGACAGCGCGTCCTGATCACATTCTGGCCGCCAACTGCGTCTGATCAGGTAACGGTCGATGCGGCAGGGGCAGTACCGGAGTGAACCGGCTCTATTGTGTTGTGCCGCGGCCGGATCCCGTGCATGATCCTCAATCGCCCAGCCCCCGTAGCTCAGCGGACAGAGCAGGCGCCTTCTAAGCGCTTGGTCGCAGGTTCGATTCCTGCCGGGGGCACAACACCCATGGGTGAAGACGAGGATACCCGGTGTGATCGCCGGGGCGGGCGGCCGGGTCGCGGGGGTGGAATCCGGTCCCCGTTCGGGCCGGGGCCCAACGCGTTCTCCGCCGTGACCGGTTCCCCCGAGTGGCGCAGCCGCCGGGTCTCTGTTGTGATCGAAAAACCCGGTCTTCAACCGAAGGGAACAGGCCTGCCATGGACGCGACCAACCTCAAGGCGCGCGACGTCATGCACGCGGGCGCGCAGTGTGTCTCGGAGAACTCGTCCCTCATGGACGCCGCGAAGATGATGAAGGACCTCGACGTCGGGTGTGTGCCGATCTGCGGTACCGACGACAAGCTGAAAGGCCTGGTCACCGACCGCGACATCGTCATGCACTGTTGCGCCGAGGGGCGCGACCCCGCCGCGGTGCCGGCCGGCGAACTGGCCGGCACGCTGCACTGGTGCGACGCCGACGCCGATCTCGCCGACGTCCTCGACATGATGGAGACGCACCAGATCCGGCGCATCCCCGTGATCGACTCCACCAAGGGCAACCGGCTCGTGGGGATGATCAGCGAGGCCGACCTGGCCCGCAACATCTCCGACCGCCAGCTCGCCGAATTCGTCGAGAAGGTGTACGCGACCGCCTGACGCGCGCCGCCCACCACCCGGAACCGGGGGCGCCCCGCGACGTCGCGGGGGTGCCGCCGGTTCCGCCGCGCGTCCGGGCCTCGCCCGGGCACCCCCCGCGACGCGCACCGGGGTCTCACAGGAACACAGGCTCGTTCTCGGCCCGTTCGCGGACGGCGTGGAGCCAGACCCGGCGGATGAACCCGCTCGGCGCGCGGATCACCGTCCAATAGGCGCGGAACAGCCGCCGCGTGCGTTCGTCCGTGGCCCACACGCGCGTCTCCGTCGACACCGTCGAGCCGCGCCGCAGGAAATTGAAGCCGATCTTGAGGTGCCCGGGGGCGTCGAACTTGGCGAACACATCGGACGGCAGGTCGGGGGGCAGCACGCCGGTGGCCCGGAACGCGGGAGTGGTGACCGAGCCGATGACCAGCTCGTTGTCGAGGCGATCGAGGACCGCGAAACCGTCCTTGGTCATCGACGCGACGATGCGCGCGTCGGCGCCGGCGGGGTCGCGGCCGAGGAAGCGCACGGCCATCAGGGCCCGGAACACGGGCACTTCACGCCACGTCACGTCCTCCACGGCCCGGAAGACGGTGTCGGCGTACGCGTCGATCTCGATGGTGTGGCGCTCGCGGAAATGCCACTCGGGCAACAGCTCGTCCAGGCGCATTGCGGGCGGACCCCTCTCGCGGCGTTGAACTCGACGGGTCCGCACGCCGCATGGTCCGGGGGACGCGGGGCCGGGCAGCCGGGCACGGGCCGTGCTCTTGATCCTCGCGCCGAAGGGGACCGGGCTCGTCCGCCGGAGGAAGGGTTCGCTCCCTGCCCCGCGGGCTGTACGCGCCACCGCACTACCGCGTCAGAACTACTTCCCCGGCATTACCCGCCGCGCCGCGCCGGCCGCCCTACGCCGCCCCGTGCCCGGGCCGCACCAAGCCCGACTCGTAGGCCGCGACGACCAGTTGCGCGCGATCGCGCAGCCCCAGCTTGGCCAGCATGCGGCTCAGGTGCGTCTTGACCGTATACGGAGACATCCCCAGCCGCAGCGCGATCTCCTCGTTCGCCAGCCCCGCCGCGATCTGGCACAGCACTTCGCGCTCGCGCTCGGTGAGCGCGTCCACCTGCGGGTCGACGTCCCCGCCGGACGCGTTCGGCCGGACGTCGGAACGGGCGAACATGCCGATCACCTGCCGCGTGATCGCGGGCGACAGCAGCGCGTCGCCGCGCGCGACGACGCGTACCGCCTGCACCAGTTCCTCCGCCTCGGCGTCCTTGACGAGGAAACCGCTCGCGCCCGCGCACAGCGCTCCGTAGACGTTGGCGTCCTCCGCGTACGTCGTCAGGATCACCACGCGCACCTCGGCGAGTTCGGGGTCGCCGACGATGCGGCGGGTCGCGGTGAGGCCGTCGACGTCGGGCATGCGGATGTCCATCAGCAGGACGTCCGGCCGCAGTTCGCGGGCGAGGGCCACCGCCGCGCCGCCGTCCGCCGCCTCGCCGACCACGTCGAAATCGGGTTCGGTGCCCAGCAGCGCGCGGAACCCCGTGCGCACGAGCGCCTGGTCGTCGGCCAGTCCGATGCGGATCATCGTGCCTCCCGTTCGCGTCCCCGACCGCGCGTCCGCCGGCTGTCCGGCACCCTGCGGCTCTCCGCCGCCTCGCGCGGCGCGTACGGCAGTCTGGCGGACACGCGGAACCCCCCGCCCGTGCCGTCGTCCCCCGCCGGGCGACCGCCCGCGACCATCGTCCCGCCGACCGATTCCGCGCGCTCGCGCATCCCCGCCAGCCCGTGCCCGGTGCCGGGCACGTCGGACAGCCCGCGCCCGTCGTCGACGATCTCCACCACCAACTCCGCGTCACCGTACGCCAGTCGCACGCGTGCCCCGGCACCGTGGCCGGCGTGGCGCAGCACGTTGGTCAGCGACTCCTGGATGATCCGGTACGCGGCGTGGGCCACCTCGGTGGTCAGCGGCACCTCGGTGCCCGCCCGGTCCAGCTCGACCGGGACGCCCGCCTTGCGGACCGCCGCGAGCAGGGTGTCGAGGCGTTCGAGACCGTCGTTGTCCGGCAGCCCGGCGGCCCGCAACATCCCGACGGTGGACCGCAGTTCGCCCAGGGCCTGGCGGCTCGCCGTACGAATCGCCAGCAGCGCCTCGCGCACCTCGGGATCGGGGTCGCCGAGCAGCCGCAGCGTCGCGGCCGACTGCACCGCGATCCCGGCCATGCTGTGCGCGACGACGTCGTGCAGCTCCCGGGCGATACGCAGCCGTTCCTCGACGACACGGCGCTCGGCGTCGCGCAACGCCTGGGCGACGCGGGCCTCGTCCGCCTCACGCCGGTACCGCACGACCTCGCCGAACAGGACCGGCCCGCCGAACGTCGCGAGCACGACGGCGTAGAACACGGCGACCGTGCCCATGAACGTGCCCGCGGTGTCGAGCAGGCGGGCGATCCGGGGCACCCACAGGCTGCACGCGGCCATGAGGAACGCGAGGGCCGCGAGCGCCGTGCGCCGCCTCCGCCCGCCGGCGACCGTCGTGTACAGGCACAGCATGACGGGCAGCACGATCGGCCCGACGGGGTACCCCCGCGCCAAATACAGCGCGAGCAGCCCGCATTCCGCGATGAGGGCCAGGCGCGCCCAGCGCGAGCGCCCGGCGAGCACCAGCGCGGAGGCGACGAGGATGATCCAGGCGAGCCAGTCGACGTCGTTGCCTTCCAGCCGGCTCGGTATCCCGCCGCCGGTGTCGAGCACGTACACCGGCACCGACACGATGAACACGCCGATCAGCTGCACCGGCAGCATCGCCAGCGCGACCACGACGTCGAAACCCGGCAGCCCGAACACGCGCGCCGGGAACCGCCCCGGCAGGCCCGCCACCACCCGTATCGGACGCACGGGCCCACCTTACGGACGAAACCGGCGCCGCCTCACGGCCGGGCGCGGGGCCGCGGCCGGTTCGCGGCCGGGGTGCGGGGGCCGCGAGCCGGGCCGGGCCCCGGCGGCGCGCCTCCGTGCCGTGCCGTCGGCCCGGCGCGGTGTGCGCGGCGGCGGGAGGCGCCGGACGCGGCCCGGCTCAGTGGTCGTCCCAGTGGCCGTCGTGTGCCGCGTGCCGGTGCCCGTCGTGGATGTAGTCGACGTGGTCGCCGTGCGGCACCGCGACGTGGCCGCAGCCCTCGCCGTGCTGGTGGTGGTGCCCCTCGTGCACGTGGTGGCCGTCGGGCTCGCACTCGTCGACGTGGCCGTCGTGCATGCGGTGGATGTGGCCGTCGTGCACATAGTCGATGTGGTCGCCGTGCGGAATGGAGACGTGGCCGCAGCCCGCGCCGTGCTCGTGCGTGTGGTGGACGTGCTGCTGGTGGTCGGCCGCGGTGCCCATCGTCGCGCCCCAATCTGCTCGGTGGACCGTCGCTGCGGTCGGTGTCGTGGGTCTGCCCCGGGAAAACGATCGCACCCGCGTCCGGGACACGGCGTCGGCGGCGCGCCCGGGCGCGCGTGCCGACCGCCGGGACCGCGGCCACGCCGCCGTGCGCGAGACTTGCGCCATGGACATCACGCTGGACCCGGCGTCGTCGGTGCCGCCTTTCGAACAGGTCAGGGCGCAGGTCGCGGAGCAGGCCCGGGCGGGCGTGCTGCCGGTGGGCACCAAGCTGCCGACCGTGCGCGCGCTCGCCGCGGACCTCGGTCTGGCGGTCAACACGGTCGCCCGCGCGTACCGCGAACTGGAGGCGGACGCGGTCGTCGAGACCCGGGGCCGGCACGGCACCTTCGTCGCGGCGGTCGGCGACACCGCGCACCGCGAGGCGGCCGAGGCCGCCGGCGACTACGCGCGGCGCGTACGCCGGCTCGGCCTGCCCCGCGACGCGGCGCTCGCGGCGGTGGTCACCGCTCTCGACGCCGCGTATACCAAGCCCTGACAGACCGTCAAAGCCGCAGATCGCGGCGGGTTGCGGCGGTTCCGGCGGGAAATTGCCCGGCACGGAAGGCCTCCGGGTTCCGCAAAACCGCTGTACGCGCACGCCGGTGGCACCGATGATCGAGGCATGTCCATGCCCCGTCAGGTACCGGCCCGGATCCACGGGGTTGAGGCCGCCGTGAGCGCCGTCGACGCTCCCGTCGCCGCCGACGCGTCCCTCGACCCCGCCCACGCCCTGCCCTACTCCCTCGGACTCGACGATTCGGACACTCCGTACGACGTGATCGACGCGCTCACGCTGGCCGAGTTCGTGTCGGGCCGCCAGCCGTGGGCCAGCACCACCAGACTCGACCGCATCCGCCCCGGCGCGAAGCTCGTGCCCCGGGGCGCCAAGGTGCTGCGCGCGGTGGAGGAGGACGACCGCCAGTCGACACTGGCCGCGGGCGAAGGCTGGACGCTGCGCGCCGTGGTGTGGCGCAGCGGCGGCGGCGAGGTGACCGTCACCGCCGACAACGCCAGGATCGGGCGGGCGGTGCTGAAGAAGGCCGTCAGAAACGCCAAGGCCGAGCCGCTGCCGCAGGACGAGTCGGTCGCGATGGGCTTCTGGTACCACTCGGCCCGGCGCGGGCCGTACCGCACGACGCGGTCGATCACCGCCGCACCGTGGGAGCAGATCCGCCGCAACTACGCCTCGGGCACCGCGGCGGCGTTCGA
Source organism: Yinghuangia sp. ASG 101 (assembly GCF_021165735.1). Taxonomy (GTDB): domain Bacteria; phylum Actinomycetota; class Actinomycetes; order Streptomycetales; family Streptomycetaceae; genus Yinghuangia. Next base: position 5,310,621 of record NZ_CP088911.1, on the reverse strand, counting down.
CAAGCTCATGGCGGTCGGGCGCGACGACGTGGCCGGTCGGCTGATACTGCTGCACGGCCCGCCCGGGACGGGCAAGACGACGGTGCTGCGGTCGCTCGCGCGCGAGTGGCGCGACTGGTGCCGGATGGACTGCGTGCTGGACCCCGAGGCGCTGTTCGGCGACACCGGCTACCTCATGGACGTCGCGATCGGCCGGACGGGCGAGGAGGAGGAGTCCGAGCACACCCGCTGGCGCCTGCTGGTGCTGGAGGACTGCGACGAACTGATCCGGGGCGAGGCCAAGCGCTCGACCGGGCAGGCGCTCTCGCGGCTGCTCAACCTCACCGACGGCCTGCTCGGGCAGGGCCGCAACGTGCTCGTGGCGATCACCACGAACGAGTCGCTGGGCCAGTTGCACCCGGCGGTCGTGCGGCCCGGCCGCTGTCTCGCGCAGATCGAGGTGGGCCCGATGGACCACCAGGAGGCGTCGGCCTGGCTCGGGACCGGCCGCGGTGTCGGGTCGTCGGCCACACTCGCCGAGTTGTACGCGCTGAAGAACGGCGCCGCGCCGGTCGAGGCGCAGCGCGCGCCGATCGGCGACGGGATGTACCTGTGACGGCCGCGCCTTCGAGGGCGGAGGAGCTCCGCCGACGTGCGCTTCGCCGCCCTCGGCGCGGTGGTTCGGGAGTCGCCGGGGCCTGGGTGCGCGGGTCTCAGAGGTCGAGGTCCACGACCACCGGCGCGTGGTCGGAGGTCCCCTTGCCGCGGCGTGCCTCGCGGTCGACGTACGCGTCCTTGACCGCGCCGTCGAACGCCGGGTTGCCGAGCACGAGGTCGATGCGCATGCCCTTGTTCTTCTGGAAGCCGAGGGCGCGGTAGTCCCAGAACGTGAACGGGACGTCGTACTTCAGCGCGCGCGGCATGACCTCGTGCAGCCCGGCCTCGCCGAACGCGGCCAGCGCGGCCCGCTCGGCCTCGCTGACGTGTGTCGCGCCGTCGAAGAGCGCGATGTCCCATACGTCCTGGTCGGTCGGGGCGATGTTGAAGTCGCCGAGCACCGCGAAAGGACGCTCTCCCGCGGCGTCGAACGCGACCGCGGTCCGCAGGGCCTTCAGCCACTCCAGTTTGTACGTGTAGTGCGCGTGGGTGACCTCGCGCCCGTTGGGCACGTAGACGGACCACAGGCGCAGGTCGCCGCACGTCGCGCTGATCGCGCGCGGTTCCTGGACGCCCTCGTAGTCGGGGCCGCCCTCCAGACCGCGCACGACGTCCGCCAGCCCGACCCTGGACAGGATCGCGACGCCGTTCCACCGGCCGTCGCCGTGCGCCGCGACCTGGTAGCCGAGGTCCTGGACGGCCTCGTGGGGGAACGCGTCGGCGTCACACTTCAGCTCCTGCAGGCACAGTACGTCGGGCGCGGCGCCTTCGAGCCACGCGAGCAGGCGCGGCAGCCTGGCCCCGACCGAGTTGATGTTCCAGGTGGCGACCCTCATCCGACCGTGACCGACCTTTCCGTGGTGAGTGCTTCTCCCGGGCCATTGTCCCTCGGCGCACCGACACGGCTCGTGCGGCGGCCTCCGGCGCCGTGTGCGTGGCCGCCGGCGACGCTGTTGACGTCGCCCCCGGCGATGCCTGTTCACAGGGCGGCCACCGGCGCGGTCCACAAGGCGGCCACCGACTCCGCCGAGGGGGAAGGGCCGGTCGACGTCGGCCGGGCGCCAGACTGGTCCGTATGACTTCCCCCGCACACACCCCCGACGTCCCGTCCGGCGCGCCCGCGGGAGCGGACGTGCTCGCCGAGCTGACCAGGGCCGTCCGCGACTTCTCCGCCGCGCGCGACTGGGAGCCGTTCCACACGCCCAAGAACATCGTCATGGCGCTCAGCGTCGAGGCGTCGGAGCTGGTCGAGATCTTCCAGTGGCTGACTCCCGAGCAGGCCTCCGCGGTGATGGCGGACGACGGCATAGCCGAGCACGTCCGCGAGGAGGTCGCGGACGTGCTCGCCTACCTGCTGGGGTTGTGCGACGTCCTCGGGATCGACCCCGCCCAGGCCCTGCGCGACAAGATGGTGAAGAACGCCCGCAAATACCCCCTTCCGTAGGAGGCGGCCGGGCCGTCCGGCGGGCGGTGTGACGCATCACACCAGCCCCGCGAGCTTGTAGAGCACGAGGGAGCCCGCGACCGCGACGTTCAGCGTGGTGCCGGTGCCGACCATCGGGATCTCGACGACCTCGTCGAGCAGGTCCAGGGCCTCGGGCGGGATGCCGGTGCGCTCGTGTCCGAGCACGGCGACGGTGGTGCCCCGGGCGGGCCGCAGGTCCGCGAGGCGCACCGCGTCGTCCGCCAGCTCGACGCCGACGACGCGGGCTCCGCGCTCGCGTTGCCGCCGCAGCCACGTGAGCTGGTCTCCGGTCCAGTGCGTGCAGGCGGGCTTGCGCAGGGTGTTTCCCCGGGCCATGGCGTCCGGCACCCACGGGAGGCGCGGGACGGCGAGGCACGCGCCGACCGCGTCGCAGGTCCGGAGCATCGTGCCCAGGTTGGCGTTGTGCTGCGGCCAGAGGGCGGCGGCGTACAAGTGGTCCCAGCAGGCGTGCGCGCGGGGGCGCCGGGAGCGCCGCAGTTCGGCGCGCGTGCTGGTGCGGATCGCGGGGGCGGCGCCCCGCCCGCTCCTCATCGGGGCGAGGAGGCGGGCCTCCTCACGGGGTGCGGCCGGGCACCGGCGCGCGTGGTCGACGGATCGTCGTCTCGGTTCATGCGATCGGCACTTCGCGGCGTGCCGGGGCCTTCGTCGGAGGTCTTGGTACGGAGTTCGCGGTACCGGGTCCAGGGTAGCCGGGCGGTCCCTCCCGGGTGCGCGGGCGGGCACACCCCCGGTGGTACGCGCGGCACTCCTCCGCCGGAACGAGACACGGCCGGATGAATACTCCACATGCCGGATGCCCGCGCGGTCGCCGGCCTGAGAGGCTTGCACGGCATCGGCGCGGTGGGGACAAGCGTCATCGGGGGAGATCGCACAACCGCGTTCGTCCGGGAATCCGTCGTCGTCGACCCTTCGTCGCCCGGCGCGTGGTTGGCGGGAAGGACTCCGCGGACGCGATACGTTGGGGGGACACCACATCCCGGATCTTCGTCGGTGCACTGTGGCCTTGCGCCGCAACGCGGCTCGGCCGCACCCAGCGCCCCCGGCCCGTCGCACGCCTACTCCCCCTTGGCGTGGCGGCGGCCCGGCCGGTGCGCCCCAGTCGGGACGCGCCGGGTCCCGGGCGGCGGCCACCCCCCCCTGCCGCCGCCCGGGATGTGCTTTCCCCCGGGGCCCGGCGACGGAAAAGCTGTTTCTCCCCGCACGCGACGCTGCTTGGATCGCGGTATGGCAAAGCGGCTTTTGGACCGGATACTCGTCGTCGACGTCGAGGCCACCTGTTGGGACACCGGCGTTCCCGAGGGCCAGGCCAACGACATCATCGAGATCGGCCTGACCGTGCTCGACATCGCCGCCGGCGAACGCGCGGACAGGATCGGGCTCATCGTGCGCCCCGAACGCTCGTCGGTGAGCGCGTTCTGTACGGAACTGACCACCCTCACCCAGACGGACGTCGACGCGGGCATCGCGTTCGCCGAAGCGTGCGCGCTGTTGCGCTCCGCGTACCGGTCGCACCAACGCGTCTGGGCGAGCTGGGGCGACTACGACCGCGACCAGTTCGCGCGCCAGTGCGACGCCCTCGGCGTGCCGTACCCGTTCGGCCCGCGCCACCTCAACGTCAAGACGCTCTACTCGCTCGCCCACGGACTGCCCCGCGAGCTCGGCATGGCCGCCGCGCTCTCCCATGCCGGACAGCCGCTCGAAGGCACGCACCACCGGGGCGTCGACGACGCCTGGAATATCGCGGGCCTGCTCGGCGGCCTGTTCGCGGCCGTGCGCCGCACCGATTCCTGACGTCTCGTCAGGGTTCGGGGGATTCGCGCGAGTTCGCCGCGTCCGGTACGCCGGTCGGGAACTGCGGCAGCGGGGCGTCCCCGCGCAGGGCCTGTGCCGCGAGCGCCGCGCCCACGATGCCGGCGTCGTTGTGCAGCGCGGCCGGCACGATCTCGGCGCGCACATGCCTCACGTGCGGCAGGAACTTGTCGGCCTTCTTGCTGACGCCGCCGCCGATGACGAACAGCGAGGGCGAGAACAGCATTTCGAGGTACCGCAGGTAGTGCGAGACGCGGTGCGCCCACTGCTCCCAGCTCAGGTCGTGCTCCTCGCGGACGTTGCCCGACGCGTGGTGCTCCGCCTTGCGGCCGTGCAGTTCGAGGTGCCCGAACTCGGTGTTGGGCACGAGCACTCCGTTGTGGAACAGCGCGCTGCCGATGCCCGTCCCGAACGTGAGCACCAGCACCGTGCCGCGCCGCCCGCGCCCCGCGCCGAACCGCATCTCCGCCATTCCGGCCGCGTCGGCGTCGTTGACCAGCGTGACCGGCGCGTGCAGCGCCTCCGCGAGGAGCCTGCGGGCGTCGAGGTCGATCCACCCGCGGTCGACGTTCGCCGCGGTGCGGGTGACGCCGTCGACGACGACGCCGGGGAACGTGACGCCGACCGGCCCGCGCCACGAGAAACGCGTGACGATGTCGCCGACCACCTCCAACACCGCCTCGGGAGCCGACGGTTGGGGCGTCAGCAGGCGCAGGCGCTCGTGCAGCAGGCGCCCGGCGGCGGTGTCGACGGGTGCGCCCTTGATCCCCGTGCCGCCGATGTCGATGCCGAAACAGGTGTCCACGACGCCCATCCTGGCCCGAGACCGGCCCGCGCACCGGGTACGACGCGACACGGAGCCACCGCGTCGACCCCCGCGCCTGGTATGCCCGCGGCACCGCGACGCGCGAACACGGCCTTCCGGCAGGCCTCTTGGCCGCCCGGGCCCGCTCAGCCCGGCAGGTCGGGCAGATCCGCCGCGTGCAGCGTGCGCAGGTCCTCCATATCCGCCTCCGGCATGCGGGCCAGGCGCGTGGCGTGGTTCTCGATCATCGTCTCGAACGTGCGCCGCGCCTCGCGCGCGTTGCCGAACCCCGCGCCGCGCGGAAGACGGCGGAAGTACGTGAGCAGCGACGTGCGGGCGGCGTCCGTCAGGGCGTACTCGTGCTCGGCGACCTGCTTGCCGATGATCTCCACGAGGTCCTCGGCCGAGTAGTCCTGGAAGGTGATGGTCCGTGAGAAACGCGATCCGAAGCCGGGGTTCGTGGCGAGGAACCGCTCCATCTCGTCGGTGTAGCCGGCCACGATGACCACCACGTCATCGCGGTGGTCCTCCATCATCTTCACCAGCGTGTCGATCGCCTCGCGGCCGAAGTCGCGGGCCGCGTCCGGCGGTGCGAGGCTGTACGCCTCGTCGATGAACAGCACGCCGCCCCGCGCCCGGTCGAACACCTCTTTGGTACGCGGCGCCGTCGACCCGATGTGCTCGCCGACGAGGTCGACGCGCGAGACCTCGACCAGGTGGCCGGCGCGCAACACCCCCAACGCGGCGGCGATTTCGCCGTAGAGGCGGGCGACGGTGGTCTTGCCGGTGCCGGGCGACCCCGTGAAGACGAGGTGCCGCCGCAGGGTCGGGGCCTTGAGCCCGGCCTCCTCGCGGCGGCGCCCGACCGAGATGAGGTCGATGAGGTTGCGCACTTCGCGCTTGACCGACTCCAACCCCACCAACGCGTCGAGTTCGCCGAGGAGTTCCTCGGGGGTGCGGGTCTCGGTCCGTGCGTCGTCACCGCCGGGGCTGGTGCCCGCGCGGGGGCCGGGCACGGTGAGGCGTTCGGTGAGCGTGGCGACGCCCGGCTGCTTGGACGCGGGCTTGAGGGTGGGCGTCGTCGCGCCGCCGCCGTCCGCGCCCCCGGAGCCGGGTCCGTCGCCCTGCGAGGTGCACTCGTTCGCGACGGGGCCGGAGTCGTCGAACTCGAAACCGCCCTTGGCGTTGCCGCGCGTCCGGCAGCGGCTGAAGACGGGACGGCAGCCCTCGCGCACGTGGATCGCGAGGCCCCGGCCGGCGACGACCTCGCAGTCCTCGAAGTCGCCGTGTCCGCCGCCGGATACCCGGATGCCCTCGCCGTTCGCGCGCTCCACGGTCACCCGGCGCACGGTCGGCCCGGCGGCCCCGGTGATCGAAATCCCGTCCGTCACGTCCTCGATGACGCAGTCGGCGATGATGCCCCCGCAATCGCCGTCGGTGAACCACACGCCCGTGGTCCCCTTGCGCACGCGGCAGCCGTTGACCGACACGATCGCGCCTTGGCCCACCGAGACGGCGGTCTCCTCCACGTCGTGGATCTCGACGTTGTGCATCGACAGCCCCGTGCCGACGCCGCCGACCTTGACGGCGTCGAGCACGTCGTGGATCCGGCATTCGCCCAGCGCGGCGTCGGCGCCGTCGCCGACCCACACCGCGGGGTGCCCGCCGGTCGAGTCGTGGAACTCGCAGTCGATGACGGACGCCCGCGCCCCGTGGTCGACGATCGACAGGCCGTTGCGGCCGAAGCTGCGCAACGTGCAGTTGGTCAGCGTCACTTCGCTGGGGCCGTGGACGTCCACACCGCTGCGGCCGGTGTCGCGCAGCCGGCAGCCGACCAGCGTGGCGTTGGCCCCGCGGTCGACGGACACGCCGTTGGCCTCCGCGTCGCGGATGTGGCAGTCGTCGAGCGTGAACACGGCGAGGTCGTCGACCTGCACGCCGGTGCCCTTGACGGCGGTGATCTCGGTGCGCACCGCCGTCCCGCCGCTGGCCTGCCCGCCGATCGAGATCCCCGCCCAGCCGACGCGTTCGATCCGGCAGTCGGTCACCGTGGGCGAGGCACCGCCCGCGACGCAGACGCCGCCGCCGCCGACGTCGTGGATGTGGCACGAGATGAGCTCGGGGGTCGCCTGGTCGCCCGCGAACACCGCCGGCTCGGTGTCGGACCCGTCGTGGATCTCGCACTGGCTGATGGTGCCGCCGGAGCCCGGGCCGCTGAACCGCATGCCGTGCCCGGAGACCTCGCGCACCCGGCAGTTCGTGATCCTGGGACGCCCCCCGTCCCGCACGTCGACGCCCTCGCGGCCGGTGCCGGTGATGTCGCAGTCCTCGAACGCCCCTCGGGCCAGGCCCGTGACGCCGATGCCTATGCCCTGCGGGTTGCCGACCCGGCAGCGCCGCACGACGGGGTCCGCGCCGCCACGCAGTTCGAGCGCGACGACGGAAGCGCCGCGCACGGTCAGTTCCTCGATGATCGGCGAGCACCCGTCGATGACGACCCCCGTCGAGAGGACGCCGGCGCCGCCCTCGACCGTGAGCCCGTGCACCGCGGCGTCCGCGAGGATGGTCAGCGCGACGCCGTCCGCCGCCTCGACCACCACCGTGCCGGGGCCGTCGGCGCAGGTCAGCGTGACCGGTACGGAGACGGTGACGTCCTCGACGTATGTCCCGGCGGCCACTGTCACCGAATCACCCGGCGCCGCGGCGGCGAGGGCCTGGCCGATCGAGGAGTACTCCCCCGAACGCCGGAGCCAGCGGGTGCCCTGCACGACCTGAAGAACCCGACCCGCCATGGCGCGACTGCCACCAACCCCTCGGTATCACGATGTCCGCCCCGGTGAACCACCGTAGCCACGCCCGGCGCACGGCACGCGGCCCGTGCTTCGCACAGACGTGGTCAGCAGAACCGTACAGTCCGGCGACGAGGGGTTATGCCAAGGTCGCGGTTGGCCACCGGCGAAACGCCGCATACCGCCGGGCGGGGCCGAAATGATCTCGCCTCATCGTACGGCTGCCGCACACCGCGGCGCAGGCGTTCCGCGACGGCGGCTCAGGGGCCGTTCGCGGCGGGCTCCCGGCCGCTCGCGCCCGGCGAGGGCAGTACGGCGGCGGATTCGTCGCGCAGGCGTGCGAAGAGCACGTCGGCCTCGGGGCGGACCATCGCGACGCGGTTGGGATCGCGCTGGTAGGCCGTGATGGGGACGGTCTCGAACGCGACCGCGCTCTCGGGGATGTTCCGCAGGCTCGACAGCAGGCCGTACAGGTCGCTCAGCGAGCCGAGCGCGGGATCCGTGGTGATCGCCTTGGTGGCGGTGTCGAGGATGTTGTACATCCGGGCGGGGTTCGACAGCAGGCTCTCCTTCTTGACCTTCGCGATCATCGCGTTGAGGAAGAGTTGCTGCCGCTGTATTCGCTGGATGTCGCTGCCGTCCCCGAGGCTCTTGCGGACGCGCACGAAGCCGAGCGCCTGCTCGCCGTTGAGCGTCACGTCGCCGGCGGGCACGTTCAGCCGCGCGGCCTGGTCGTCGATCGGCTGGTCGAGGTGGATCGGCACACCGCCGAGGGCGTCGACGAGCTTCTTGAACCCGACGAAGTCGACGGTGATCTGGTGGTCGACGCGCACACCGGTCAGGTGTTCGACCGTGCTGATCGTGCACGCGGTGCCGCCGACGGTCATCGCACTGTTGAACATGCCGAAGTACGGCTCCGACATACCGCCGCCGGGCTTCTGGCAGGCCGGGACGTCGACCATGAGGTCGCGCGGGAAACTCACGCCCAGCGCGTTTCTGCGGCCCTCGGGGACGTGCAGCAGGATCGTCGTGTCCGAGCGCTGCGATCCGCCGCCGTCGCTGCCGTACGCGGCGTTCTCCCCCTCGCGCGTGTCCGTGCCCACCAGCAGGACGTTGAGCGCGCCCGTCGGCAGCGGGCGGCCCTTGTCGCCCAGCTTCGCGGCGAAGTCCTCGGTCTTGATGTTGCCGTCGAGCCGGTCGTACACCCACCAGGCGACACCGCCGGCGAGCAGCAGGACGAAGGCCATCCCGGCGGCCACGCCGATCAGGATGCGCTTGCGCCGCCGGTTCCGCCGTCCCGTACGGCGTCGCCGGCCGCGCCCCGGACGCGGGTCGGCGTCGGGCTCTTCCGGGAAACCCAGGTGGTCTTCGGACACACGAGGTCGCTTTCGTCCGGCCCCCGAGCCGATGTGGCTCCAGCTCCCGCACAGGTGCGGAATACGACGCTCCGGTTTTCCGAAGCGGACACCCCGAGTGCGATCCGGTTCAGACGTCGTTCAACTGTGCCACCGATCGGAGCAGCGCGCGATGCGCCGGCGCCCCGGGCGGGGTCCGGAGGTCCGGAATCCGGGCGGCCTCCGGACCCCGCCCGGCCGGTTCAGCCGTGCTGCGGGGCCTTGGCGGCGCGCGGGGCCGTCCGGGTGCCGAGGACGCCCTGCACCACGTCCACGAGGCGCCCGAGGCGTTCCAGCTCGGTGCGGTGGAAGGCCGGGCCGTCGGTGCGGACCACGAAGAGCGTGAGCCACGACAGCCCGATCGGGGCGGCGGCGGCGAACGTCGTCGGGGCGTCGTCCAGAGCGAGGGCCAGCGGACGCAGCGGCGAGACGAGCGGCAGCTTGGGGGCCGTCGGGGCCTGCCAGCTCGCGTGCACGACGGCCCGCGACTTGGTGCCCCGGGTGGCCACCGCCCAGTCGGCGTGGAACAGCCCGGGAGCGGCGTCGACCAGGGTGGCGACGGCGCGGCCGGGGTCGCGCGCGACCTGGCCGAGGACGTCCAGCTCGGGGGAGGCGCCGGGGACCGCGCCCGTCCCCCAGCAGCCTTCGACGCGGACGCCCTGGAGGGTGCTCAGGCCCTCGGTCAGGTCGTCCGCCGAGCGGTCGCCCGGCCAGGAGACGGTGAACTCGTCGATCGCCCGGCCGGTGTCGCGCTCCAGAACGGTCATCTGCAACACATCGGCGCCCGCGGACCCCAGGGTCTGGGTGATCCGGGCGAGCGAGCCGGGTCGGTCCGGCAACGAGACACGCAGGCGGAACAGCATGCGAAAACCGCCTCCTCACGTAGTCGTTCGATTCGAGTCCCGGGAGGTGCGGCATCCCCGGGATGTCGAGTATGAAGCCGTTCCGATCATCCGTTCAGCCCATTTCGCACAAGTTGCCGATGGATGACACACATGTGCGGGGTGATACAACGCACGGTCACGCGACGTCACCATGGGCGACGACAGGGCCGCGCGAAACGGCGCGGGATCGCGGAAGGTCGCGCGGTCGGCTCCGAGCGGGGCGCGGTCACGCGGCCTTCGGCTCGCCCCCCGGGCCGTCGCCCGAGGCCCCCTCCGGCTGCTCCGCCGCTTCGCCGGCGGCGCCCTGCGCCTTGGGACCCCACGTCCACCAGTCCAGCGCGCGGCGCGCGTTCTCCGTGTCGGGGTGTGCGGGCCCGAGAACCCGCACGCAGTCCGTACCCAGCGCCTCCAGCAGCGCGCGGGCCGTGCCGGGGTCGCCGGACTCGCCCGTCCAGTGCGCGAGGTTGTGCCGCATCACGAGGGTGTCGCGGTGACCGGCCCCGAGGGCGCGCACGGCATCCGCGACGAGAGCGCGCAGTTGGTCGCGCGCACCGGCGGCGTCGCCGGACTCGCCGGTCCACACCGCGCAGTCGTGACGGGCCGTCAGCGTGTCGGGGTCGGCGGCGCCCAGCACCTGTTCGCGCTCTCCCGCGATCTCCCGCAGCAGGCGCGCCGCCTCGGCCGCGTCCCCGGCGTGACCGACCCAGTGCGCGTGCTGGTGGCGGTTCGTCAGGGTGTCGGCGTGCACCGGCCCCAGGACGTCCGAGCAGCTGTCGACCACCGGGCGCAGGATGCGCGCCGCGGCTCCGGCGTCGCCTCCCTCACCGATCCAACGCGCCCACGCGGCCCGCGCGTTGAGTGTCTCGGGGTCGTCCTCGCCGAGGAGCTGCACGAAGTCGGCGGCGACATCGCGGGCCAGCGCCTCCGCGGTGACCGCGTTGCCGGACACGCCGAGGCAGAAGGCCTGGTTGTGGCGGGAGAGCAGCGCGTCGGGGTGCTGCGGGCCCAGCAGGCGCGCGTACTCCGTCGCGAGGTCGCCGAAGACCGCGGCGGCCTCGGCCGCCTGCCCCTCCTCGCCGAGTGCCCGGGCCCAGTCCGCGCGCGCGTCGAGTGCCCCGGGGTGGTCCGGGCCGAGTTCCTTCAGGGCCGCGTCCGCCTTCTCGCGCAGCGCCTGGGCCCGGCCCGCTTCCCGGGCCAGGCCCGTCGCGTCCCGGCCCGCGGCCCGCACGCTCTGCGTCGCGTCGTTCTCGACACCCATCCCCGTACGCCTCCTCGTCCTGTGCCACGCCCTTCTCCCCCCGCCCCGATTCTCCGCGACATCGGACCCGAAGGCGTGCACAAGACGACGGTACGCTGCCCGCTCCCCGGCGTCCGTCGGGCTTCCCCTCATCGGCGGACCGGGACTTCGGCACGCCGCCGTGCCGCGGAGGCGACACGCGAGGTTGGGCCGTACGGGTGGCGGCCCGGCGCGGGGGCCGCGAACCGGGACCGTCGGCGGCCGGGCCCGGCTCTCACATCAGCCGGTCGAGATCGAACTCGCCGTCCTTCACTCCCAGGACGAACGCGTCCCACTCCCCCTTGGTGAAGCGCAGGATGGGCCCCTCGGGATGGATGGAGTTGCGCATCGCCACCGCCCCGCCGCCGATCTCGGCGGTCTGCACGACGCCCTCGCCGGTGGTGTCCTCGCCGTAGCTGATCCACTCGGCGCCGCTGATGTCGCGCGCGTACAACTCCGCCTTCTCGGCGTCCATTTCCTCCTGGGTCGCCATCGCGCTCTCCCTTCTCGATTCCGTTCCGACCGGCGCGCCCGGTGCCCGCGCGCGGCCGGGACCGCCCGGTTGTCCGCAGGCAAACGTACGGCACAACGCGACGGCGCGAGCACCGTACGTGCGATTCCTCCGCGGCGGGCGAACAGGCCGCTCAGGTACGCGCCTTGCCGTCCCCCTCCGGAGCCGTGAGTTCGGTGAGGACGCCGGCCAGGTCCCAGCCGGACAGGCCGGCGATCGCCTCGCGGAAGGTGGTCAGCGCGAACAGGTCGCCGCGCGCGGTCAGGCGCCCGTCCGCCATCGCCTTGCGCGGCAGCGAGCGGTCGTTGTCGAGCAGCACGCCGCGCGCGGTCGGGCAGTCCATGTGGATCATCAGGTCGGGCCCCGGCAACAGCCCCGGGCGCACCAGCACACGGCCGCGGAACACGTCCAGGTGAAGCTCCGCCGGGTCGTCGCGGCCGGGCACATCGCTCACGACGATGTCGACCACCGCCGGATGCGGCGTGCGCTTCTCGGGGTCGGGCGTGATGAGGCGGCTCAGCCGGGAGACCGCGGCGATCCACTCGTCGGACATGAACGGGTAGCGCTCCAGCGCGGGCGCGCCGGGTTCCTCCGGCGGCTCGGCGGGCGGCGCGCTGCTCTCCGCGTCCAGGACGCGGCCGAGCGTCTCACCGAGCTGACGGGTCGCCAGGCGCCGCATCGCCCGGGCGAGTTCGCTGTCGACGGCGCGTTGCGCGAGCGGGCGCAGCCGGCGGATGAGTTCCGCCATGTCCGGGACCTCGTCGGGCGACAGGTTCCTGACGTGCTCCTGCCACAGGTACGCCTCGGTCAGGCGCGTGAACGAGCCCGCGACGCGCTCCATGTCGCCGCGTAGCGCTCGCAGGTGGTCGAGCACCGCGTGGACGGGCACGCCCGCCGCGTGCAGCTCGGCGCAGACCGCGAGTTCGCGCGGGCTGGGCACGCGGAACACGGTGAGCGAATCGTCCTCGGGTTCGAGGAGCCCGAGTTGGACGGCGCCGGCGATGGCGACGGGATCCGACAGACCGCCGAACATCCCGGTGAGTTCGGCACGGGTCATGCGGCCCGGTTCCTCGTCGCTCCAGGAACCGGTGGTCTCGGCGACCAGGCCGAGCACCCCGCCGAGGCTGCGGCCGTTGTCCCAGGCGTCCAGCAGTTCCTTGATGCTGACCAGGCTGTAGCCGCGTTCGAGGAGCCGGCCGATAAGCCGGAGGCGGGCCAGGTGCCCGCCGTCGTACACCGACACACGCCCGGCGCGGCGCGGCCGGGGCAGCAGGCCGCGGTCCTGGTACGCGCGTACGTTGCGCACGGTCGTGCCGCCCTCGCGGGCGAGGTCCTCGATCCGATAGTCCGCCAACCTCGTGCCTCGCGATCTTCGTGTGTCTCCGATCCCCCGCCGACTGGAACTCGCACAGCTGTACGTGGTGACGTGGGTGGGAGCAACGTAGTGCAGCCGGACGCGAACCTCGGTCATGAGGCCGCGGGGCGTGGCCGGCGGCGGTCGGTCGCGGACCATGACACACACGACACGTCGACATATGTTCCCCGCGGGGCCGGGCCGGCGGCGGTGTGCGGGGGAACGCGATCTCGGTCACACGGCACGCCGCGCGATGGCCCGTGCGGCGTGCCGGTGCCTACGGGATGACGACAACAGGTCGCTGGGCGTGTTTGACGAGACGGCACGAGACGGATCCGAAGATCCGGCTGACGAAACCGGACGATCCGCCGACGACGATCGCGTCGGCGGCGAACTCCTTGGCGACATCCTCGATCTCGTGGCAGATGTCGCCGCCGCGCTCGACGAGGATCCAGGGCACGTCGCTCAGGTGGTCGGCGCACGCCAGTTCGAGGCCGAGGGCCTCGGAGCGGCTGTCGGGCACATCGATGAACACGGGGGGCTCGCACCCCGCCCACACGGTGGCCGGAATCCGGTTGGCGACATGGACGATCACCAGCCCGCCGCCGAGGCGCCGGGCCATGCCGGCCCCATAGGCCAGCGCGCGCTCACTCGCGCTCGAACCGTCGAACCCCACGACGACGGGATGCCGGAACGCGGGGTCACGGGGTCGCAGGGAAGCGGGACGGAGCAGCGGCGCACCGTCCGGCAGGTCTTGGAAATCGAAGGCAGCCATGGCAATCGGGCGTCTTTGCTGAGGGAGGGAGTAGGCCCTCTTGGTCGAAAGACCCTATGCGTTACAGATTACGTCTCGCAGTCGGAATCGGACAGGCCGTGCGTTGGTTGACCACGCACAATATCCGTCGGGAAGCGCTCGCGGGAGTCCCCCGGCACATCGAAAATGCGCCGGGGCGAAAGTCGCCCCGGCGCGGGCCCCTCGGGGTGGTGCGAGCGGCCCGGACGGATCGCGATCGGGGACGCGCGCCGGGGCGGGCGGCGCCGATTCGGGCGAACGCGGCATGGCGTTCGCCGGGCGGGTCTGGCGCCGCTTGGCGAATGCCCCGGAATGTCCGCTTGCCCGTTACCCCCAGGCCCCGCGGCGCGTTGCACACGACGACACCACGTGTCCGGGCGGCCCGCGCCGACCGGGGCGGCGATCCCGTGTGCGCGGCACCATCGCGGACGCCGACCCCGCGCCGGCGGGGCCGCGCCCGGTCCCCCGTGGACGGGTTCGCGCGCGCCCGCGGCGTGTTCGCCGCGTGTCCGGCAACCGCCGCCCGTCGAGCCGCCCGAGTCGGCGCTCCCGTCGCTTCCGGCCCCCGCGGGACACGCACGGTGGCGCGTGCCGTGGCGTCGATATCCGGGCAGGGCGTCGCGGCTGTGCGCCTGCCCAGCGGGCGGTCGCGGCACCCCGAAGGCAGGCCGGGCGGACGCCTGTTCGAAAGCCGGGCGGAGCCGCGGTCCCGCACGGGGGACGCCGAAGGCCTCCGCGCCGACCACCGCGGGCGAGGCCGAGCGGATTCGTTCGAAAACGCCGCAATCACGACAGTCGATGCCACTCGGCACCGCCCCGCCGAGCCGCGCGACGGCGAATTCGCGCCCGCGGCGCTCCGGTCCGCCCGGCGGTCGACAGCCCGCGCTCCGGCGGCTTCTCCGACACATGGCGGCCGGGTGAGGCGGCCCGGTTCGGCGGTGTCCGGAAATTACCGGCAGATGATGTGCTTTCCGGTGAACGTTATATAGATCAAAAAGACCACCAAACACGGGCATTTCCCATGCAATGCCCAAGCCCCTTAATGTGACCGCCGTCACAAACAGGCATATCTACTTAACGTCACGTGGAGAACACCATGCATAGACAAGGCCAGAAAGAGTAAGTTCCGATCTTGGGTGACTTGAGTGGCGCGTGTTAACTACTGAGACTCGCCATCAACGGCCCCTCCCGCCTCGACGGAGCTCGACCGGAGGGGTTGTGGAGGGCAGAAGGGGGCGATCGGAGCCATGAGCAGGACCGACGGTCGAAAGACGGACCGGCGCGAGTCCGCGGCCGGGGAGACACCCGCGGCCATCCCGCAGGCCACCGACGTGTCGATACCCGCGGCACGGACCGGTGAGCCGCAGGCTCCGGCAACGACGCCGAGGACGGAAGGCGGAACGAGCAGGACGGAAGGCGAATCGGGCAGCGCGTCCGGGGATTCGCCGGATCAGGGATCGGACGCGTACACAGCGGGAGATCCGCGACAAGATGGCGACGGGGGCGGCGTTCACTCGGCGGTCCCGACGCACGGGGCGAGCATGGTGGACACGAAAAACACAGCCAACACGGCAGACAGCGCGGACACGACGAACGCTGCGGACGCGGCGGACGCGGCGGCGGACGCGGCGGACGCACCCGTGGTCGACGCGACGACGGGCACCGCCGAGCACGCGGAGGCCGCGAACTCGTCGCACGCGGCGGACGCATCGGACACGTCCGGTGCCTCCTCCCCGTCCGATCCGTTCGATCCCTCCGATTCGTCCGATCCGTCCGATCCGACGGGCCCGACGGGCGCGCCGGATCCGCCGGGCACGGCACAGGGCCGCATCCCGGCACAGGCGACCGGTCCGCACGACGACACCGCGGTGGGGCCGCGACCCGGCTCCGCGGAGCCGTCGCCGGCCTCGGGACCCGACGGGCCCCCGGGCGGGGCGCCCGACCACGCGGCGTACGCCGTCAGCGAGCCGTCCGGCTCCGAGGACGACCTCGACGACGGCCCCGAGCCGGATGCCGCCGGAGCCGTCTCCGACGCCGAGTGGCCGGCCCGCCTTGGCGGCCGACGCCGCGCCGAGACCATCGCGGTGCTGTTGTTCGCCAACTCGCCGATCCTGGAAAGCTCCATCCCCATCTCGGTGTTCGGCGTCGACCGAAGGGACGCCGGAGTCCCGAACTACCGATTACTGGTATGTGCGGCCGAACCGGGACCGCTGCGGACGACCGGCGGCGTCGAACTCATCGCCCCGCACGGCCTCGACGGCCTGCACCGGGCGGGCACGGTGATCGTGCCGGCGTGGCATTCGCCGTCGCGTACGCCGCCCGCACCCGTCCTGGAGGCCCTGCGCCGGGCACACCGCGAAGGGGCGCGCGTCGTCGGCCTGTGCGGCGGCGCGTTCGTCCTCGCCGCGGCCGGGCTGCTGGACGAGCGTCCCGCGACCACGCACTGGATGTACGCCCCGGCGCTCGCCAAGTCGTTCCCGAAGGTCCGCGTCGATCCGCGCGAACTGTACGTGGACGACGGGGACGTGCTCACCAGTGCCGGGACCGCGGCCGGAATAGACCTGTGCCTGCACCTGGTCCGCATCGACCACGGTTCGGACGCGGCCAACGCGCTCGCCCGCCGCCTCGTCGTCCCGGCGCACCGGGTGGGCGGGCAGGCGGCGTACATGGACCTGTCGCTGCCCGAGGAGATCAGCGGCGATCCGCTGGCCACGGTCATCTCGTGGGCGCTGGAGAACCTGTCGGAGAAGTTCGACATCGAGGTGCTGGCGACGCGGGCGTACATGAGCCGCCGGACGTTCGACCGCCGGTTCCGGTCGCTGACCGGCAGCGCGCCGCTGCAATGGCTGCTCACCCAGCGCGTGTTGCAGGCGCAGCGCATGCTGGAGACGACCGAGCTGCAGGTCGAGGAGATAGCGCGGCGGTGCGGCTTCCGGTCGCCGGTGGCGCTGCGCGGGCACTTCCGCAAGCAGCTCGGCATCCCGCCGGCCGCCTATCGGGACGCGTTCCGGACCCGGGACCCCGAGGACGCGGAGGGCGCCGACGGCGAGGAGTCCTGACGGCCGGAGGCCGGGGAGGGAAGGCGGCGTACGAGCCTTCCCTCCCCGGTTCCGGCTGCCTCGGGCCGGCCATGGCGGGACCGGTGAACCTTTCCGGCCACCGCACTAGGCTGATCACTTATGAATGACCGCTTGGTCTGGATCGACTGCGAGATGACCGGACTCGACCTGACCCGGGACGCGCTCATCGAAGTGGCGGCACTCGTCACGGACTCGGAGCTGAACGTCCTCGGGGACGGCGTCGACGTCGTGATCCGCCCGCCCGCCGAGGCGCTGGCCGGCATGCCCGATGTGGTGCGTGCGATGCACACCGCGTCGGGTCTCCTCGACGTCCTCGACGAGGGGGTGACGATGGCCGAGGCGGAGTCGATGGTGCTCGACTACGTGCGCGCTCACGTGCCGGACGGCCGCAAGGCGCCCCTGTGCGGCAACTCGGTCGCCACCGACCGCGGTTTCCTGGCGCGCGACATGCCGCTGCTGGAGGGCTACCTGCACTACCGGATCGTGGACGTGTCCTCGATCAAGGAGTTGTCCCGCCGGTGGTACCCGCGGGTCTACTTCCAGTCGCCGCCCAAGAACGGCAACCACCGCGCGCTCGCCGACATCAAGGACAGCATCACCGAGCTGAAGTACTACCGGGAGACGGTCTTCGTCCCGATGCCCGGCCCCGACTCGGAGACCGCCAAGGCGATTTCGGCCCGCTTCTCGGCTCCGCAGCTCCCCCTGCCCTGACCGCTCGCCGTCCGCGGCCCGGGACCGCGCCGACACCGAGGCATCCCCGGCACGCCGAAACAACCCGGGAGCGAGCACCCCTCGATCCCCTGTACACTCTTTCTCGCTGCTCCGGTCGGCTCCACCGCCCGAAAGCCGCGTGGTGGGTGTAGCTCAGTTGGTAGAGCACCTGGTTGTGGTCCAGGACGTCGCGGGTTCGAGTCCCGTCACTCACCCTTCTTGATCATGGCTCTGACCTGTAAAAAGGTCGGGGCCATGATCTTTTTGGGCGTCGCATCCCAACGCCGTCCCGACGAACTCCTCGACAAGGTCCATCCGAAACGGACCAAGCTCCCGCCGTGGCCCATGGGGCCAAGCGTTCGCTGCCGTTCCGGAGCCTGCCGGGCCACCGTGGGCCGCGGCGGTGCAAGTCGGGCCGCGGCTCGTGCTGTTCGGCCCGCCGGGTTTCCTTCGGCCGTTGCGTGCGCGGGAGTTCGCGGGGCCGGTCCGGGGCGGAGCGCGTGCCCGCGGCGCGGCGTGGGGCCGCGCGGTCGTACGGCTCGCGGGTGTTGTCGCGTCTCGTGGGGCGACAGCCCGAGGGCTAGCTGTTCTTGCGGAGCCTTCTCAGGTATTCGCGCGTCCAGCCGGTGGTTCTGACGACCTCGGACTGCTTGACGCCGGCCGCCAGTGCCGCGACCGCGGCCTGTTTCAGGGCCTGGCGGGCTTCCTCGTGTTCCTTCTCGGTGCGGCGGTACGCCTTGGCCGCCCGGCTCAGGTCGTCGGCGGCTTCGCTCTGGTCCACGACGACAGAATGCCACAGGCATTGGCCTAGCACATTGGCCTGGCGTGTTGGCCTAGTACGTAGGCCAACAGAGTTGACATCGGGGCGCCGAACGTGGAGTATTGCCGTAGACAGGGAAGTGAACACAAGATGAACACTCCCCGACCGGAGCGGAAACCCGCCTGCGGCACCGCTCCCGGATCCAGCACACGGAGGGGGCACGACCATGAAGAAGACCCACACGAACCACGCGGTTCCGGCGCTCTGCCGCCTGTGCGGGGAGCCGTACCTCGCGGTGCTGCGCCCGCGCACGCTCGTCGAGGTGCCCGCCGGCGGCGACCGCATGAGCGGCCGGCTCACCGTGTTCGACAACCAGACCTACATGGTCGAGCGCCACACCCCGTGCGATGCCGCCCGCCGCGACGGCCTTCCGTACTGACCGGAGGCCGCCCGAGGATCAGCCGGCATGGTCGTCCAGATCCGCGAGGACCCGGGCGACCATGCCGATCGTGGCCCAGTCCGCGGTCGGCGCCGCGAGGAGGCCGCCGTACGTCGTGACCTCGACGTGGGTGCGCTCGGTCCCGCCGACCCCGTGGGCGCGGGCCTCGGCCGCGTCGGCCCGCAGCGCGGCGACTTCGTCCTCGGTCAACTCGGCGGAATACACGTGCGTCCGATGCGCCGACACCGTCGCCGCCACCTGGCGTACGCCGTGGCCGCGCAGGCGTTCGGCGGCGAGCGCCAGGCCGGTCTCCTCGCGCACCTCCGCGGAGGCCGTGGCGTCCGGACCGTCCTGTCGGCCGAAGTCGGCGGATCCGCCCGGGAGTTCGTGGACGAATCCGTCGTCCGAACAGGCCGGCGACCGGAATTCGCGGACCAGGACGACCACGGTGTCGCGGAGCGGCGACGCCCGGCGGTACAACAGCACGGCGCTCGTGTCGGGGCGACCGATCACCACCTCGTTGTCCTTGACGCGACCGCCCTCGGCCGCGACCGCCACCGCGACGTGCACGGCCCACCAGACGACCGTGGCGCCGCCGTCGGCCCGGAAGGTCCAGACGACGCGCGCACCGACGAGCGTGTTGCCGACCGCGCGCTGTGCCGCGTACCAGTACCGGAACACCGGCGTCGTCCAGACCACCAGCGGTACGTCCCGCTCGCCGCCGGTGCGCCACTCCCCCGCCCCCACGCGCTCCAGTGCGACGCGCAGCGTGTCGGCGAGGGTGTCGGCGAGCGGCACGCCGTGATCCGCGGCGTATTCGCGCTGGTAGCGCACCTTGGCGGCGTCCTCGGGAGACCCGAACACCGCCCGGCCGCTGTCCTTGAGCCACCCCCACTCGTCGTTGGTGGTCAGCCCCGGCAGCGTCGCCAGGTCGCGCGGCACCCAGAAGACCACCTGGTCCGCGACCCGCAGCCACCGCAGCTCCCACAGGCGCTGGTCCTCGTAGTCGCCCCAGCGGCTGCCGTCGCGGGGTTCGGGGACGAAGACCACCAGGGCACCCGCACCGGACCACAGACCGTGCACGAGGTCCAGCGCGGCGGGGCGCCACGACGCGACGTCCGCGCTCCTGGGGGTCGGGCCGGCGAGGAACACCGACGCGTCCCACGACTCCGGGGGCCGCTCCCCCGCGTACACGACGGTGACGGAACCAGCCAAGGGGACCTCCGGCGCTGTGACGTGCGCGACAAACCCGTGAACGCCCCGCCCCGCGGCCGGGCCCCCGAACGCTACCGGCCCCCTCGCGGACCGCGGCGGCCCGCCTGCCCCGCCCGCACGGTAATGCCCGATCACGATGGGTAGGAGCCGTTTTGGCACTGCTGTACCCGATCTGGCCAACTCCCGTACTGTCTCAGCCTGTATGGTCCTGGCCGACGGACGAACCGGGCAGTCGGGTCTCCTCCCGGGACACGCCCGCCTGCGGGACAATCGGCCACGGGACAACACAAGGAGGCGTGCGACGCGTGGGTGAGTGGTGGCTCGCAGGCCGGTACCGGCTGATCGAAGTACTGGGCTCGGGCGGCATGGCCGTGGTCTGGCGCGCCTGGGACACCCAGATGCGCCGGTTCGTCGCCGTCAAGCTGCTGCGCGACGTCTTCGGTGTCCCCGGTGCCGCCGACCGCTTCGCCCGCGAGGCGCGCACCGCGGGCACGCTCACCAGCCCGCACATCGTCACCGTCTACGACTTCAACACCGGTGTGCTGCGGCCCGCCGACCCCGACGCCCCGCACTCCCCGCCCACCGCGGCCACGCGGAAACGGGCCGATCCGGCGGAGACCGGGGGCCTCGGGCACGACCCGGAACCGCGCGAAGTGGTCTACGTGACCATGGAGCTGGTGCCCGGCAAGTCCCTCGCCGAGATCGCCGCGGCCGAGGCTCCGCTGCCGCTTCCCCGTGTCCTGAACTGGGCGCGGCAACTGTGCGATGCCCTCGAAGTCGCCCACGAAGCGGGCGTGTTGCACCGCGACATCAAACCCGCCAACATCATGGCGAACGACCGGGGCGTGCTGAAGGTGCTCGACTTCGGCATCGCGCGCTTCATGAAGACCCTGGCCGCGGGCGGGACGCTGACGCGCCCGGGAGCCGTCCTGGGCACCGCCGCCTACATGTCGCCGGAGCAGGCCAACGGTGCGGAGGCGGACCCGCGGTCCGACCTGTACTCGACCGGCTGCCTCGTCTACGAACTGCTGACCGGTCTGCCCCCGTTCGGCTTCGGCGACGTGCCCAGCCTGCTGTTCCGGCACGTGCACGTCGCCCCCGACTCGCCGGCGCGGGTGCGCGACGACCTGCCCGACGCGGTGTGCGACCTGGTGCTGCGGCTGCTCGCCAAGAACCCCGACGACCGGCCGCAGAGCGCCACCGAGGTCCGCCGCATTCTCGACGCGCTGGCGCCGAACCCGCCCGACCAGCCGCCGGCTCCGCCCGACCGGCCGCCGCCCCCGGAATCCACGCACGCGCAGGCGCGGCCGGGGACGTCGAGCGGCGCGCAGGCGGGCGCGCAAGCCGAAGCGCTCGCCCGTGCCCTGGAGGACCTGCCCAACCTCCAGGCGTCGGACGCGGTGGCCCTGCTGCGCCGCCTGCTGCCCGACCACGTGCGCCTCTTCGGCCACGACCACCCGCGCACGCTGAGTGTGCGCGACGATCTCGCGTACCACCTCGGCAAGTCCGGCGACCGGCAGACGGCGGTCCGGCTGCTGCGCCAGCTCGTGTCGGACTACGGGTACATGTACGGCGCCGAGCACCCCGGCACGCTGCGGGTGCGGCGCAACCTGGCCTACTGGACCGCGAAGTCCGGAAACCCGCAGGCGGCGGCTCTGCTGCTGCGCGACCTGCTGCCCGACTACGCGGACGTGCACGGGCCGCTCGACCCGGAGACGCTCAAGGTGCGGCGCGAACTCGCGCTGTGCACCGGGCGTTCCGGCAACGCGCACGAGGCGGTCCAGTTGCTGCGCGCGCTCATCCCGGACCTCGCCCAGGTGCTCGGGGCGCAGCACCGCAGCGTGGTCACGGCGCGCGAGGAACTGTCGTACTGGGAAAACCGCATGACGCCGAGTCAGTCCACGGGCTGACGCCGTCGCCGTCGTCGCGGGCGCGGTCCGCGGACGGGAGGCCGGGCTCGTCCGCCGCTTCGGCCGCCCACGAAGTTGTGTTCAGCAACAGTCGTACGGCACGCTTGGTCGCACAGGTTGTCGGTGGCGAGGTGTCGGCGTGGACGAACAACAGCAGACGGACGTGAAGAACGCGGGACGACGCGTCGTCCGTGAAGTCGGAATCGCGACGCGGCTGCTCCGCGCGCTCATGACGCCGCCACTGCATGCCGCGGGCCTCACGCAGGCCGAGTACTACCTGCTGGTGAACCTTGACGAGAGCGGCACGTCGACCGGCAAGGAGCTGTCGTGCCGGCTGAACCTCGACAAGACGACGGTCAGCCGCCAGCTCACCGCGCTGGAGGAGGCGGGGTCGATCACGCGCGAGACCGATCCGACGAACCGGCGGTCGCATCTGATCAGCCTGACCGACGCCGGACGCGCGCGCCTGGCCGAGGCGCGGCGGCACACGGTCGTCGTGCTGGAGAACCGTTTCGCCTCGTGGCCCGCGGAGGAGCTGCGGGATCTCGCCGAAACCCTGGCCCGCTTCAACGAGCAGCTGCGGGGATCGGACGTGCCGGCCGTCGACACCTGACCGGCGCGCGGCCGGCTCACGGCGAACCGCCGGGACGCGTCGCCGCTAGATGAATGAGTCCAAGGGGTGTGGTCACGGTTAGTGGTCGTAGGCGGTCATTGATCGTTTGATGGGTTGTCCGGTCTTGTCGTTGTGCCAGATCGCGGCCGTGAGCGCGAGGATGCGGCTCAGAACGCGGACGGCCGCCCCTGCGGGGCTTTTGCCGCCGTGTCGTTCCAGGTCGAGCTGGCCTTTGAGTGTCTGGTTGATCGACTCGATGACCTGCCGGAGCGGTTTGAACAGGTGTGCTCCGGCCCGTTCGGGTTCGCCCTTGCGGGCCGGCCGCAGCAGGACCAGGTGACGTTCGGTGAGGTCGCGTTCGAACTCGCGGCCGTAGTAGTGCCTGTCGCCGATGATCGTCTGGCCCGGGTGGGCGGCCATGACGTCGGGGGCTGTGTCGAGCATGTCGCGCAGGGTCTCGCGTTCGTCGGCCTTGGCGCCGGTCAGCGCGAACAGGACCGGCAGGCCGCCGAGGGTGCAGACCAGGTGCAGCCGCAGGCCCCAGAAGTACCGCGAGTGCGACGCGCAGTAGCCGTACTGGGCCCAGCCGGCCAGGTCCGAGCGTTTCGCGGTCTCGCGCGAGCAGCCGCAGCCGACCGGGGTGGAGTCGACCAGCCACACGTCGTCGCTCCACAAGGTCGTGTCGGTCGCCAGGATGCGGATCATGTGGATGAACAGCGACGATGCCGCCCGCAGCCGCTTGCCGTACCCGGACTGCCGGGGCACGTACGGGAACAGGCCGCGGAAGTCCTTGTCGACCCGGCGGATCCAACGCCGCTCGGACGTGTAGCCGAGCAGCGCCGACATGACCGCCAGCGTGAGCAACTCGGCGTCACTGAGCGTGGGCGCGAACCCGACCTTCGGGCGCGGCGGCGCCAGTTCCGGCGAAGCCTTCAAGGTGTCGTCGATCCGGGCATAGAGTGCAGTCGCGAGGGTGTCCAAGTCTTGCATCACAACACGACTGTGGACGCCCTCGCTTCATGTCCGCAGGCAATCCCTTGGACTCATTCATCTAGTTGTCGCCGGAGGCCTCGGCGACGCGGGGGTGCAGGCGCGGGCGCGCCCGGTAGACGTCGTACACGCCCTGCACGCGGCGCAGCGCGCGCAGCAGTTGCGGAAGGCTGGCCAGGTCGGCGAGCCGGATGGTGTACGTCTGCCGCACCCGCATCTGCTGCGGCGGCGCGATCGAGGCCGACGTGATGTCGCCGCCCGCCGCGTCGATGGCCGCGGTGACGTCCGCGAGCAGTCTGGGGCGGTCGAGGGCCTCCAGCTGCACGGTGACGCGGTAGCCCTGCTCGGCCTGGTGCGGGAGCCACGCGGCGGCGACGATGGCGCGGCCCGCCCGGATCATCTGCTGCACGTTGAGGCATTCGCGCTGGTGCACGGCCACGGTCCCGCCGCGGATGACGAAGCCCGCGAGTTCGTCCGGGGGCACCGGGGTGCAACATCGGGCGAGGCGGACGGGCGCGCCGGGGGATCCGGGGACCGACACCAGGCTCGCCCCCGCGTCCGGCTCCGCCAGCGCGGCCATGCCCATGGCGTTCGCCGCCTCACCGCTCGCGGCGAGGTTGCCGAGCGACGACTCGGGCCCGTCGTCGAACTCGGGCGGCGTGGACGGCGCCGGGAGCTGCGGGTCTCCCCCGCCCTCGCCGCTCTCCGGGTGCTCGGCCAGCCAGCTCTCGATCGCGACGCGCGCGAGGGGGCTGCGGACGAAACCGAGCCATTCACGAGAAGGGCCCGCGCCGTGGGGCGGGGCCGTGATGATCGATACCGTCTCGCCGTCCGCGAGCACCGAGGAGAGTGCCACCAGGCGGCCGTTGACCTGGGCGCCGATACAGCGGTGGCCGGTCTGCTCGCCGATCGCGTACGCCGCGTCGACGCATGTCGACCCGGCCGGCAGGGTCAGCGGCCGGCCTCCGGGAGTGAACACCAGCAGCTCGCGGTCGGCGGAGAGGTCGGCGGTGAGCTGCGACCAGAAGGCGGTGGCGTCCGGGATGCCGCCCTGCCACGCCAACAGGCGGTGCAGCCACTCCAGTTGGCCGCGCTCCTTGCTGCCGTCGTCACCGGTGTGCGCGACGACGCCGAACTCGGCGAGCCGGTGCATGCGGCGTGTGCGGATCAGCACCTCGACGATGTCGCCGCCGGGCAGCGAGATCGCGGTGTGCAGCGACTGGTACAGGTTGAACTTGGGGGTCGCGATGAAGTCCTTGAACTCCCCCGCGAGCGGCGCCCACCGGGTGTGCAGGACGCCGAGCGCGGCGTAGCAGTCGGTGTCGGCGTCGACGACGACCATCAGGCGGGACAGGTCGAACGGGCCGAGCGCGGAGTCGCCGCGGCGCAGCTTCACGCGGCGGGCCGAGACGTGGTGGCGGTGCCGGGGGGTGACCGTGGCGCTGACGCCCGCGTCGCGCAGCTCGCGCCGCATCGTGTCGGCGAGGTCGGCGGCGGCCTCGTCGCGTTCGGTGGCGCCGTCGGCCAGCGCGCGGACGGTGTCGGCGTGGTCCTCGGGCTGGAGCGTGGCGAACACGATGTCCTCCAGCTCGGCCTTGACCACGTGGATGCCGAGGCGTTCGGCGAGCGGGATGAACACGTCGCGGGTGACTTCGGCGATGCGGATCTGGCTCGCGCGGCGCATGTGCCGGATGGTGCGCATGTTGTGCAGGCGGTCGGCGAGTTTGATGACCGTCACGCGCAGGTCGCGGCCGGTGGCCACGAGGATCTTGCGCATGGTCTCGGCCTCGGCCTCCTGCCGGTTGTTGAAGTCGACCTTCTCCAACTTGGTGACGCCGTCGACCAGGTGCGCCACGCCGTCGCCGAACGATTCGCGGACGACGTCGATGGTGAGGTCGGTGTCCTCGACGGTGTCGTGCAGCAGGGCCGCGACGAGGGTGGTGGTGTCGGCGCCCAGCTCGGCGAGGATGGTGGCGACCGCGAGGGGGTGCGTGATGTACGCCTCGCCGCTCTTGCGCATCTGCCCCCGGTGCGACAGCTCCGCGACCACGAACGCCCGTTGCAGCAGCGCTATATCGGCCTTCGGGTGGTGCGCGCGGTGCACCTGGACGAGCGGGATCAGGGTCTCGGGCGCTTCGGGGGCGCGCCGTCGGCTGCCTCCGGTGAGGAACGTCGCGGCGGCGAGGCTCAGGCGCTGCACCGGGCGGCGCGTGGCTCGGCCGGACCGCTCGGTGCCCGGGGTCGCGGCGTCTTCGCGCTGGTCGGGCCCCGTATCGACCTGGCGGGATGTCGCCTCTCGCGCCCCCGCCCCCACAGGTGGGTCGATCCCCCCGATCGTCATCAGCACCTCCGGCAGTCGAACACCGGAGCATCGCCCCGGTGGTTCATGCTACCGACAAGTCCGGCGGGCTTGTCCGGCGGATGCGGGCTCTCCTCGACCATCACCCGCCCGGGTGAACCGGGGCGCGCGTCGTGGTCGCGCGGCGGCGCGGCGTGTCCCGGGCCCGCCGTCAGCGCACCGGCCGAGCCCTTCCGGCGTCCGCGAACATGCCCGGCGGCACCGGGAATTCGCAGGTGGGGCGGGCAGGACGGGTGATCGGGGCGACGCGTCGGCGCGGGTGGGGAGGGCGTCGGCGCGGGAGGCGGCGGCGGGACGGGCGCCGATGCCGGGGCGTGCCCGCGACGGGCCCGGCCGGTGACGCGAATCACCGGGGCCGGAGCGGGCCCGGACGGGGGTCCGCCGGGTGCGGGGCGGGTCACGGCGGTCATGCGGCGGGTGTGCCGTGGGACGCGGAGCCGAGCGGGAGGTCGTCCCAGTAGGTGCCGTCCAGCATGCGGGCGATGAGCGCGCGGTGCGGGACGGTCTCGTCGGGGTCGTCCGGCATGGTCCGCTCGCCGAAGAACGCCTGCCGGTGGGCGACGCGGGCCATGACGGCGCCGTGGCGGACGGCCGCGTAGACCTCGAAGTACTCGGTGTGCGCGGGGGTGTGGCCGGTGAGGCGCTCGTATTGGGTGTAGACGTCCTCGCGGCGCAGCAGGTCGGGGAGCCCGGGCGGGGCGCCGTACCGCAGGGCGATGTCCTGGAAGAAGTCGTGGGTGAAGACCAGCCACGCCAGGTCGAGTTCGCGCGGGCCGACGGCGGCCATCTCCCAGTCCAGCACCGCGGTCGGGGTGAAGTCGGAGTACAGGATGTTGCCGATGCGGGCGTCGCCCCACGTGACGACGTCGGGGGCGCCGTCGGCGGGAAGGTTCTCCGCCAGCCAGGCGAACGCCCGGTCCAGGACGGGTACGCGGTGCCCTTCGGTGCCCCACAGGTAGAAGTCCTCGACGTCGGCGAGGTGGCGGCGCAGGGCCGTGTCGCCGGGCCGGTCCAGGTGCAGGAACGCGGTCTCGTCCGGTGTCGCGGCGATCCCGTGGATGTCCGCGACGACGGCGACCGAGGCCTCCTGGAGGCGCCGCCGGTCGGCCGGGGCGGCGTCGCGCAGCCATCCCTCGATCGTGTAGGGCATGACGTCCGGCGGGGCGCTGCCCTCCGCGCGGCGCATGACGAAGAACGGTGTGCCGAGCGGGCGTTCGTCCGGCTCGTGGCACAGGAGGCGGGGCACGGGGACGCGGGACCGCTCCGCGACGAGGGTCATGACCCGGTACTGCTTGTCGAGGTCGTAGACCGGGAAGACGGGTTTGGCCCCGGGGGCGGGCCGCATGCGGACCACGCAGCTCTCGGTGCGCGGGCCCTCGTCGCCGGTCCAGGACACGTCGAACAGCAGGGTCTCGCTCGACATGCCGTTGGTGGCCGGGGTGCTCAGTGCGGAGATCCGGGGGTCCGCGCCGGCCGGCAGGCGTCCCGCGAGCCACGCTGCCAGCCGGTCGCGTACTTCGGCCGGGTCGCGGTTGCTGACCCGGGGACGGGCGACGGCGGGATCGGCCACGGCAACCTCCGGTATGCGTACCGTGTCCGCGGCCGTGGGGCGGTTCCCGGGGGCGGGATCCGCACATTCCCGGAAGCGGGCCGCGAAAAGTGAAACCGGTTCTACCACGAGCGCGTCGCGTCCTCAATGGCCTTGCGGGGCACGGCCGTTGCCGACGGCGCACCGCGGGCGCGTGAGGGCCGGCGGGATTCCGCGCCCGGGAGTGCGGGCGGGCGCGCGCACCTGTGCGACCTGTCGGGACACCGGTTCTTCCGTCCGAAAAGCCCTTCCCGCGATACGGTCTGGGAGGTCCCGCGCCACCCGGGTCACCCGAGTCGCGCCCGCGGGGGACCGGCATCGGGATCGGACTTCGGGAGCGTGAGCGGTCGCATGGGAATCAACGCCGTGGTGTTCGACGTGGGCGAGACCCTGGTCGACGAGAGCCGCGAGTACGGCACATGGGCGGACTGGCTCGGTGTCCCCAGGCACACGTTCTCCGCGGTGTTCGGCATGGTGCTCGCGCAGGGGCTCGACTACCGCGAGACGTTCCAGCGGTTTCGCCCGGGCTTCGACCTGGACACCGAGCGGGCCGCGCGGACCGCCGCGGGCAGACCGGAGTGGTTCGGCGAGGACGACCTCTACCAGGACGTCCGGCCGTGCCTGAAGGCACTGCAGGGGATGGGCCTGTGGCTCGGGGTGGCCGGAAACCAGACGGCCGACGCCGGATCGATTTTGCGCGGCCTGGCCTTGGGCGTCGACATGATCGCCACGTCCGACGACTGGGGTGTGAGCAAGCCCGAAGCGGCGTTTTTCGCGCGGCTGGCGGCGGAGTGCCCTTTTCCGCCCGACGAGATCCTGTACGTCGGCGACCGGCTCGACAACGACGTACGGCCCGCGCACCAGGCCGGGTTGCGCACCGCGCACATCAAGCGCGGCCCGTGGGGGCTGCTGGTCGGGGCGGACACGGAACTGCGCGAGGTGGCCGACCTGTTGCTCGTGTCCCTCGACGAACTGCCGGGGGGACTGGCACGACTGAACGGCGGTCCGAGACCGCTCGGGTGACGGTCCCGCGGGCCGCGGCGTAGTCCGCGCGGCCACGGCCGGGCGCCACCCGGGCCGCGAGAGTGCGGGCCGGGGCACGGGATCGGTGGGGGATCGATTCGAGAGGCGGGGGCGGTGTGCGCGATACCGAGCGGCCGGTGGGGCGGCGGAGGGCGGCCCGCGGGCGCGGCGGCCGAGGGCGCGGGAGCGGCGGCGGGACGCGGGTCAGGCGGCCGGGTCGGGGAGGTGCGGCGGTTCGGCGCCCTCGTGTGGCGGGGCCGCCCGTCCGGCACCGGAGGCCAGGCGGTCATCCAGTTCGGTGACGCAGCGCTCGCCGGACCACGGCGCGAGGGTGGCGCGCACGGTGCGCACCCGGTCGACCGCGGTCGCGTAGCCCTGGCGCTCCACCAGGTCGAGGACGTCGTGCAGCAGGCCGCAGGCGTCCTCGGGTTCGCGGGCCGACGCGGCGGCTGCGGCCAGATCCGCCACGGTGACGGCGCGCTGTTTGTCCGCCTCGGGGGAGAGCCCCGCGAGCGTGCGGTTGAGCGAGGCCCGCGCCTGGTCGGCGCGCCCCGCGGCCAGTTCGGCGGCGCCCCGGAATCCGTCGAGGCGCGGGCCGGAGAACCAGTCGAGCCACGCCGGGGTCCCGTGCGCCGGGCCGTCGGACGGTACCGGAGCCAGCGTGGCGGCGGCCCGGTCGAGGAGCCGAAACGCGCCGGAGGGGTTCCCGAGCCGGACCTCGGCCTCCGAGGCGACCGCGTCGAGCCACGCGTGGACGACCGGGCCGGCGCCGCCGCGTCGGGCCCGTGCGCGGGCCGCGTCCAGACGGCCGCGCGCCTCGGCGCCGCGCCCGCTCCACGCGGGGGCGAACACCATGTGGCCGAGCACCGCGGCCCCGAGCGAGCCGTCGCCGGCGGTGTCGGCCGCCGCGAGGGCGAGATCCTGCCACGGCTCGACGCGTTCGCTCCCCAGTTGCAGGTCGAAGAACGCTATGCGCGAGACCAGCAGGGCGGACTCGGCGACCGCGGCGGCCACCCGGGTGTCCGGGCGGTGCGCGAGCAGGCCGGCACCGACGCGCACGTGCCGGGCGACCTTGGGGAGGAGCCGGGCCGGCTCGTGTGTCCAGTACTGCTCGCGGAGCCGGGTGGTCGTCCGCGCATATGTCGCGGGGTCGGAAGCGCCGGTGCGCGCCGCCGCGCGTCCCGGCGCACTCACCGGTACCCCCGCGGCCAATCCGGCCGCACCGGCCAAAAAGCTACGTCGCTGCACCGCGTCCTCCACGCGCGTCGGGCTGATGGGCATGCCCCTACCGCTCCGCCGGCCCGGGCGACGACGACGTCTTCCGGCGGCGGATCGCCCCAGGGAAAGTTCGAAAGAAAAGACGAAGGAAAAACCGAACGAATATCTGGAAAAAGATCGAAGGAAGAATCGGGGAAGAAAGCGAAGGAAAAGGGGAGGGAGGCCTGCCGATTCCTGATCCTGGCCGCCTGCGGTCCGCTGCCGCCATCGAATGTGGCCTCTGCACAGCCAAGAGTCCTCCGGGAGTCCTCCAGGAGTCCCCGTCGACGGCCTCGTCACCGAGGGTGCCGACCTGGTTGCATCGATCTCAGGACGGCGGGAGGACGTCCTGGCACACGCCAGGCCGCCCACCGCCCCGGCGGACTCCGGAGTCCGCCGGCAGGGGCCCGACCGGACCGGGGCTCCGGTCGCCCCACCTCGGGCACCACGCACGACGGCCGCCCACGCGGCACGGAACACCCCGGAACCACGGCCCGGCCCGACCGGCCGGGCGCCCAAGGCCCGCGCTCCGACGAGAGAGGACGCCTCCGTTGAACGCCGACGTCAACCGCGCCAGAACGGCCGTGGTGCCGCAGGACCCGATCCGCAATCCGTACGCACCACGCCTGGTCGCCGCCGGTGAGACGTTCGACGTGATCGAGGTCGAGGACCGGCTCGGCTTCGAGGCCCTCGGCGCCCTGTACGCGCACCGCGTCGCGGTGGGCCCGGTCATCTCCGACCGCCGCTACCGCCGCATCGGCTTCCTGGTGCCGCCGGCCGCGACGGCGCCCGCCCCGCGGCAGCGCGCGGTCGGGCCCCGGCACCACGGCCGCGGCGCCTGGATCACCGTGCCGCCGGCCGACTGCGAGGACGGGCCGCTCGTGTGGCTGGTCCCGCCGAGCCCGGAGGGCCGCCTGACGGCCCTGCACCACGTGCGCGCGGCGATCGCGGAGGCGGCGCGCACACTCGCCGAATCGCGGGTCTCGTGACGGCCTGACGACGGTTCCGTTCGCGGCCCGGGGGCGCTGGTACGACGCCGCCGGGATCGGATGCGGCACCGACCCCAAAAGACGTACCGGCCGGGGTACCTGACTGAGCGGCTCCCCCTTGTCCGACTCGCCTCGGCCGGTACTGCTCCTTCCCGTGCGGGCGTCCCGCTCCGCGGGCGAGTCCGCCGGCGGCCCGCCGTGTGCCGTCCGACCGCGTCCTCGGTCGGCGCTCGGCACGGGGCTCCCGGCGGACCGCGCCGCCCGCCCGCTCGTACCGGCGCGTTCGTGGCCCTTCCGGGCCGCGGCAACCGTAACTTCCCCACCGGACACGCCCGTTGCCGGGCCGTGTCCCGCCGTGGTGTCCCGTCGCGCGCCCCTGGCAAGACGGTTCGCCCGGCCCGGCGGCCCCCGCTCCGCGTTCGTACCGCGCCGAGCGGGGGCCCGCCCTTTTCGGGTTCGGCATCCGGTCCGATTCCGGCGTCTCGATCGCGGCGTCTCGATCGCGGCGTCTCGATCGCGGCGCCCGCCGAAGCCGCGTATCATCCGCGAACTTCGTTGTGTATGCCGGGGTTTGCCCGCAAAGCCCGGATCTTGGCGGCATGATCGCGGTTACTCGCCGGTCACGTGCGTAGCGGCACCGACATTGGGCATGCCCTCATCGTCGTCACGGGGGTCCGCGACCACACCAGGAGGAGCACGTCATGCCGTCAGAGCCGTCCAAACCGCGCGTCCGGCCCGCCCGGCTGCTGTTCGAGCCGCCGGTGTTCGAACGCGAAGAGGAGCGGTTCTTCGACCTCGACGACCTCACCGACCCGATGGTGATGCTCGAACGGTCGACGCAGCTCGCGGAGGCGTTCCGCGCCGCGGCGGACAAAGCGGTCGACTACCAGGCGATAGCCGTCGCCCGGCTCGCCGACCGCAGGCGGTTCGACCGTCTGGAGCCCGCGCAGATCGCCGAGTTGGCGGGCTGGAGCGAGGCGTACACCGTCAAGATGATCGAGTACGGCGACCGGTTGATCGCCAAGCGCGGCGACTGACCCGCGCGGCGTCCGCCGCCGGGACCGCGCCCCGATCCCCGCGCCGCGCGGCATGTCACCGCAGCGGGACGCGGTTCTCCGCGAGCGTCCCCAGTACCGCCTGGTTGGCCTCCCAGCCGTCCGGGAAGGACACCGGGAGTCCGAGGTGCACCGGCTCCGCGGACGGGTGGGCGTCCAGGAGTTCGGGAATACCGGCCCGCGCCACGACCAGGCACGCGTGCCGGTGCCGCGAGGCCAGCACGCACAGGCGTCCGGTCTCCAGATGGAACGCCGTCGCGTCGCGCCGCCCCGACAGCGGGTGCAGGAACACGGTGACGTCGAACTCGCGCCCCTGCAACCGGTTCGCGGTGTCGACGACGATGTCCCGGGCGCCCGGCACCTCCGCGTTGAGCCGGATCAGCGCCGCCTCGACGCGCGACCGCTGTTCGCGGTGGCTGACGCCGACGGCGATGCGACCGGCGTCCAGACGGCTTTCGCCCCGCTCGGAGACCGCCGTCCCGCGGCGGGCCAGCACGCGCGCGGCCAACTCGGCGACCGTACGCACCGTTTCCTCGTCCGAGGGGAGCGTGAACGCGGAGGGCAGCTCCAGCAGCCCCCACCCCGAGCCCGCGGCCACGTCGACCACCCGGTCGAACGCGTCGCCGCGGCGCGCGTCCTCGAACGCCAGGGCGCGTTCGCCGCGTTCGGTTCCCGAGCGGAACGGCGTGAACGGGTAGAACGCCTCCGAGACCAGCGGCGCGGCGGTGGCCGGGAGCCGCCACGAGACCGGCAGCCGGTGCACCGGCAGGTCCGGATTGTGGCGACGCAGCACGGCCACGGCGCTCTGCGACGGATCGTACGTCAGACCGTGCCACTGGCCGGCGTCGACCGTCGCGAACGGGTCGAGCTGCCCCGGATCGCCCACGAACAACGCGCGGTCGAACAGCCGGGCCACCAACAGCAGGGCGTCGGACCGCATTTGGTACGCCTCGTCGACGATCGCCCAGGCCCAGCGCCGGTCGTCCACCAGCGCCCACTTCGCGGCCGTGGCGACCACGATGTCGCACCCGTCGAGATCCGCGGCCTTGCCCGCGATCTGCACGGGCAGCTCGGCGAGTTCGTCGGTCGGCCGGTAGTCGGCGGCGGACAGGCGGCCGAGCGCCAGGTGCGGGGAGTCGTCGGCGAGCCGCAGGAGCAGGTCGTCGACCTGGTTGTTCGTCTGCGCGACGATCATGAGGTGGTCGCCGCGGCCGGCGATCTCCGCGGCGGCCTTGACCACGAGCGTCGACTTGCCGGCACCGGGCGGCGAGTCGACCACCACGCCGCGGTGGCGGCCGGACGCGAGGTCGGCGAGCACGGCGTCGGTGACGAGGGCGGCGGCGCGCGCGGGCCGGGCGGCGTCGCCGGCGTCGCGGGGGCCGCCGTGTGCCGGGACCGGGACGACGCCGTCGGCGGGTGCGGTCACGTCTGCTCTCCCGGGTGCGGTGGCCGGGTGGTCCGGCGTGCGCGGGTCACGACCACGGCTCCTCGGCCGCGGCGAGTTCGTCCGCGTCCGGTTCGCGCGGCCCCGCGGCGGCCTCCTCGCCGTCCTCGTCGCGCTCGGCGGGCGGCTCCGGCGGACCGCCGTGCGTCCACGGAGTCTCCTCGGGCGCGGGCCACTTCGGGCCGCCGCGGAACCCGGGCGCGACCAGGGTCCAGCACAACGCCTCCCCCGGCTCGGGCACGCTCCCCTCGTCGGGGGTCTTGCCCCGGCCCATGCCGCCGGTCAGTTCGAGACACACGTCGTGGGTGCCGTCGGGCCCCTCGGCGACGCCGAGCAGCCGCGCCTTGGCCTTGGGCCGTTCCACGCACTCGAGTTCGGTCTCCAGCGGCAGCAGCGGCTCGTCGGTCGTGCGCACCACCACCAGCGGCCGGGGGCGGGCCTGCTTGCGGCCCGGCTCGACGACCTTGCGGTCGGCGTCGACGGTGGTGACGTGCCCGCGGAAGGCCTGGCCCACCAACCGGGCCTCGGCCATCAACAGCGGGTCGTCGCGCAGTTGTTCGCTCTCCAGCCGGGCCTGGGCCTGCTCGCGCCGCACCAGCTGCCGGGCCGCCGCGACCGCTCCGGGCACGCGCGGCTGGGGGCGCGAATCGGGGCTCTCCAGATCCGCGGCGAACAGGCTGTACGCCATGCGGTCGGTGTCCCAGCGCCCCGCGACCGACGCGCCGGCGGGCAGCGCGCGCAGCAGCTCGATACCGCGCCACATGCGCTGCCACGTGGGCGCGAGTTCGGCGCCGACGGCGTCCCGGATCCGCTCCTCGGCGCGGGCGATGCTGTGCGCGTGCTCCGCGCGCGTGGCGTTGTCGAACGCGGCGATGAGCGGGGCCAGCTTCTCGTCGAACGCGGGCGCGGACGCGGGGCCCGCGGGCGCGGCGCCCTCCGCCTCGCGTGCGGTCTCGGCGCCGGTGCAGCCGGGGGCGGGGTCGATCCAGCCCATCAGCGAGGCCAGTTCGCGGTCTTCGAGGTTGCTCTGGCCGGTGGCCCACGTCTGGGTGAGCAGGTCGGTCATGGCGAGCAGCACACTCGAGCCCGGGGTGCGCGCGCGCTCGGCGAGCCAGGTCGTCCAGCGGCCGAGGAGGGGGACGTCCGGGGGCACAGCGTACTCGCCGTCGGTGCGCCGGAACCGCGTGGAACGCCCCAGCAGGCGCATGTACTCGACGCCGCCGCCGGACGGGACGATGACCTGCGGCGCGTCGACCGCGCGTTCGTACGCGTCCTCGTTGCGGCGCTCGACCGTCTCCGTCGTGCCGAGGTATTCGGTGAGGTACGGCAGCAGCACCGCGGCGAGTTCCGCGACGTGGCCGAACCGCCGGCCGCGGTCGCGCGGCTGCGGCACCACGAGCAGGTGCGGCGCGGCGGGGTCGTCCCCGACCATCGCCGCGAGGGGCGCGAACGCCTCGCCGGACATGCCGTACGGCACGAAGACCACGGGGCGGTCGGACAGATGCCGGTGCCGGACGGTCGCCGCCGGCTGCGCGTACCCGGTCGTGGCGGCACGCAGCCGGCCGAGGGCACGGACCGCGCTCACCGGGCGCTCACCGACGCGATCGGCTCCGGCGCGGCTTCCGCGCGCGCCTTCGGCCCGCGTCCCGGCTCGTGGCGCGCCCCGGGGGGCGTCTCGGGGGGCGTCTCGGGGGGCGTCTCGGGGGGCGTCTCGCCCAGCACTTCGCGGCGCAGCGCCTCCGCGCGCCGGAGCACGCGGGCGATCTCCTCTTCGCCGCGCGCCGGAGCGCACTTCCCGTCCGCGATGTCGAGCGCGCGCCCGACGTCCTCGATCCCGCCCAGCTCGCCTCGGATGGCGGTGCCGAGCGCGCCGACCAGGCCGCCCTCGCCGTGCCCGCTGTGGCAGGCGCGGGCCTCCTCCCGGCAGAAATACGCGAGTTCGCACGTCGACAGGCACCCGGGCAGGTACGCCGCGGGGACCATGCCGACGGCGTCGACGGCCGCCTCGCGCCCGGCGTCCTCGGGAACGTCGAAGGTGAGGCCGGCGGGCAGCGGCGCGAGAAGATCGTCCACACGCGCCAGGCGCGCGATCCGGCGGCGCGTGACGGCCAGCTCCTTGCGGATGTCCAGGATCGCCGCGGTGGGCTGGTTGGAGAAGTCCTTCGGGCAGACCAGCACCACATCGGTCGAGACGACATCGGCGTCGTAGCCGAGCACGGCCACCATCTGCCGGAGTGCCAGCACGTACACCGCCGCCTGGCGGGCCGCCGACGCCAGCTTGCCGGGGTCGGCGCCGCCGTCGATCACCGAGAACGACTTGATCTCGACGACGTGCAGGCGCCCCGCCACCAGGCAGGCCATCGCGTCGGGCTCCAAATACGCCCGGCTGCCCGCGACGTCGAGGGGCAGCAGCGGGTGGTCGAGGATCGCGCACACCCCGGGGCGGGCGGACTCCAGCGTGCGCCGGAGCGCGAGCCGTGTCCCGGCCACGCGCTCCTCACGCCCCGGGCGCCGGTCGTCCGGCGGCGCGTCGTCGGGCACATCCCCGCCGAGTTCGGCGTACTCGCCCTCGGCCACGTCGTCGGCGGGGACACCGAGGACGCCGTGCAGGAGCGCGCGCAGGCCGGCGCCGTTCTGCTCCTTGACCTGCGCCTCGAACGCGTGCCCGCGCACGATCGCGAAGGGGGACTGCCCGTAGGCCATCGGGAAGCCGAGGCGGAGGGCGAGTGCGGTCTTGTCGATCCCGGCGGCATCCATCACGCCGCGTCGCGCACATCCGGGATTCGCGGCGAGCGCGGCCACCGTACGCGCATTGTGGTTGCGCGTCGGCAACGACCCCCGCAGCTGGTCGAGTCGTGAGTCGGTGGTGCCCATGGCGTGGTGTGCGGCTCCGTACCGTCGTCGGGCTGATGCGGTCCCGCCACAGTGTGGCTCATCCGAGTGACAACGCGTATCGGACCGGTTCCCGCACGGCCCCTCGGCGGCCCCGGGACACGCGGCGGGACACCCGACCGAACCGCCCGGCTACGCCAGCGTCGGCGGTTCCTCGCGCTTGTCGGCTTCGATTTGCTCCCACGCGGCCAGTTCCTCGTCGAGACGTCTGACGCAATGCGCGTTCTTGAACGGCTCGAGGCTCTCGCGTACTTCCCACACCCGGTCCATCGCCGTCGAATACCACTGCTTCGTCAACGCGTCGAGCGCCCGCGACAGCATGCCGCTCGCCTCGTCGACATCGCCGCTGGCCGCCGCCACGCGCGCCAAGTCCGCGCAGGTCACCGCCTGTTGCTTCGCCGCGCTGGCCGGGAGGTCGCCCAGCGCGTCGGTCAGCGCCTCGCGCGCCGCGTCGTACCGTTTCGCCGCCAGCTCGGCGCCGCCGCGGAACCCCCACAGCCGGGCCGAGTCGAAGAAGTCGAGCCAGGCCGGGATTTCGTTCTCGTCCGGGTGGCAGAGCAGGTCCTCGGCACGGTCCATCAGCCGCAACGCGATGTCTTTGTCCCCGATCAGCGACTCGATCTCGGCGTTGACCGCGCACAGCCACGACCGCATCAGCGCCGGGGCGCCCGCGTCCGCGAGGGTGCCCGCGTGGTTCGCCCGGGCGATCAGCGCGCGGGCCTCGGCCTTGCGCCCGTTGAACGCGGGCATGAACGCCTGGTGGGCGAACACCGCCTGCCGCAACAGGGGTTCCTGCGCCTCGTAGGCCGCCTGCTCGGCCAGCTGGTAGAAGCGCCGCGCGTACAGCTCGTTGCCCAGGTCGAAGAACGCGATGCGCCCCGCGAGCATCGCCGTCTCCGACACCGAAGCGGCCAGCACGCGGCGCGGACGCGTGGGGCCGGGTGACTTCAGCAGCTTGTCGCCGAGCAGCACGTGGCTGACGACGGGGTCGTACGTCATCAGCGCGGGCGCGACCCAGTACATCTGGCGGTACGACGCGGTGAGCCGCGCGTACTGGTCCGCGACCGGCGACACGAGCCGGCCCGTGCGCCCCGGCTCCGGGACCAGCGCGGTGATGTCGGGCAACCCGCCGACGCGTTCCTCGCGGTCGATGGCGCGCAAAAGCGGCGGCGCCGACGCACGCGGGCGGTCACCCGACGGACGCGGCCCCGCCGCTCCCGACTGCCCGGGAAGAATCAACGCGGACGGGCGGTGCGCCGACGGCGGGCCCATGACGTCCGCGCGGGGCTCGACGTGGTGGGCGGGCTCGGGCATCAGCCCGGGCGCGAGCGCGGACCCCGGCGGCGGCGCGGCACGGCGCAACACGCCGTTCTGCGGCGGCTGCTCTCGTCCGTTCCCGGCGGCCACGCCTCCGGGAGGCGGCGTGACGCGGTAGCGCCCCGCGCGCGGGGACGCGGGCGGACGCGGCACCTCCACGGCGCCGTTCACCGCACCGTTGCCGGCCACGCCGTTGCTCGCGGCGCCGCCGTACCCGCGCTGCTGCTGAGGCGGCACCGAGGGCGGGGGCGCGGCGTCGAGGTCGGCCTGCCAGGGCGGGGTGAACCCCAGCTCGCCGAGGGGGCGGCCGAACAGCTCCTGCAAGACCTTCTGATAATCAGGTGTCGGCCACGGCGGATCCGCGCTCTCCCAGCGCCGCACCTGGCGCACGCTGACGGCCAGCCGGAGCCCGCATTCGAGGGCCTTCTTCTCGAACGCGTCGGCCAGTTGCTGCTGGGAGACCCAGCCCATGGCATGCCGCAGCGCCTTGAGGCGAACGTTGCCGGACGCAGAGGAGCCGCCACCCTGCCGTATGGCCATCGGCGTCCTCCCCAAAGATGCACGGCCCACGGGATCGGTCCGCCACGCGACACGCAGCCGCGAACATGGCGGGCCGTGATCCTGACGGTACCCGTCGTGAGCTGACTGCGGGGACCACTTTGCACATGTCCGGAAACCTGCGCCCGGCCCTTCGCGCCCCCGAAACCGGCCTCCCGGCGCTACCACACACCCGCCGACATGGCCCCAACCAGGGGATACGTACCCAGCCGCCCCCCATCGCCAACCCCACCCGTTTTCCCCGGACCCCGCGAGCGTCCCCGAAAAGAAATCCGCCCGCGAAACCGCCGTTCACCCCTCACCCCCACTTCACCCCGGCGCGCGCCCCACCCCACGCCCCCTACGCGCCCCCACCCCTTCCGCCAATTTCTTGATCGCCCCTCCCCCTGCTAACCTCTACGCATCGCAACGCGCGCCGCTAGCTCAGTTGGTTAGAGCAGCTGACTCTTAATCAGCGGGTCCGGGGTTCGAGTCCCTGGCGGCGCACCACAGAAACACCCCTTGACCTGGGCGTTCTCGGTTCTA
Source organism: Yinghuangia sp. ASG 101 (assembly GCF_021165735.1). Taxonomy (GTDB): domain Bacteria; phylum Actinomycetota; class Actinomycetes; order Streptomycetales; family Streptomycetaceae; genus Yinghuangia. The sequence goes on along the minus strand of NZ_CP088911.1, from coordinate 5,272,159 downwards.
TCGAGAGCGCCTTCGTCATTTTGATCTTGTGGTGGGAGCGTGGTGGGACCCGGCGTCCGATCACCGTCATTCCACATGATCGAATGCCCCGCGTCGCGCACGCCGGGGCGATGGTTCGTGCCCGTGGTCGGTTGATGCCCCGGGGCTCCCGGTCCGCCGCCCGAATACGTGGGTACGACGCCGTAGGCCCGGTCGGGATGACCGGGCCTACGGCGGTACGGGGCTGTCATGCCGGACGCCGCGCGCGGACGTTGTCCGGGGTCGTGTGCTCCACGTGGATGATTGCTGCGGCGGCGAGGTCGCGGGACCGGCACAGCCCCACGCTGTCGGCACCGAGCGCGACGCGCATGCCGCCCCGCGCGGCCTCCCAGCCGCACGTATTCGCGCCGGTGATCGTGGAACGCCGTTCGATTACGCCGACAACGTCGCCGTCGTGGAGGACGTGCCAGGCGCCGACGTGGTCGCGTTCGGCGGCGAGTTCCCACCCGGTCCCGGCGTTCGGTTCGACGCGCGGGTCGAGGTTGATCCGCCGCGTGTACGTCGAGTCCTCATTCGCCCCGTACAGCGCCCCCACCCCGGTACGCCCCGCAACCTGATCCCCGGGATCCACGTCCGCCCAGCGCAGCCCGGCCACCTCGCCGCGCCGCAGGCCCGTGACCGTGACCGTGACCGTGACCAGGTGGAACTGCGCGAACAGATCCTTGGCTTTCGCTGCGCGAGCGAGGAACCGCATGGTCTGCTCGGCCGTCCACACCATCACCGCCGACGGCGCCTCACCCTCTTCCGCCAGGCCGCCTCCCTTCCCGCGTCCAGACCAACGGCCGTGGCTTCGACCCCGAGGCGAGCTTGGCCACGTTCACCCGACCGACCGCGACCATTGCGCGATGTCCGCGAATTCGCTTGGACGCGAGGTCAGTTCGCTGGCCGACGCGGATCCTGCCCCACACAGCCGGGCTGGGCGCGGAACCCACCGGCGCCAAGACACGGGGTCGGCCAGCCCGACCGCGCCCTGTCCCCCAGCCCGCCGGGTCCGCAACGGCGTCGTCGGGTTGCCGGGCATCACTCTCCCCCGCGATGCCACTGGCCGCCCCACGTCGGCCTCGGCTGCCACGCGGCCTGTCGACGGCCGTGCGCGCCGAGCCCGGCCAGCCGCAACCGGTACGGTGCATCGCCCGCCACCGGCAGCCACAACGCCCCGGCCGCCGAACCGTCGCCGTCCCACGTGCCCGTCGCGAGCGGAACGTCGCCGCTCGTGCGGCGGGACACGGCCCTCGCGTTCTGCTCCCGGGCCAGGCGGGTGAAGCAGAAGAGCACCAGGGCCGGTCGCTCGCCGAACCACTCGGGAAACAGCCATGCATCGTCACTCGTCTGGTTGAACAGGCCCGCGTAGCCATCGATCTTTTCGGCGAGGCGGGCCAGCCGCTCGCTGCCGTGTCGTACTCCAGCGCGAAAGCGCACTCGCGGTCGTCCTCGCGCCAGGTTCCGACGGCGTCAGGCCGAACGGCCGTGTGCCGATCGCCGTCAGGCCGCAGCCCGCGCTCGGTCAACCACCGCACGACCTCGGCCCCACCTCGCGATGCGCGGGCCTCAGCGACCAGCGCGGTGTGAAAGCCGTTGACCCCGAGCAGACGCCGCAACCGCGACGTGGACGCCACGCCCAACGTGCGGTCGCGCCGGGCACGACGCACCGTCAGAAGCAGCTCGCTTGGTCCTTGGCTGGTGCGCGAATGCCGGTCACCGATGTACGGTGCGGCCATGACATCCATGCGAGTTCGGTAGATGACGGAGCCGACACCAGAAGAACGACACGAAACCCGAGAGGCGTTCCTCCTCTCTCTGCGGCGCGGCGAAGTTCGGCCCGGAGTCGTCACCGCAATCCACAACTTCGGCGTGTTCGTCGACATCGGCGGGGTCGACGGCATGGTGAACTGCGCCGAGTTGTCCTGGACGCACATCAACCATCCCGGCGAAGTCGTCGAGGTCGGCGAGCGGATCAACGTCGAGGTCCTCGATATCGATATGGACCGCGAGCGCGTCGCTCTGTCGCTCAAGGCGACGCAGGAAGACCCGTGGCGACGCTTCGCCCAAACCCACCAGACAGGGCACACGCTGCCCGGCATCGTCACCAAACTCGTTCCGTTCGGCGCGTTCGTCCGCATCGCCGACGGCATCGAAGGCCTGGTCCACATCTCGGAACTGGCCTGGCCGCAGGTCGAGACTCCCGAGCAAGCCGTCCGAGTCGGCGACCGGGCCACCGTCAAGATCATCGATATTGACCTTGAGCGCCGACGCATCCGCTTGTCCCTCCGGCAGACGAGTGCTCGGGCCCACGATCCAGGCTGACCACGCGGAGCGGACACGGCGCACGGCTATCTCCTAGAGAGCGCGCCGATGCGGCGAGGATCACCGGTTCTCGAAGTACGTGTGGTCGACGGTGACGTCCTCGACCTGGCGTACAACGGTGCGGACGCCCAGGTCGTCCTGCTTGAGGAGTTCGCACAGGCGCTCCCCGTCGATCCGCTCGATGGGCGGTGCCCCGTCGCGGGTCGACTCGGCCTGGGCGGCTTCTCTTTCCGCCGCGCCCGGCGTTGCGCCTCGAATGTGCCGTGAAATGCGGCGATATGTCATCCCTTGTGCGCGTCGTCCCAGGTTGACGCCTCGCGCAGGAGCTCGTTCGCGGCACCCGTCAGCGACCACACGGCGCGCCGACTGTTGGCCAACAGGCCCATGCCCTTGAGATGGGTGCGCGCCCAGGCCAACCGGTACTGGATCTCGGTCTGCGGACCGTCGCCGTGGAGCACCGCCTCACGCGCCGGGTCGTACCCCTCGGCTTCACCACGGACTTGCGACCGCCGATCCCCGTGGTGAGAGCGGCCGTTCGGGAACGGTACGCGCACGTCCGGGGCTCCGCCACGCACGTTGATGCCCAAATCGGGACAAGAGGCGTCCGGCGGCGCCGAACCGACGGCCGGTGGACGTCTGGCGCCGACTCGTTCTCAGCAGGTTCGAGTTTCCGGATCAGAGCATTGGCCGAGTTGGGTGTCCGCGCTGGTCAGGGCTGGGTCTCGCATTCCGCGGCAGGTCGTCGGCCGGCTGCGGGCCCGGTGACCGCTCGGGCCGGCCGCGTTGTCGGGTGGCCTACGCTCGTGTTGTGGATTCCCGTACCTCGCTGAAACGCTGGCTGACGCGGTTGTCGGCCGACCGGTTGACGGCTCTGTTGGAGGAGCGGGCGCTGCCGGAGGCTGCCGGGTATGCGCGGGTGACGACGTTTGCCGAGTTGGCGGCGTTGCTGATGACGGATCAGTCCGTGCTGCTGGGGATGTCGCGGGTGACGGCCGGTGAGGTCGGGCTGCTGGCGGCGGTGGCGGTGCGGGCGTTGGAGGAGCACGGTCCGGTGACCGGCGCGCGTCAGCCTGTGCCTGCGTGGTCGACGGCGTCGCCTCCCTCGGTGGAGCCGTGGGAACGCATGGTGTCCGAGCGGGAGTTGCTGGACTCGCTGGCGGCCGGCGGGGTGTCCCGTGAGCGCGCGGCGGAGGCTCTGGAGAGGTTGCGCGATCGGGCGCTTGTCCTGCCGTCGCCGGACGGCCGGCTGGCGGTGCCGGCGCTGCTGCACACCAACGCGGCGGAGCTGGCGGGCTACGGCGCTCCCGTGGATGAGCTGTTGACCTCCGCGTTCAACGCGCCGGAGGTCAAACGCGTCGCCGCCGGGCTCGGGTTGGGAGACGTGCGGACCCGCGCCGAGGCTCAACGCGGGATCGTGGCCGTACTCGCCGATGCGCGGCGGGTACGCGACATGGTGGCCGACGCGCCTCGGGACGCTTTGGAGTTGTTGGAGCGCTTGGTGCCGGGGCCGCCGTTGTTGCGTACGCACTGTTTCGTGGCGATCGGCGGCCGGTACTACGGCCCTGGTGCGAAGTACACGTTCCGCGAGGGCGGTTCCGGGGACGCGGGTACCGATTGGCTGGGCGCGCGGGGCATGGTCGTGCCCGTCGACCATGACCTGGTCGAGCTGCCGTACGAGGTGGCGCGGGCTCTGCGTCACGACGAGCGACCGGTGCCGGTGTCGCTGGATCCTGAGCCGTTGACGCGTACGGCGGTGGTTCCGCGCGACGTGGACGCGCGTGGCGCCGGGGCGGCGGGTGCCGCCGCGTGGCGCGCGGAGCTGGTCCTGCGGGAGCTGGCCGCGCGTCCGGTCGCGGTCCGCAAGGCCGGCGGTATCGCGGTGCGCGACACGCGGCGGCTGGCCAAGGCCGCCGGGGCGAGCGAGGAACACACCCGGTTGTGGCTGGACTTGGCGGTGAACGCCGGGCTGGCCGCGCCGCATGCCGACGCCGCGGAGCCTGCACGGGGCAAGCGCCGCGGCGGGCGAACTGCCGCGCGGTCATCGGCGGTGCGGCTGCTGCCCACCGAACGCTTCGACGCCTGGGCGACCGCTTCGCCCGCGGGCAAGCTGCTTCCGCTGGTCGCGGCCTGGGCGGTGGTCCCTGAGGTGTTCACGTGCTGGCCGGACGACTCGGGCGAGACGCCTGTCGCGCTGATCAGCCCCCAGGATGGCTCCGCGGTGCCGCTGCGGCGTGGTGTTCTGCGCGCGCTCGCGGGCCTGCCTGAGGGCCGAGGTCTCGCGCCGGGACCCGAGGCGCGGACCGAACTGCTGGAGCGCGCCGCGTGGTTCCAGCCGCTCCTGGGTTCGTCGCTCCTGGGTGGGGCAGGCGAAGCATCTGCGGGTGAGTCGGAGTTCGGCGATCGACTCGCCGCGACGCTCGCGGAGGCGGAGCTGTTGGGGCTCGTGTCGTGCGGCGCGCTGACCGCGATCGGGCACGCGGTCAGCGCGCTGCTGGAGGCTGGCGCCGCCGACCACTTCCCCGCCGTCCCGGGCGCCGACGCCGATCCGGGGGCATCCGGACTGGACGGGTTCGGTGCCGACCTGATGCGGCGGCCCGCGCTGGCGGACGCCGTCGCGGGGTTGCGCGACGCACTGCGCGCGACGCTGCCCGCGCCCAGCACCACGGCCCGGTTCCAGTCCGACCTGACCGCCACCGTGACCGGCGCGCCCGCTCCCGAGCTGGCCGAACTGCTGTCCGCCGTCGGCGACATCGAGTCCGAGGGGCACGCGGTGGTCTGGCGCATCAGCCCGGCCTCACTGCGCCGCGCGTACGACGCGGGCCACAGCGCGGACGACGTCGCCGAACGCCTCGCCGCCGCGTCCACGAACGGACTCCCGCTGCCGCAGCCGCTGGCGTACACCATCAAGGACACCGCCCGAACCCACGGAAAACTGAAGGTCGTCCGCTCGGCCTGCTGCCTCCGCTGCGACGACCCCGCACTCATCACCGAAGTCGCGGGAACACGGGCACTGACGAAACTGGGCCTGCGGCGCATCGCCCCGACGGTGCTGATCTCCACCGCGCCACCGGAAGACACGCTGGCCGCACTGCGCGGCGCCGGATACGCGCCGACTCTGGAAGCGGAGACCGGCACCACCGTCTTGGAACGCGCACCCGCGCAACGCGCCCCGAACCGCCTCCCCACCATGGACCAGGCACACCCGCAGTACGGCATGACCACCCGCGGCGTACCTTCCAGCGCACGCGAACTCGCCGAGCAACTGGCCGGAGAACGCTGAGGGGGAGCCGAGGCACCGGGTTCATTCGGATTCCGGAACCGTCACCCGAGCGCCGCAGCCGCCGGACCAGCATGCCGCGCGCAACGCACGCCCACGATCTCCGTCCCAGAACTCGAACACCACGCGACGATGCCGACCGGATCCCGGGACGGGACGGCTCTCACCGACGGAACCCGGTGCACGGCGGTGGTGGGAGCATGGTGGGAGCCGCCGTTCGGGAGCGCCACGCGTAAGTACGCCGCACCGCCAGGCCATTTGCCACCCATTTCGGAACAAGACGCGTCCGATGGCCCGAACTTGATGCCAACTGAGCGCATGGAGCCGACTCTTCATCAGCGGGTCCGGGGGTCGAGTCCCTGGCGGCGCACCAAAAGCTCGGGCGACCCATGTCTGCAGAAAGCGTAGACTTGGTCGCCTTTGTCATTTTCCGCGCGACTTCGTCGCGTGTTGTGGGGGCATCGCACGCTCCGGGGGCGGGGGCGCGGTTATGTAGTGGGGGTTGATTTGCGGGCTTTCGGGGGGTTGCCTCGGGGTGGGGGGTGGCTGTGGTGGCGGTGGAGCCAGGCGTCTACGGCGGTTGAGGGGCGGCGGCCGGTGGGGTCAGCGGGTGGGAAGGGGTCGGGCGCGGACGCGTAGCGGCGGGCGTAGTAGTTCAGTGCGCGTCGCGTGATGCCGTACCGGGCGGCCAACTCCGCCGCGGTCAGCGCGTTTTCGCCGGTGTCCGCGGCGTTCTCGGAACGTCCCGCGGCGGCCGGCAGCGCCAGGCGGTCGCCGCGCCGGTGCGGGCTTGTGGCGACCGTGCGCACCCACGCCGCGACGGCGTCCCTGGGGTAGTACGTCGTGCCCTGGGGGCCGCGCTCCGGGAGGGCCGCGGGGAACCCCTCCTCCACGACCCACTTGCGGACCGCGGCGAGACTGCGGTCGGCCAGCCGGGCGATGTCGCGGCGGGTGAGCCGCGGCGGGGCAGCCGCCCAGCGGCGGTCGAACTCGTCGGTGTCTTCGGCGGTCACGGGACCGGATCCTTCGCTCGGGCGATGATGATGCATAGGTGTACTGGGCTTTGACGGTTGGTTGACAGCGGAGATCGGCCCCCGTGGGCGGGTGCAGGGGCCCGCCCACGGGGGGGTGGCGGGGGGCGGTGCCCCCCGCCACCGTCCGTCAGGTGGTCGGTATCGCCGCGACACCGGCCAGGTAGGCGGCGCCGTAGGCCACGGACCCGGGGTCGGGGTCGAACCTCGACTGGTGGATGTCCGCCGCCTCCTCGGCCGGAACGTTCAGCGGGCGGACGCCCATCCGCACGAGGTTGCCCCCGCCGCCGTTCTTGCGGACGGCCTCCAGCATGTTGCCGAAGTCCTCACCGCCGAGAGACTGTTCCGTGGGCCGCACCGCGTCCGCGTCCCACAGTCGCTCGATCACGGACGCGCTGTGACCGGTCTTCGTGTTGAACGTGGGCGGCACTCCGGGCGTGTAGTTGATCTCCCACTCCACCCCGCGCCCACGCGTGATGCGGTCGAGTGCGGTCCTGATGTCGGCCTCGGCGTTGCGCCACCGCTCCACCTCGGGGGTACGGACGGTGCCGCGCATGATCGCCTCCGAGGGGATGACGTTCGCCGCGCCGTTCCCGAACGTCGCCGTGCCGAACTCCAGGGACAGGGTCGCCCGGGGGTCGTAGCTCCGCAGGAGATCATCCGGGAGCTGGAACAGCACCCGCGCGACCTCGCGTCCGAGATTGGCGGTCTGGAAGGGGCGCGCGGTGTGACCGCCCGGCCCGTTCGCCGTGAGTTCGAGCATTCCGCACGCGGACGTGACACCGCCCTCGCGGACGCCGAACCGACCGATGGGCAGGTGCGCGGTGCAGTGCAGCGCGTAGACGTCCGTGACGTCGTCCAGGAACCCGAGGTCCACGACCACGGACGCGCCGCTCGGCTGCTGCCGCTCCTCGGACGGCTGGAACAGCAGCCGTACGGGGCGCCGGAGAAGTCCGGCCTTCATCAGCTCCACCAGCACGCGCGCCGCGCCGATCAACGACGTGGTGTGCACGTCGTGCCCGCACGCGTGTGCCTTGCCCCGGACCCGTGACCGATTCGCCTTCGGCGACAGGTCGTTCATGGGCAACCCGTCGATGTCGGCGCGCAGCGCGATGGGCGGGACTCCGGTCATCCCCTCGGGAATGATGTCCGCGACCACGCCCACTCCGTCGCGGATGACGCGGGGCTCCAGCCCCAGGCTCCGCAGGGAAGCGCAGATGAGTTCGGTCGTGGCGAACTCCTCCCACGCCAGCTCGGGCCGACGGTGGAGGGTGTTGCGGATGTCCCACAGCCAGGGCTGTAAGGCGGTGGCCTGGCGCGTGATGGCCTCGTAGAGGTTGTGCGTGTCGTCTGACACTTGCGTTCTCCCTTCCGGGTTTTCGGGCTTACATAGATAAGTTTGCCCACCCGGGCCAAGCCCCAAACCAGATGGTTGGAAGAATTCCAAGATCCTTCCGACGGGCGGACCGGCGTGTTTGGCCGGTGGCCTGCCCGTGGCGGGGCCGTGTGCCTCCAGGGGGCCGTACGCTCGTCAGCGAAGACCGGGCAGCACCTGGGCTGCCCGATAAAGCCCGGTCTGGCCCCCTGGAGGCATACGGCGAGGGACCCGCCGCGGGGAGGTGGCTAAAGACGCCCGCGGCAACCCCCGCGGGTGCCGCGCAGCGGCACGGCAGCACTGCGCGTCCGATGCGCGCGACCGCGCGCCGCCCCCGGCCCCGACCGCCCCCCACCCCTGAGCCGCGCAGCGGCTCACCGCGCCGCGGGTGCCGTGAGCGGCCCGCGCCCGCGGCCGGCCGCCCCGATCAGGGGACCTGAACCACTATCTTGCTTCGCTTCCAATCCCCTGAGGTGGAAGGGCTGTTCGGTGGGGTCGGACGTCGGGGCGGGTACGTCGGATTCAGTCGGATCGGGGACGGTGGCCCCAATCCGACTGGGGCCGAGCGCGGTGGGGTCAGGTCGCAGTCGGGTCGGGGATGGTGGCCCCGATCCGTAGAGGCCGAGCGCGGTGGGGCAGATCGACCACGGTGCGGCCCAGGGCGCGCAGCACGGCGTCGTGGCGGCGGTGCGCGCCCGCCGACGTGGCGTCGAAGACCAGCCGGACTCGGATCGGGGGACGGTGACCGCCGATCCGCGTCCTCCGTGGTGGCGGCTTGCCGCGTCGAACGCATCGGGGTGGGCCAAGTCCATGCGTCTGACGGGCTCTTCGCGACCGTACGACGCGGTGAGGAGCGCGAGCGGAGCTGGCGCGCCGGGGGCAAGCGCGCCGCGGCCGGGGCGGTGCGGGCCCGCGGGCGAAGGGGGCGGCGGCGAGGACGCGTAGGCGGCGGCGGTCGTCGTCACGGCCGGGCGCGCGCCGAGTTGCCTCGCCGCGCGCGGGGACCCGCGGGTAGCGGAGGGGTGCGGACCGCCGGCGTCGCGGTCAGGGGCTCATGCGGAGTTGCTTGGTCAGGCGGAGGCCTTGCGCGGGGGCAGGGGTCGCGGTGGGGGTGAGGGGGGAGGTGCCGGTGTCGATGACCCGGACGGCGCGGGCCGCGGCGCGGCGTGCCTGGCGCAGGTTCGCGGGGGTGCCGGGGTCGGGGCTCGCGGGAGCGGCCTCGCGGGCCTCGGTGTCCGGGTGCCGGTGGGCCAGGATCTCGTCCGCGGCGCGGGCCCGGTCGCGTGCCTCGGATGTCGCGGCGGCCCACCGGCCGCGGGCCGCGTGGACCTGCTCCAGGTGTCGCAGGCGGCGTTCCAGCTCGTGACGGCGGCGCTCGGATTCGGCGAGTCGGTCGCGGAGGACGGCGCGTCGCGCGCGGTCCTTCGTCCGGGTGAGCCTGAGCGACAGTTCGACTCCGTCGTCGCGCAGCCCCTCGTTCTCGGCGTGGGCCCGGCGCAGCCGGTCGGCCACGAAGGGCGGGGCCCACGTGAGTTCCCGAGCCCACCGGTCGCGGTACTCGCGGAGTCGGGTGTCGGACGCGCCCTCCAGGGCGCGGCCCGGGTCGTCGATGCCGAGCGCGTCGGCCGCCCGCACCCAGGCCGCGCGTTTGTCGACCGCGCCGGGCGACGGCCGCGGTCCGATCGCGTCGGACGGGTGCTCGTAGCCGGCGCGTTCGCGGTAGGCGGCAGCCGCGCCGGCCGCGTCGCCCCACGCCGCCCGGGCGACCGGGTCGTCGGGGACGGGCCCGAGGGCGGTCACCAGCCACTCGGGCGGATCGGCCGCCGCGCGCAGGCCGAGGGCGGTCACCCGAGCGTCCATGAACGCCGCGATCTGCCGGGCGTATTCGCCGACCGGGCCGTCGATGTGCGGGGTACGCGCGCAATACCCGGCGCGGCGCCGATCGTCGGCGCGGCGGGCCGCGGCACGCCGGGCGCGCAGTTCGGGTTCCGTGCCGAGCCCGGCGGCGTGTTCGGCGGCGACGGCCGCTTCCTCGCCCGCGGCGCGCCATGTTTCGGCGCGGTCCATGAGTCCGGTGAGTCGCCAGTGCAGGACGGCGGAGAGGCTGCGCGCGTCGTCGAGCGGTCCCGAGGCGACCGCGGTCCGGAGCAAGGCCGCGACGTCGTGGCCGCGTTCCTCGCCTTGTCGGGCCAGGCACAGCAGGGCGCCGTACGCGTCCTCGGCGGCCATCTCCCGCCACGTCGCATCGCCCAGCGCGTCGGTGAGTGCGCGGCCGTGCCGTGCGGCGTAGTGGGACTCCACCAAGTCGGTCCATATCGGGCCGAGTTCGGCGAGGGAATCGGCGCGGTCCATTTCGTCCCGCATGACCCGCAGCGCGGTGGCCTCCTCTTCGCTGCGGCGCAGCACCGCGGTGAGGACGGCCCAGTGATCGCGTCGTTCGGCGGCGGGCACGCCGGGTTCGTCGGTGGCGACGTACGCGTGGTTGGCGTGGCGCCCGCGGCTGAGCGCGACGTACAGCTGTTCGCGGCTCATCCGCGGGTCCACGAGGGCGTGGGCGGTGTCCACCGTGGCGGCCTGGATGGCGTGGATCGTTCCGGCGTACGCGAGTTCGACGTGCCCGGCGACGTATTCGCGCGGCAGGGTCATCGTCGCCCCGTCGGGGTACGCGACCTCCAGGGACCCGTCGGGACCGCGGCGGCGCACGGTGACGATGTCGCGGTTGGCGGCCCAGTGCCTCTTGTCGGCGGTGGTCAGGCCGCGGTCCCCGGCCCGGAGTTGGACCCGGTCGCCGATGCCCGCGAGGTTGCCGTCGCGCAGTGCCACCCCTTGGGCCTCCACCCGGCCGCGCCGCACCAGCTCCGCGCGCACCCGCCCGGACAGCTCCGACGCCTCGCGGTTCGTGGTGGCGATCAGGGCGCTGCTGCGTCCCGCGTGGTCGTCGGTGAGCCAGGCCCGGCACGCGGCCTGCTTCATGGCCTCGCCGGTGCCGCCGTGCAGGCGGTTGCGGGTGTCGTAGTCGTCGAGCACGGCGGCGTCGCCCAGGCGCAGGCGCAGGCCGGCGACGCGTTCCCAGGCCGCGTGGAAGCGGTGGACCTCCGCGAGTGTGTGGGTGTGCGGGAACGTCGCGGCCAGGTGTCCGAACATGCCGCCGGCGCCGATCGCGGTGGTCTGCGCGAAGTCGCCGGTGAGCAGGACCTTCGCCCCGGCGGCCCGGGCGAGCCGGAGGATTTCCACGAGGTCGTCGGTGGCGCAGGTGGCCGCCTCGTCGACGATCACCAGCTGGCCGGGGCGCAGCACGTAGCGGTCCGCGTCGGGGACCTGTCCGCCCGCGGCGATCCGCGCGTTGGCGGTGCGGAACATGCGGATGTTGTCGGTGGTCGGGACGCCTTCCTCGGCCAGCACGTTGGCCTGGCGCTGGCCGACCGCGAGGCCGAGGACCGCGCCTCCGGCCGCCTGCCACGCCCGCGATATCCGGGCCACGGTGTGGCTTTTCCCGGTGCCCGCGGGGCCGACCAGGACGTCGACGCGGCGGCCGGAGGTGGCGATGTCGCGGACCGCGGCGGCCTGCGTGGCCGCGAGGCGGGACGCGGCGATGATGCCGTCGACGATGTCGTCGGGCACGGTCGGCGCGTCCGCCGGGCCCCGCGCGGCTTCCATGACGTCGGTTTCCGCGGCCAGGTGGCCGTCGGTGGTGTACGGGGCCCGGTAGGTGCGCGAATACGCGGACAGGCCGTCGTCGACGGTGAGTTCCGCCGGCACCGGGACGAGTTCCGGTTTGGCGAGCAGGACGACGTCGGGGCGTTCCGGGTGCGCTTCCCGCTGCCACTGGGTCATCGCCTCGTCGGTGAGTCCGCCGAGGAGCGTCCGCACGCCGTCCGCGTCGAGGCCGCCGAGGCAGTCGGGCAGCAGCCGGTCGATGTGCACCATGACGTCGGCGCGGGTGAAGACGGCTTTCTCGGCCTGGGCGCGGCGCAGCGCCTCCGCGACGACCTCCATGCGGTCGTACGGCTCGGGTTCCGCCCCGGCCGCGGCAGCCGCCCGGAACACGCCGTCGGGTTGCGCCACCAGGGTGTCGCGGAGCTTCGCGGTGGCCTCGTGCCAGCGGTCGACCAGGTCGGCGCGGGCCGTGCCGGCCCGCTTCTTGGGCGTGCGGGTGCGCAGGCTCGCGTCCCGGGCCATGCACACCTTGCGGTACGCGGACGGCGGCTGCCCGTACAGGCGTTCATAGGCGGCGATCCGGGACGCGACGTCGGCCACGATGGCCTTGCGGCGGCCGGAGAACATGTCGCACAGCAGCCTGCTGATCCCGAGGATCTCGCGCGCCTTGCCGTCCGGGCGCAGGGCCGACCGGGCGCCGATGTCGCGGTACAGCGCCTCCCCCGCGACGCGCTCGTAGACGACTCCGGCCTCGCGGCGCAGCGCGAAGAGCGCCTTGCCGTCGAGGGTGCGCCATTTCCCGGCGACTTGGCCGGTGGCGGGGTCGCGTTCGGTGGTCCACACCCGGTTGAGCACCGCGCAGTGGACGTGCATCTGCGGTTCCTCGCTGCGCGACGTGTGCTGGCGGAACATCGCCACGGTCCACTCGCGGGCGGTGACCCGGCGGACCCCGTTGCGGCCGGCGCGGCTGTAGCCCGCTTCGTCCTGGAGGAACGCCAGTGCCGCGCGCACGCCCTCCATTTGTGCCGCCCACACTTGGTCGGCGGCCTCCTCCCAGCGCCGCGCCCAGACGTCGTCGCCGTCTTCGGCGGCGCGCAGGGCCCGGGCCTGGAATCCGGCGTGCAGGACCGACCAGCTCTTGGGCGCGGAGAACGTCAGGTCGAAGTATTTGACGTTGCGGCGCTGCGTCGAGCGGACGCGTTGCTCGGTGGCGCGGCGCTCCTCGGGCGTGGCGTCGGGCGGCAGTTCGTCCAGGGCCCGGGCCAGCCGTTCGCCGAGCGGGCGGGAGACGGCGGGGCGGCTGCCCATCGGCAAGCCGGTCGCCGGATGCACCATGTCGCCGTACGGCTTGGCCATGACGCGGGCGTCGACCTCGCCGGTGAGCCCGAGTGCCCGGGCTCCCGCGCCCCACCAGACGCCGGGGGGCTCCCCGACCATGCCGACGGTCCGCATCAGGTAGTGCTCGGCGCCGCGGCCGACCTGGTTGACCAGGTATGTGTGATCGCTGCCCGGGGTGATGCTAAGCACCGCGGGCTGCACGCAGGTCAGCCGCGGCCTGCGTCAACGCGCGTGCCTGTCGCGGCTTGCCCGCGCGGCGTTCCGCGGCGGCGCCGGCCCCGAGGAGACCGGCGAGGTGCTCCACCAGCGCGGCGCGGGCGGCCCGGTCGGCCGCCGTGGCGGGCGTTTCGGCCACGGCGCGGGCGACGGCCGCAAGCCCGATCGGGTCGGGCCCGGCGGGCGCCGTTACCGGTAACGCCATCGGCGCCGATCGGGCGGCGCGGTCCGCGGCGCGGGCGAAGGCGGCGGCCTGGTGCTCGCCGGCGGCCAACACGGCGAGTGTGCCCGCGAGTTGGCGGGCCGTCTCGGGCCACAGCGCGGGGTCGGCGGCCAGGCGTGCGACCGCGGCGGCGGCCGTGCGGGCGGCGGTCGTCCAGGCGTCCGGCGGGGCGGGTAGGGCGGCGTGCGGCGCGGGTTCGTCCCAGGCGTGCGCCGCGGCGTGGTGGTCGGCGTCCGGCCAGTGGCGGCGCAGCCGCGGCAGCGTGAGGTCGGCGGCGAGCCGTCCGCCGCCGAACCACACGGGGTCGGTGCCGTCGGGGGACGGCAGGGCGACCGCGTAGCCCTCGGCGGCGGCGCCGGGGTCCGGGCGCCGGGCCCGGACGAGGACGCCGGAGGCGCGCAGCCGGTGGACGAAGTCGGCCTCGTCGGCGCCCGCGACCGCGGCGGCCCGCACGCGGCGGGCGAGGGCGGGACGTTCCGGTTCGGTGCGGCCCCGGCGGGCCGCTTGCTCCGCTTCGGCGCGGGTGTACCCGGGCATGCCGCCGCCGTGCCTGCGGCCCTCGACCCGGGCGAGCCCGAACCGGTCCTCCAAGGCGGCGCACACGCGTGCCGCGGCGACGCGGTCCTGCCAGACGCTCGCGACCGTGCCGTCCTCGCGGACCAGGCTCACCACGACGTGGATGTGGTCGTTGCCGCGCGCCGACACGCCGTGGCGGACGGCCGCCCAGCGGCACGGCGCGGTGCCGTCGGCGCCGCCGAATCCGAGGCTGTCGACGAGCCGCCGGGCCGCGAACCCCCATTCGGCGTCCGCGAGCACGCGGTCGCCGGGGGCGTTCGACAACGCGGTGTGCCAGACCGACCCGCCGCTCACCCGGGTGTCGAACAGCTTCGCGGGGGCTTCCAGTCGGGCGGCCAGCGCGGGGGGCGGGAGGTCGGGCTCGACGGCTTCGGAGCAGGCCACCACCCGCGGGTCCGTGTGCTCGTTCGCCCGGCCGGGTCCGAACAGGTAGGCGACGAGCTGGCCCATGTCGTCGTGGCGTCGGCTGCGCGGGCTGACCCGTGCGATCACGGGACGTCTGGCGCGGTGAGTCCGAGGGGGGAGGCCAGCCCCGCGAGCACCTCCTCGACGCGTCGGCACGCGTCGGCGATCGCGCGGTCCTCGTCGCCGCCCGGTGTCGGCGCGGCGGAGCGCGGTGTCCGGGCGAGTTCGGCGAGGAGTCGCCGCAGCGCCAGCAACTCGGCGTACAGGGCGTGCCGTTCGGTGGCGGTCACGACATCGGCGGCGGACCCCGCCTCGACCAGGAGCCGCGGCACACTCACTCCCAGGCTCGCGGCACGCTCGCGGACCAGGTCGTGCTCGGCGTCGTTCATCTTGACCTTCGCCACATGGCGGCGGCCACCCGTGTGGCGGCGCAGCCTCCCGGTCCCGCCGGTCGCGGATGCCTCGCGTGTCATCCCGCAGAGACTAGGCGCGGGCCGGGTGGGGCGACTATCCGCAGGACGCGGGCCCCGTGGCGCGTTCGCGGTCCGGGCCGGGGTGGGGAGAACGGGGTCCGGCCGCGGTGTCGGGTCAGTTCGGGGCGGGGGGGGCGGATGGGTTCGCGGGGGGTGAACAAGGTGCCGCGGATGAGCTTTTTGAGGGCGCCGACGGTGGCGTGGTAGTCGTCCGGCGGTGCCGTGGCGGCGTGTTCGTACAGGCCGTACATGACGGCGTAGATGGCGTTCGCGGCGCTGTCGACGTCCGTTCCCGCGGTGAGGACGCCCTCGCGGCGGGCCTGGTCGACGATGCCGGTGATCACCGCGCGCAGGGCGTTGAAGATGGTGTCGCTGTCCTCCGCGAGGTGGAGGTGTTCCGGGCTCTCGACGCGGAGCGCCCGGTCGAAGGCGACCGCGTGCGGGTAGTCGCGCATCAGCCGGTCGCCCTCGTCCAGGACGGCCATGAACGTGTCGAGGACGTCGTCCGTCCGGTCCGCCGCGGCGGCCAGCCGGGGCAGCGCCAGCTCGGCGATCTCCAGGAACGTCGCCTTGACCAGCTCGGCCTTGTTCGGGAAGTAGTGGTAGAGGCTGCCGCTGGTCATGCGCGCGCCGCGCGCGATCTCCCGGATCGTCGCCCGCGAGTAGCCGACCTCGGCCACGCACCGCATGGTCGCCGCGATGATGCGCTCGCGGGTCTCCTCCCCCTTCGCACCGACCGGTCGGCCCAAGGGCGACGAAGCAGTCGGCACGGCGTCCCCTTCGGTGCGGGCGTGGGAGTCGCGGCCATTTTCGCACGGTGGCGCGGCCACGGGATCACGGCCTCGCGCCGGTGGCCGCCCGCCCGTTCGCGGGGCTCCGGGCCGGGGTCGGGCCGCGTTCGCCGGTGTGCGGCGGTGCCGGGGAACGCGGCCCGGGTGCGGCGGGTCAGGCCTTGGGCGGGAAGTCGCCGACCTCGAACAGGTGGGCGGACGGGATGCGCGAACCCGCCGGGAGCCAGAACCAGGCGATCTTTCCCGCGCCGACCACCATCCGGTAGTGCCGCGGGTCGGCGTAGACCTGCCGCAGCAGCGCGGCGTCCTTGCCGGCCTCCGTGAGGAGCAGGTACCGCGCGCCGGACTTCGCGAGTTTCCCGCGCAGGTCGGCGGCGTTGCGCGGGGTGTCGAGCAGGTCGATCCGGCGCTCGTGCCCGTCGCCGATGACCAGGTGGAGGAACTGCGCGCCGGAGTTCTCGGTGAGCGCGATGGTCTCGCCCTTGGGCACGTTGCGGCCGATCGGCGCGTACGCCTGGCGCGGCTGGACCTTGTTGTCGCGGGCCGGGTCGCGCATCAGGTCGATGGCCTCGCGGACGCTCGCGTGGTGCCACTTCGTTCCGGAGCCGGTCCAGACGTGGGTCGGGGCGGTGGCCCACCACATGCTGACCGCGGAGACCACCACGAAGGCCAGGGCGACGCCGCCGGCCACGAGGCGGCGGGCCACCAGGACCCCGGAGCCTCCCGCCCAGCCGGCGACCGTGCTGCGGACCTGCGGGAGCCTGCCCTCCAGCGCGGTGAGCAGGACGGCGAGGCACACCACGCCCAGCGCGGGCAGCGTGAGGACGTAGCGCGCCCACCACGGCGCGGGAGACGCGGCGGCGCTCACCACGACCGGCAGCGCGAAGCCGTACAGGATCTCGAACCTGCGCTTCCAGAGCAGCAGCCCGAGGCCGAGCACGACCGCGGGGAGCAGCACCGCGAGCCATTGGAGGCCGAAGCCGCCGGGGATCACGTCGTAGGTGTACGCGTGGCGCGAGCGGTCGTGCCACCACGAGTCCAGCGTCGTCTCGGCGGCGCCCTGGTCGAGCCAGCGGGCCGGGGTGTTGGGCACGATGATGAGGTCGTGCACGGTTCCCTCGCCCTGGAAACCGAACATCGTGAACGGGTAGAAGGGGTTGTCGTACCGCAGCCAGGTCCGGACATACCAGTACGAACCGAGCAGCAGCGTCGGGACGCCCACGAGCAGCGCGCCGGGCACGGCCAGGCGCACGGTGGTGGCGAGGCGGGCGCCGAGAACGCGGCCCTCCTCTTCCTCCGGCGTGTCGCCGCCGCGTCGGATGAGCGGGGCGACGCACCACACCTGGATCAGCCCGGCGAGGACGACGAAGCCGCCGACGAGAAGGTTCGAGGACTTGACGCCGATGGCCAGTCCGAGGGCGACGCCGGTCAGGGCCAGGTAGCGGAACAGCGCGGCGCGCGCCGAGCCTCCGCTCGCGTCGGCGGCCACGGCGGCGTCACGCGAGGCGATGACGAGTTGCAGCGCGGCCATCGAGGCGGCAGCCGCGGCGACGTCGACATAACTGGTGGAGGCCTGGAGAAACACCGCCGGTACCGCGAAGAAGCCGAAAGCGGCGAGCACCGCGTATTTGCGGGACGCACCGGCACTCCGGGCGAGACCGGCGATCGCGGACAGGCCGAGGAGGATGAACGGGATGTTCGAGGTCCAGGCGTAGCGCGTGGTCCCCAGGAAAACCCCGGCCCACGCGGTCAGCAGTTCCTGGCCCTGCGGATAGACGTCCGCCCACAGGACATCGGACGTATGCCCGACGTGCCCGTTCTGCAGCCAGATATCGGGGCCGGTGACGTGGTACCAAAGGCCGTCCCAGTCCAGCGGCCCGAAAGCGGTGCCGATCGCGGCGCGCCAGGCGTATTGGCCGAGCACCAGAACGCCCAGAAGCACGAGAATCGGGTGCCGCCAGAACGTTTTGGCGCCGCCGAGCCGGGTGGCGACCGCTTTCTGCGCGGAGCGCCGGACGTCGTCGCGGAAACGCCGGGCCACGACGATCTCCGCCGCCACGACCACGATCGTCGCGATGGCCAACCCCCACGCGTTCAGCTGCCACAGGGCGCCGCCGACGAGCAGGGTGAGCCCCGTCAGCTGGGCGGTGCCGGCGAGCAGCCACGCGGTGACGGTGTCGACCGGGCGGCGCAGGCCCAGGGCGCACGCCACATGCCACGTGCCGACGGCGGTCAGCACGAGCGTGAGACACAAACCGATCATCGAATTCAGAGGTCAATCCTTGAGGCCCGCGGGGGGTGCGGGTGTGTGGTGCCGGCAGCGCGGTGGGCCGAGGGCTTGGGCGGGAGGGGGCGGGAGGCCGGGGACGCGTCCGCAGCGCGGGCAGCGCGGGTGGGTCGGGCAGCGCGGGTGGGTCGGTGGGCCGGACGGGCTGGTTCCCGGCGGGTCACCGATCGGTCCCGGCCGGGTCCCGCGGCCGGGGCACCGAACGCTCGTACGCCGGACCGTCCTCGCCGCCGACCCGGACGCGGGCCTCGGGGGCGTGTGCCGTGTCGCGCTCGGGTGCCTCCGGGGCGGGGGCCTCCTCGACGGGCACCGCCTGTCCGGGCACCGCGGCGGCGGGCTCGGTCGCGCCGGGCGGGGTGTGCCGGAAGACCCACGTCCGGTAGCCCCAGAAACGGAACGCGGTGGCGACCGCCATACCCAGCAGGTTCCCGGAGATGTTGTCGGCGAGCAGCGACGTGAATCCGAGGACGTAATGCGAGAAACCCAGGAAGGCCATCTGGATGCCCATCCCGATGACCGTGACGCCGACGAAGATCAGCCCCTGCATCGGGATTTTCGCGGAGCCCGCGTTCGACGCGCGCTCCCGGTACGTCCATTGCCGGTTCCCGATGAAACTGACCACAATGGAGACGGTCAGCGACAATGCCTTGGCCGAAATCGGTCCCAAGGACGTGGTCGACCGGAGAACGTTGAAGACGATGACGTCGGACGCATAACCCATGCCGCCGACGACGGCGAACTTGCTGAGTTCCGGGTAGTGCCGGTGGGACTTGATTCTCTTGAGCAACGATGCAGACAAGAAAGCACCTTTTGGGGACGGTCGTTTCCGGGTCTCGGATTCCTCGGCAGGACGGCCGGAGGTCCTGCGGCACCCGGGAATGTCGATTCCAGCGCCGTGCCGACGGTTGCGTCGTCGGCGTCCGTGCGGATCGGCGAACGGATCGGCACGGATCACCCGGCGGTTTCGCACGAGAGGCGATATCGCGAAAGGGCCGCGGCCGGTTCACGCTCGCGTACCGGGGAGGTCGAAACCACGGTCGGGCGCCCGCCGGTCGCGTCGACGGGCCGTGCGGCGGCGTTGTGTGAGTTTTCCTTACGTACCCCCCACGTACGTACCCCCTTCACGCCCCCCACGCAGGTCTTGCCCGGCCCGGCGAGAACCGAGGCCGGGCAGGCCGCACCGGCGTCAGTGTAGGACAAGGGCGCGTGCCGCGAGGCGGCGGTACGCTTGCCCGGCATATTGCCTTCCGAAGGACCGAATGGCAATCCCCTTCTCACCGCCGCCGCCCCTTCGGTGACGATCCGATTTCGGATTCGACTTCCACACCCCGCAGGCGAACCCCTGGTATAAGCTCTGCCGACGCTCGGGCCGTGGACCGTCCGGGCATCGGGAAAAGCGGGGGATACGCGCGGACAATTCGGGCGATTTCCTCGGCGTGCATTCAAAAGGGGCTCATCCACGTGCGTGGCGGCATCGAATCGCTGAGGTCCCGGATCGCGGCCATACCGGCACCGGCCAGGCCGCAATCGCGGACCATGCCCTTCGGCGTACCGCTCCTCGTCGCGGGCGCCGTCGTGTTCGCCCTCGGGGTGTGGGCCTGCGTACGGGCGTCGGAGGCCTGGGGATACGCCTGGAACGGCGGTGACCTGTACATCTACTTCCTGGGCGCGCACTCCATCGGGGACCACGCGGACCAGCTCTACAGCGCCGGCTTCGGCCCTCTGGAACTACCGTTCATTTACCCGCCGTTCGCCGCGCTGACTTTCTCGTGGATCGCCCCGGACGACTTCATCGACCTCAAAGAGGCCGTGTCGGTCGTGACGATCGCGTGCGCGTTCATCTCGTGCTGGGTCGCGTGGGGCATGCTCGGCTACCGCGCGACCGTCGGCCGCCTAGGCGCCGCTCTCGCCACCGCGGGCGCGTGCCTGTGGCTGATCCCGGTGAACCGGACGCTGCAGTTCGGCCAGATCAACATGCTGCTGATGACGATCATTCTGGCCGATCTGGCGACGTCCGACCGGCGCCGCTGGAAGGGCGTCGGCGTCGGCCTGGCCACCGCGATCAAGCTGACGCCGGCCATCTTCGTCGTCTACCTCGTGCTCACCCGGCGGTTCCGGGCCGCCGCCGTGTCCTGTGCCACCTTCCTCGCGACCGTGGTCTTCGCCTGGTTCTTCCTGCCCGGCGCGTCCAAGACGTACTGGACCCACGTCAGCGAGATCGGCGCGCGGGTCAACGACGAGATCCCGCTGTACGCCCTGGACAACCAGAGCCTCAAGGGCTTCTCCCTGCGCCTGTTCGACGGCGGCTTCCCGGGCGGCCCGCTCGCGTTCCTGCTGGCCGCGGCCGTGGTGATCGCGGGCCTCGCGTCCGCGGTGATCGCGTCGCAGCGCGGGCACGAGCTGGCGGCGGCGTCGCTGGTCGGGCTCGTCGGGCTGCTCATGTCGCCGCTGTCGTGGTCGCACCACTACGTGTGGGCGGTACCGGCGTTCGTCCTGCTGCTGCACCTGGCGTTCACCCGCCGCACGGTCGGCGCGTGGGCGAGCCTGGCCGGTTTCGCGGTGGTGTTCGCGTCGATTCCGATGGCCCGGGCCGATTACGGGCCGCTGCCGGACCAGACGGTGCCGCTCGGCCTCCTGTGGCTCGCGCCGGACACCGATCCCCTGGGCTTCGGCCCGGCCGAGTTCTTCTTCGGCAACAGCCTGGTGCTCGCCGGGACGCTGGCCGTCGTGGTGGCCGCGGTCTGGAGCTGGCGCAGCGTCAGGCCCCTGGTGCCGGCCGGGCGTTCGCTTCGTGACCTGGCACGGCGCACGCCGGCGCCGCGGTCCGAGGCCACGCCCGAGCCGCAGTCCGCGGGCCGGCCCTGACACCGGTCCGCTCCGGCTGACGCCTCGGCGGAACCCGCCGCCGAGGCCGCGCCCACCGCGGTCCGACCGCGGTCCGACCGCGACGCCGTGCCCCGCGTCCTTGCCGGCGATCCCTGATGACCTGTTGATACCCCTACCCCCTAGGGGTAATATGACGACCGAACAGAGGTTCCCGGCCACCCCAAGGAGAACGGCGATGAACACGGTCACTCGCGTCGGTGCGTACGGCGCCTGCGTCGCCCTCGCGTTCGGGGCGGCCTTCGGCGTCGGGAACGCGTTCGAGCCCCTGCGGGACGGCGAGTCGTCGTCCGGCCACGGACACGGCGAGGCCGCCGACTCCCCCGGTCCGGCCCCGAGTGCGGACGCCGCCGCCGTGGGCGGATTGCAGGTCTCCGAGCGCGGTTACACGCTCGTGCCGCAGTCCGCGCCGCCGGTCGCGGGCACTACGGGCGACTTCCGCTTCCGGATCCTCGGCCCGGACGGCACTCCGTGGACCCGCTACGAACAGGCGCACGAGAAAGACCTGCATCTGATCGTCGCCCGGCGGGACCTGTCCGGCTTCCAACACGTGCATCCGGTGCTCGGCGCCGACGGGACGTGGTCGGTGCCGCTGGCCTTCCCGACGGCCGGCGACTACCGGGTCTTCGCCGATTTCGTACCCGCCGGGGACCCCGGAGGCGGCCTCACGCTCGGCGCGGACGTCGCGGTGCCGGGCGGCGACTACCGCACGACACCGCTGCCCGCGCCCGCGCGGACGGCCGCAGTGGACGGCTACACGGTCACGCTCGACGGCGACCTGACCACGTCCGAAAGCACCTTGACACTGTCGGTCGCCAGAGACGGCATACCGGTCACCGACCTGCAGCCCTACCTGGGGGCGTACGGGCACCTCGTCGTGCTGCGCCAAGGCGATCTGGCCTACCTGCACGTCCATCCGCAGGGCGAGCCGGGGGACGGCACGACGCCCGCGGGGCCGGGCATCGGCTTCCACGCGCAGGCCCCCAGCGCCGGCACCTACCGCCTGTACCTCGACTTCCGGCACGAAGGCGTGGTGCGCACCGCGGAGTTCACGGTGACGGTCGGCGCGGGCGCGTTGCCGGCCGCCCCCACGTCACCGGCGTCGATCCCCGCGACGCCGCTGCCCGGCGGTTCGCCCGCGAGCGAGGGCGAACCGGGCCACGGCGGCCACGCGCACTGAAAAACCGACATATCTTCCAAAAAGGTCTTGTCGCCCCTACGGCGGCGGCGTAGCGTGAGAAGTGGCTTGCGGGGCGAGCGAGGGAGCTTGATCCGAAGCCTCGGAGAGAGCAGGCAGCATGGCTCTCGACGAGACGGAAGGTCCGGCTGAGAGGCCGCGACATCGGAGCCGACGAAGCCGATGGAGCAGCGACCCCTGGCACCTGATCCGGACAATGCCGGCGGCAGGGAGCCCACCTCGCAAGTCGTGGACGCGAAGGCGCGCCCCCTCGGGGGCGCGCCTTTTCACCGTTCCCACCCGAGGATCACCCCCGATACGGCGGCGTGAGCCCCCAGTCCCGGCGCGGCATGGGGGCGTCGGTCAGCGGCGGCGGGTTCGGCCCGGCGTAGAGGACGGCCCTGCGCGTGCCCCATTCCACGTAGCAGGAGAAGACGCCGCGGAAGGCCGGGAAGTGCTCGCCGGAGCGGAAGCCCCGCATATGGGGACCGCGAACGAGGATTTCCCGGAACGCCCGGGATGCGGGCCGTTCCGCGTACGGCGAACGGCCGTTGCCCGCCGGAGGTCGGCGGGATCGGCGTTTCCCGGCGTGAAGCGGGACACTTTCCCCGGTTAATTTTCGGGCAACCAAATGGGATGTACGATGCGCCGTGGCCTTGCCCCTCGGTTCGGCCACGGAAGGCAACGCGCAGAGGCGTCCGCGCAGTTCACAGGGGTGGCAGCGGTACGCGTCCGCGGCCACCGCGTGTGATCGCAGACCGGCCGATCGTGACCAAAAGAGCACCAGGCGTTGTCCGTTCACACCCGAAAAACGCCAATTCCGGTCGCACGTGGAGACCCTGACCGGTCGCAATTGCTCGCATTAGGATGGGGCCGCTTTGCCTGCCCGCCCCAAGGCCGTTCCGAGGATCCGATGACAGATAACGTTCCGTCCCCGGTGTTCTGGTGTGTGGTCGCGGTGGCACTCGTGCTTGCCGCCTTCCTGATCCGCATCGCGTTCACCGCGTCGACGCGCCGGCGCCGAATCGCCGAGTTGGAGGCGGCGGTCGAGACCCGGGACGCCAGTCTGCGGCACTTGGTCGAGGCCCGGCTCCCGTTGCTGGAGCAGTCGCGACCGCCCGCCCCGAAGAGCCTCGACGCGCGCCTCGAAGGCACGTCGTACGCGCTGAGCCTGCACCTGATCGAGGAGGCCTTCGCCGGTGCCGTGAGCAGGGCTCGGGTCCGTGCCGACCAGTCGGCGAAAGCCGCCCTGAAGGGGGCGATGCGCGCACTCCAGGGCCTCGCGCACGAGCAGCAGGTGTCGATCTCCGACATGCAAGACCGGCACGACCACCCCGACATCCTCGGCGGCCTGCTGGAAATCGACCACGCCAACGCGCAGTTCGGCCGACGCGCGCAGGCGATCGCGGTGCTGTGCGGGTCGTGGCCGGGCCGCCAGCGCACCGCGTCGTCGCTGACCGACGTCGCGCGCGGGGCGAAGTCGCGTATCCGCGACTACCGGCGCGTCCAGGTGCACGCCCAGGTCGAGACCGCCGTGGTGAGCCGCGCGGTCGAGCCGGTGGTGCTCGCGATCGCCGAGCTGCTCGACAACGCCGCGCGGCACTCGCAGCCGAACACCACGGTCGAGGTCAACATCCAGCCCGCGCACAACGGTGCCTGCGTCGTCATCGACGACGCGGGGGTGGGCATGAACGACCAGGAGATACAGCAGGCTTCGCGCTGGCTGGGCGGGGACGCGTCGGTCGACATAAACCGTCTCGGCGACCCCCCGCAGTTCGGCTTCCCGGTCGTCGGCGTGCTCGCCGAGCGGTACGGCTTCCGCGTCTCCATCGACACGCGCTCCCCGTACGGCGGTGTGCGGGCCGTCCTGTTCCTCCCCAACGCGCTGCTCACACACCTGGAGCCGGAGGACGGCTTCGGCGTCGTCCGCGAGGTCCGCCCGGCCGCGGTGTCCGCTCCGGCACCCGCGCGCCCGGCGCACGCCCGGCCCGCGCACGCCCGCCCGGAGACCGCCGCGCCGAGCCCCGCGCCCGTGCTGTCGGGGCCGGCTCCCGCCGCGGGGGACATCGTGGGCTCCACCGTCTCGGGGCTCCCCAAGCGGCGGCGCCGCGCCGCCGGATCGGGTTCCGCCGACGGCACGTCGGCCCCGGCGGACCTCGGCGCGGCCGACGCCGCGACCGACGAGCCGACCGACACCGGCGCGCGCTCGGTCCACGAAACCGCGTCGCGCATGGGTGCGTTCGCCCGGGGCACACGTTCGGGACGGGCCGCCGTCCAGCAGGCGAACGGCCACGACGCCGATCCGCCGGCGGCACCGGCGGCCCCGGGCGGGCGGCCCGAGGACTCTCTCTGAAAACGCCCCGCGAACACGTGCCGGGACACGAGACTGAGCACGAACACCCGCGTCGGGACGCCCCTGTCCGTACCGGCGGCCCCACCAGCCGCCGCGAACTCCCCGCCCCACTCCGCCTGAGTCCGCTCCCCCCGCGCTCGAAGGCGGGGGTATCCGTGAAGGAACGAGATGAACGAGCACGGTGAAAACGATCTGGGCTGGATGCTCGACGAGGCCCTGAGGGTCCCCGAGGCACGGCACGCGATCCTGCTGTCCGCCGACGGCATGCTGCGCGCCCACTCGCGCGGCATCCACCGCGACGAAGCGGACCGTCAGGCCGCGGCGTTGTCGGGTCTCCAGTCCATCAGCCGCAGCACCTCGGAGTTCGCGGCCACGGCCGAGACGCCGTGGCGGCAGACCCTGGTCGAGTTCGACGGCGGATACGTGTTCCTGGTGGCGGCGGGCCCGGGCGCCTACTTGGCCGTCTCGGCGTCGGAGCACGTCGACATGGAGGCGGTGACCTACGCGATGCAGAAGCTCGTGGACAGACTCGGCAAGGAGATGACCAGCCCGCCCCGGCAAGGGATCCGGGCATGACTCCGGAGGGACCGGGGCCCGCGGCGGACCCGCCGCGGGCCTCCGGCCCGAGCCACGGGTCGCCGGGCACCCGGCGCGGCAGGGGGCTCGTCCGCCCGTATGTCGTCACCGACGGGCGCGCGCACCCCAGCCGCAATACGTTCGACCTGGTCACCCTCGTCCTCGCGGCGCAGAACTGCCCCACGGCGGGGCTGAGTCCGGAGAAGCGCCGGCTCGTCGAGCTGTGCCGTCCCGGCTCGCTGTCGGTCGCCGAGGTGGCCGGGCACCTGGCGCTGCCGGTGAGCGTCGTGAAGGTGCTGCTCGCCGATCTCGTCGACTCCGGGCACATCCTCACGCGTGCCCCCATTCCCAAGGCCGAACTCCCCGAGGCCAAGTTGCTTCAGGAGGTACTTGATGGACTCCGCGCTCGCCTCTGACGTGCGCTCCGCGTCCGCGAACAGTGCGATGTATCTGCGGCCCACCGTGCGAACTTCGGTGAAGCTGCTGGTCGTCGGGCACTTCGCGGTCGGCAAGACGACGTACGTCGGCACGCTGTCGGAGATCAAGCCGCTGCACACCGAGGAGAAGATGACGCAGGCCGGCGCCCTGGTCGACGACCTGGACGGGGTGCCGGACAAGACGACGACCACGGTGGCGATGGACTTCGGCCGCCTGACGCTCAACGACCAACTCGTCCTCTACCTCTTCGGCGCCCCCGGGCAGCAGCGGTTCACCCGCCTGTGGCAGGACATGACGCGCGGCGCGCTCGGTGCGCTGGTACTCGCCGACACCCGGCGCCTCGACCAGTCGTTCGAGGTGATGGGCGTGTTGGAGGAGCACAACCTGCCGTACGCGGTCGCCATGAACCAGTTCCCCGACTCGCCTCACTACACGGAGGACGAGATCCGCGAGGCGCTCGACCTACTGCCGGAAACGCCTCTGGTGGCCTGCGACGCCCGCGACGAGCGTTCGTCCACCGAGGCGTTGATCTCCCTGGTCGAGTACTTGCTCACCCGAACCGGCACCTCCCAGGAGTCAGTCCGTTGACCGACAGTCCCCTCGACGGCCCGGCGGGCGAGCCCCGGGCCGTCCCGCCGCCCGGTTGCCCCGCGCACGGTGTCACCGGAGTGCCGCTGTACGGGCCGGAGTTCGCGGACGACCCGGGTTCCGTCTACGCCCGCCTGCGCCGGGACCACGGCGCGATCGCGCCGGTGCTGCTGGAGGAGAGCGTCGAGGCGTCGCTCGTGGTGTCGTACGACGCGGCGCTGCAACTGCTGCGCAGCCCCGAGATGTTCGCGAAGGATCCGCGCAACTGGAAGGCGGTGAACGACGGTCGGATCGCACCGGACAACCCGCTGCTGCCGATGATGGGGTACCGCCCCAACGCGCTGTTCACCGACGGCGAGGAGCACACGCGCTACCGCTCGGCGATCAGCGACGGGCTCGACCGGATCGACCCGATCGAGCTGCGGAACTACGTCCAGCGCAGTGCCGACAAGCTGATCGACGGGTTCTGTGCGGACGGCAAGGTCGATCTGCGCCGCGAATACGCGCTGGTCGTCCCGCTGCTGGTGTTCATGGACATGTTCGGGTGCCCGCCGGCCATCGCCGAGAAGCTCGTGCGCGGCATGTCCGGCATCTTCGACGTCGTCGACGCCGAGGCGTCCAACGCGGTGTTGACCGAGGGCACGATCGAACTCGTGGCGCTGAAGCGGGAGAAGCCCGGCGCCGACATGACGTCGTGGCTGATGGCGCATCCGGCGGGCCTCACCGACGAAGAGATGGTCCACCAACTGGCACTGCTGATGGGCGCGGGCACCGAGCCGCAGCAGAACCTGATCGCGAACAGCCTCATGCTGCTGCTCTCCGACGACCGTTTCGCGGGCGACCTCGCGGGCGGCAGCATGCCGATCGACGACGCCCTCGACGAAGTGCTGTGGACCGACCCGCCGATCGCGAACTACGGCGTGCGGTACCCCCTCCACGACGTCGACGTGGCGGGCGTACGGCTGCGCGCGGGCGAGCCGGTGGTGGTCAGCTTCACGGCGGCGAACACCGATCCCGCGCTGGCCGGCAGCCAGCGGGCCGGCAACCGCGCCCACCTCGCGTGGAGTGCGGGCCCGCACGCGTGTCCGGCGAAGGACAGCGCGCGGCTGATCGCGGCCGTCGCGATCGAGCGTCTGCTCGACCGTCTGCCCGACCTGGAGTTGGCCGTACCCGCGGACCAACTACGCTGGCGTCCGGGTCCGTTCCACCGGGCCCTGGCGGAACTGCCGGTCGTGTTCCCGCCGGTGCGGCCGGTCTCGGCCGCGGCTCCGGTGCCCCTACTGGCCGCAGCGGGACAGGAGGCAGCCCCACCCCGTTCCCTTCCGTCGCAACCTGCCGCAGAGTCCGCATCCCAGTATGGAGACAACGCGTGGTCGACACATCAAGGCAGCCGGGCCAGGCCGACGAGTCAAGCGCGACCGGGTCCGCCGCGTCAGGCGGAACGGCCCCCTACGTCATCGACGCAACAGGCGCCGACATCCACGGTGAGCACGCCGCCCTCCGCGCGCGGGGCCCGGCGACGCTGGTGGAGCTTCCCGGCGGTGTGGAGGCGTGGTCGGTAACCGGCCACGAGCTGATCAAGACCCTGCTGACCGACCCGCGCGTCTCGAAGGACCCGCGGCAGCACTGGCCGGCCTGGATCAACGGAGAGGTAGCCGAAGACTGGCCGTTGCAGATCTGGGTGTCCGTCCAGAACATGTTCACGGCCTACGGCGGCGACCACAGGCGCCTGCGGTCCCTGGTCTCCAAGGCGTTCACGGCCCGCCGGACCGCCGCGCTGCAGCCGCGCGTCGAGGAGCTGACCACGCGGCTGCTGGACGGGATCGCCGCCACGCCGGAGGGTGAACTCCCGGACCTGCGCAGGGATTACGCGTACCCGCTGCCGATCAGCGTGATCTGCGAGCTGTTCGGGGTGGCGGACGAGTCGAAGGACGAACTGCACGCGGCCGTCGACACGATCTTCCGCACCACCGCGACGGTGGAGGAGATCACCGCCGGGCAGGTCAGCGTCTACGGGATCCTCACCGCGCTGGTCGCGGAGAAGCGCGAGAACCCCGGCGACGACATGACCTCGGTGCTCATCTCGGCCCGCGACGAGTCCGCCGAGGGCGACGCCGCGGCGCTGAGCGAGAGCGAACTCGTCGACACGCTGCTGCTGATGCTGTCGGCCGGCCACGAGACGACGGTCAACCTGCTCGACAACGCGATCCACGCGCTGCTCACGCGACCGGACCAACTGGCCCTCGTACGCTCGGGCCAGGCGTCGTGGGACGACGTCATCGAGGAGACCCTGCGCGCCGAGGCGCCGGTCGCGAACCTGCCGCTGCGCTACGCGGTCGACGACATCGACATCGGCGACGGCCTGGTGATCCGCAAGGGAGAGCCGATCCTGATCGCGTACGGCGCCGCGGGCCGCGACCCCGAGGTGCACGGCGACGGCGCCGACACGTACGACGTCACGCGGGCGAACAAGGACCACCTGTCGTTCGGCCACGGCGCGCACTTCTGCCTGGGAGCGCCCCTGGCCCGCATGGAGGCGCGGGTCGCGCTGCCGGCGCTGTTCGCACGCTTCCCGGACCTCGCGCTCGCCGTCCCGGCCGAAGAGCTGGAGCCCATGGAGTCGTTCATATCGAACGGGCACAAGTCCCTTCCGGTGCGGCTCTCCTGACGCCGCGTCGACAACCGCCTCACTGACGGCGGGGCATCCCGGCATCCGGGGTGCCCCGCCGTCGCGTCTCCGGGGCACCGGTCCCTCTCCCGTCCGCCGGACGTGGTGCCGGCACCGGGCCGCCTTCGCGCACCGGTCGGCCGTTTCGCGCGGACCCGGCGCCCGCCCCGCGCCGGTCGGCGCCTGACCTTCCTAACGTTTTCCGGCAGCGGGATCCCGCTCACAGCCGGTTACTTGGAGGCGCCATGACCACTGTCACCGCAGCACCCGGCCGGGCCGGTTCGATCGACCCGGCTCTGGTGACGCGTCCGCACACGGCCCGTATCGGGGCCGCCTCGCCGCTCGGGCGGGCACTCGCACGCGTGGAGTCGTCGGCTCCGGATGGCGGCGGCTTCAACAGCTACGTGGGCGCCGGGTTCAACAGTTATGTCGGCGACGGTGCCGGGTTCAACAGCTACGTCGGCGGTGGCCTCCCCGGCCGCGACGCCAGCCGCTGAATGACGCTTTTCCCCGTACCGCGGCACCGGGCGTCCGAATGGCCGGTCGACCTGCTCGATCCGAGCATGCTCGACACCAACTGGCGCCCGGTGCCCTTGCGCCATTTCGTGGTCAAGGTGCACAGCCGCTGCAACCTGGCGTGCGATTACTGCTACCTGTACGAGATGGCCGACACGTCCTGGCGTTCGGCGGCCAAGGCGATGTCGGCCCGGGTCGCGGAACGGACCGCCGCCCGCATCGGCGAACACGCCCGCACGCACGGCCTCGAACGAATCGAGGTCATCCTGCACGGCGGCGAACCCCTGCTGGCCGGCGCCGAGCGCATCGAGGGCCTGGTGGCGGCCGTGCGCCGCGAGGTGCCGGACACGACCGAGGTATCGCTGTCGGTCCAGACGAACGGCGTGCTGCTCGACGAACCGATGCTCGACACGTTGTACGACCTGCGTATCGCCGTCGGCGTGAGCCTCGACGGCGGCGCGGGCGCCAACGACCGGCACCGGCGCTTCGCGGACGGCCGGGGCAGCCACGACGCCGTGGCGGAGGGCCTGCGGCGGTTGCGCGACGCGAAACGCCCGGGGCTGTACGGCGGACTGCTGTGCACGATCGATCTCGCGAACGATCCCGTCGACGTCTACGAGGCACTGCTGTCGCACGCCCCGCCCGTGATGGATTTCCTCCTGCCGCACGGCAATTGGACGCAGCTGCCACCGTCCCGGCCCGCCGACCCGGCGCAAACGCCGTACGGTGACTGGCTCGTGGCGGTGTTCGACCGCTGGTACGGCGCGGCGCGGCAGGAGACCCGTGTGCGGATGTTCGAGGACATCCTCAGCCTCGTGCTCGGCGGCGACAGCGGATCCGAGTCGATCGGCCTGTCCCCCGCCACCGTGGTGGTCGTCGACACCGACGGCTCGATCGAGCAGGTCGACACGCTCAAGTCGGCGTTCGACGGCGCCGCGGCCACCGGGATGTCGGTGTTCGCCGACTCGTTCGACGCCGTGCTGCGCCACCCCGGCGTGGTGGCACGCCAGATCGGGGTCGCGGGGCTGTCGGAGACCTGCCGCGGGTGCCGGATCCGGGACGTGTGCGGCGGCGGCTACTTCCCGCACCGCTACCGGGCCGGAGAAGGGTTCCTCAACCCGTCCGTCTACTGCCCCGACCTCGTGCGCGTCATCGACCATGTCCGCGAGCGCGTCCGCGCCGACCTGACGGACCCGGGAGAGCGCCGGCTTGGGTGAGCACACGGTCGGTGAACTCGTCGCGTGTCTGCGGCACTTGGGGCTCGCACCGGGCGACGCGGTTCTGGTGCACGGCTCGCTGCGCGGCGTCGGACGCGTCGCCGGCGGCGGCGCCGGGGTACTCGAAGCGCTCCGGCGGGCCGTCGGCGCCTCGGCCCGGGCCTCGCGCGCCGACACGCACGGCACGGTCGTGGTACCCGCGTTCACCCCGGGCAACTCCGATTCGTCCGCGGCGTTCCGCACGGCCACCGCGGGCATGACCCCGGCGCGGGTCGCGGCCTACCGTGCCGCGATGCCGGCGTTCGATCCCGACCGCACCCCGGCCCATCCCGGCATGGGCGCGTTGTCCGAGCTGGTCCGCAACGCGCCCGACGGCCGCCGAAGCGCCCACCCGCAGACGTCATTTGCCGCCGTCGGACGCCTCGCCGACGCCGTCACCCTCGGCCACGACCCGACCTGCCACCTCGGCGAACGCTCCCCGCTGCGCCGCCTGTACGACCTCGGTGGGGCGCATGTGCTGCTGCTGGGCACGGGTTTCCCCGTCTTCTCCGCGTTCCACCTCGCCGAGTACCGCGTGCCCGACCCGCCGTCCCGGATCTACCGCTGCGTCGTCCCCGGGCCGAACGGCGGTCCGGTCTGGTGGAGTTACACCGACGTCGTGCTGGACGACTCGGACTTCGGTGCGCTCGGCGCCGCGTACGCCGCCGCGTGTCCGCCGCGGGCCGGACGGGTCGGGGCCGCGGACGCGCTGCTCGTCCCCCTCGTTCCCGCGGTCGACTTCGCCGTGGGGTGGCTCGCCGCGCACCGGTCCGGGAGTTCCCGGCCTCCGGGGGCGAAGTGACCCGGGATCAGACCGCGTACTTGCGCAGCGAATCGCGTATGGCCTCCGCGTACGGCCCCTCGGTCCAGTCCACCGACCGTGCGAGGACCGGCCGTTGCCCGCTGAACTGGACCATCATCCGGTCGCGCGGGAGAGCCGCGACATCCGCGTGGTCGAGGACGGCCTCGGCACGAGACGCGCGGGTCACCCGGCCGGACAGCGGGACTCCCGAGTACGTCAGCGACGTCGTCGGCGCCTCGAAGGTTCCGGCGAGCAACGACTGGTCGCCGAGCATCGCGCCGTCGGAACCGCCGCTTCCGAACACGCGCACCGACGACGCGCCCCAGATCTTCGCCATCCCCGCCTCACCCCAGACCCCGACGCCTTGCGCCCACGACTGGAGCATCATCATCACGATGACGCCGCGTGAGCCGTAGTGCGAGTAGCGGTTCGGCCACAGCCCCAACTGCGCGACGTCGGCGGCGTCGTCGAGCACCGCCAGCATCGGCTTGCGCAGCCTGCCGCGCGGCATCCTCGCCGAACCGGTCTCGGCGGCGACCACACATGCCGCGGTCAGGGTGCAGACGGCGGGCAGGGCGGTCGTGTCGTCGGCACTCGACAGGATGTACATGGTGTCCGTGGACTCGCGGGAGAAGTGCACGAAGGGGAACTCCTCGCGGCCTGCGCCGGGCGTGATCCATCGGGCGATCTCCGGCACCGCCAGCCAGCCCATGTACCGCAGCGCGACGCCGTAGACGCCCGCGCGCTGCGCCCTGGGCAGGTCCCGAAGTCCCTCGTACGCCTGCGTCGCGACCGTCGCCTCCGTCGCGCGGATGAAGTGGCCGGGGGTGTCGTCGTCGGGCTGGAGCAGCCACGCGTGGATGTCGGTGATCGGCCGCTTCCCGGCGTCGGCCGCGAACAGCATCAGCGCGATGAGGGTTTCGGCGGCGGGTTGGAAGTACGAGTCGCTCCGCTCGTGCGAGTTGCGCTGCGTGAAGGTGATCAGACCGGTGACGGACGCCGCCTCCTTGAGGTCGCCGCCGACCATCCCGAGCGGGTTCCAGTACCAGGTCGGCCGCTCGCCCGCGAGGTTCTGGGGGTCGAAGACCCAGGTGCGGCCGACGCGTTCACGGACGCCGCGGGTGGCGTCGACGAGCCCGCGCTTGCCGGAGGTGACGACGACCGGGCCGGGTGCGGCGACGATGTTGTTGACGGCCCGCGCGGAGGTCTTCCCCGCCCCCGGGCCGGAGATCTCGACGTAGGTGTCCTCCCAGGTGCCCCACAGGTCCGCGCCGCCGCGCACCGACCTGCCGATGTGGATGCCCGGGGTGGGCGAGGCGACGCCCAGGGATGCCGCGACGGAGCGTGCGCCGAGGGTCGTGTGGCGGCGCAGTTCGGAGGCACGCGCGAGCCATCGTGAGGCGTGGTCGACGTGGCGCGGTCGGCGCCGCAGGCGCATCAGGGCGAACAGCGCGAGGTTTGCGGCCAGCGCCACGAGGATGAGGACGGCCGCGCGCACGGGATCGCCGTGGAGGGCGAGAAACAGCGCGTATGCCGCCGCGAGTACGTCGAGAACACCCGCGACGGTCGCGAGTTCCATGCCGGTGACGTCGGGGCCGCGTCTGCGAATCGTACTGCTCATGGGTCCCTCATCAGCGCAGTTCGCGGGGCACCGGGACCACGGTCGCCGACCGCTTCCGCGTGATCGGGATGGCGCGTGCGTTTTCGCGTCCCTTGGACCGGCGAGGTGAATTTTTGTTCACCGAGGCCGGTTGTCGACAACGCAGGGAATGCGTCGGCCCGATCCGGGGCCACGGGGAAGCGAGGTGCCACATGGAGGAAAACGCCGAATCCACCGCGAAGGCCGGTGATGTGGTGTACGCGGGCGATAATCCCGATCGCCTGCATATCGTGCTCAACCAGGCGTTCACACCCCACGGCATGGATCTGGTGGGCAGGCGCTCCCTCGACGCCGACTTCACCGCCCTGCACGTCGGGCGCATCGCGGCCTACGACCTGAGCTACGGAACGGACGTGGAGGTGACCCCGGTCCGACCGCCCGAGCAGTACGTCATCCGCATCGGACACGCGGGACGCGCCTCACTCGACGTCCAAGGCGACCCGACGCCGTTCTCCCCCAGCGTCGTCAGCCCCGGCCTGGTGGTGACCGGGCGGTGGGACGCGGACACCCGCACACGCTTCCTGTGCATACCCCGCCGCCTCGTCGACCAGGCCGTGCGCACGCAGACGGGCGAAGTCCCCGAGAAGACCGTGGTGTTCGAGGCGGCGATGCGCGAGGACCGGCCGGAGACCGGAGCGTGGCTGCACCTCGCGCGCACCTTCGCGCGCACGGCCGCGAACGGGGCGCTGGCGCAATCCCCCCAGGCGGTCGCGCATTTCGAGCAGCTGCTCGTGCACAGCCTGCTGGCGGCGCAACCGCACTCGATGGCCTCGGCCCTCGACCGCGACCGCACGCACACGTACGGTCCCGGCCCGGTCCGGCGGGCGATGACCTTCTGCGAGGAGAACGCCCACCGCCCGGTCTCGGTGGGCGACATCGCGGCGGCGGCGCGCGTCGGCGTCCGGACACTGCAGGCGGAGTTCCGGCGGCGCCTGGGCATCACACCGATGAGATACCTGCGCCAGGTCCGACTCGCCGGCGCGCACGCCGACCTGCTCGGCATCGCCGAGGGCCGGGCGACGGGAACGATCGCCGAGGTCGCGAACCGCTGGGGATTCCCGCGGCGGCGGTACTTCACCACGATGTACGAGCGGATGTACGGGCGGCGCCCGTCGGAGACGGTGCGGGAGAAGCCCCCGGCGTGAAAGGGGCCGGGACGCCCGGCGCGCGGCGGCGGTTGGCTGGGCGTCCCGGCCCTTACGCGGCGCGGTGTTTCCGGGGGTGGGAGTGCGCCGCGTCCTCGCGCGTCCGGGGTGCGGGCCCGCCGGTAGGGGGCGGTCGGGCCGGGCGTCCGGACGGTGGTCCTGATGGGTCAACAGGCGGCAATACCATGGGAGTTGCCGCCCGTATGCGTCTTTCGGGTATCACGGGCCCTCCGCGGAGGGCCGCCAGGAGCATGGACTCCTCAAAGCGGGGGGCGCTCTGAATGTCTCGGTTCACCAGTCTGAGGTCCGGCACGACCGTACGCACACCCCCGGGTACGGGGTTGCATCAAGGTTGCGCTCTCCGATGACGCGCGGGCACGATCACCCGGTGGCGAACCTGGATGCCGCGCGCGAGCGCGTACCCGGCGGCGGACGCGTGCGCGGGGTCTCCCGCACAATTCACGCCTCGTGGCAGCGGGCCCGCAAGCTGGGCGTACGCCCCGACGGGACGCTCGCGCCCGTCCCCCTGGCCGAACGCGACGTGGAACGGCACCGGCGCGAACACCCGCTCGCGGCCGTGTGGCCGGCGCTGCGCGAGTCGCTGCGCCGGGCCACCTCCGGCACGGGGCAGATGCTGCTGGTCAGCGATGCGGAGGGGCGTCTGCTGTGGGCGCAGGGCGACCGCGACATCCTGCGGGACGCCGAGCGCGTCCACATGACCCCGGGTGCCCTGTGGAGCGAGAGCACGGTGGGGACGACGGCGGTCGGCATGGCGCTCGCGCTGGGACGCCCGTTCGCGGTGGACGGGCCGGAGCACTACCTCGCGATCGCCCGTCGCTTCTCGTGCTGCGCGGCGCCGATCCGCGATCCGCACGGGCGCCTGCTGGGCACCGTCGACCTGACGTGTGCCGCCGACAGCGAGAACGCGCTGCGGTTGTCGCTGGTCACCACCGCCGCCAAGATGGCCGAATCCCTGCTTCTCGCGGAGCGGCTGCGGCATCACGCCCGGCTGCGCGAGAAGTTCGCCGACCGGCTGACGCGCCGCGTGGGCGCACACGGCGCGATCGTCACCACCGAAGGATCGGTCGTCCACGACGGCCCGTCCGGCTGGCTTCCGTCCCGGCTTCCCGCACCACCGCGCGAAGGCCCGGTGATCCTCCCGGACGGGCGGCACGCCGTGATCGAAAGCCTGGAGGCCGACCGCTACTTCCTGGTCGTCGCCCAGGACCGGCGCGAACCCGACGCGGTGCTCCGCTTCACGGGCCTCGGCCGCGACCGCGCGGTGGTCCGCGTCGGCGGTACCGAGCACCGGCTCACCGCCCGCCACAGCGAGATCGTGGCCGTCCTGCTGGGCCGCGCCGAACGGGGCCTCACCGCCGAGGAGTTGGCCCGCGAGATCTACGGGGCCGCCGGCCGCGCCGGATCCATCCGCGTCGAACTCTCCCGCCTGCGCCCGCTCTTGGGCCACCGCCTGGCCTCCGACCCGTACCGCCTCCTGGGCCCGTGCGAGGCCGATTTCACCGCTCCGGGCGCGGCCCGGCACACGCTGCTCCCCCGGTCGACCGCCCCGGGGGTCGCCGGTCTGCGCGGGTGAGGACGGCCGGCGACGGCATCGCGGGCCGCGCGTCCGGTCGGCCGCCGGGCGATGCGGCCGGTGAACGTTTCCGGTCACGGCGTTAGGCTGCCCGTCATGCGATCCCGTGTGCCCGGACTGGCCCGTACGGCCGGCGCTGCCGCCGCCGGAGTTCTGCTGCTGAGCGCCGGGACCGCGGCCGCGGCCCCGGCGGCCGAACCCGCCGCGCGCGCCACGGCGTCCCGCGGCCCGGCCGCGGCGCCGGTCCCGGCGGCTTCCGAGGTCGACGCCAACTCCCTTTCCTCAAAAAGGACTTGGCAAAGTATCGCGGCCGAGGACAACAGCACCGACACGATCCTCGCCGCCACGGCGGGTGGTTCGGCACTGGTCTCCCTTGCGTGCCTGGCGATGCATATCCGGGTCCGACGCGCCGCGAAATCGGGGCCCCACACCCCCGATTTCCCCTCGGTTTCCGCTCCGTTCACGATGCCGGTGGAAACTCCCGACGCCCGGCCGGCGATGTCGCCGGCCTTGTGGCTGGAGAACATGGAACCGGCCCAAGAACCCACCGAACCACCCCAAATCCCCCTCCCCGCACCGCCCCCGCCGCCGAATCACAACGCCCTCGACTCCGTCTGGTCCATCAGCGCGGCGTCCGACGGCGGCGCGGAGACGGGCACGGACCACGCCGCCGCCCCCGAGGCCGCGGGCACCGAATCCCCGAACGCCGATGTGACCATGGCGGATCCGCCGCCGAACCCCACCTGGCGTCCCCCGGCCACGGGCTGACCCACCGGTTGCGGAACGCCCAGCCACCGCCCCCGCGAACGCCCGCCCGCCGCACCCACCCCGCCGCCGTTCCCGTGTGGCTGTGCACTTGGAAACCATTCCCGGACACCACAGTGCGGACCGGAATTCGCCCCGCGTAGACGGACCCACCGACCCCTCGCTATCTGGATAGCTGGGGGTTCGGAGCGCTCGCTAACTTCAAAGAGCCCGGTATCTGGGCTTGGTTACACCGCCGGGAGCGAGGTGAGAGCAGCCTTGGGCATCCAACGGATTTTCCGCAGGGAACGCGGCGAGGCAGCT
Source organism: Yinghuangia sp. ASG 101 (assembly GCF_021165735.1). Taxonomy (GTDB): domain Bacteria; phylum Actinomycetota; class Actinomycetes; order Streptomycetales; family Streptomycetaceae; genus Yinghuangia. The sequence continues at coordinate 5,235,443 of NZ_CP088911.1, read as the reverse complement.
GGTTTTGCTGCGACGCCGTTCGCGCCGGATTCCGCGCGCCGAGGCCGTCCGCGTTTCTCCCGGATAGGCAGTGAACGGCAGGGGGAGCGGGATTCGGGGATACGTCCCTGACGCGACGACCGGCAATTCAGTTGCCTGCCAGATCCCCTCACGCTCGCCCCACCCGCAGGATTCCGGAGAAAAAGCCATGATCACAGCAGTGGCCGGTTCCGCGCATCACGCGCACGCATCCCTCATGGCGTTTCTTCCGATGGGGGCGGATCCGAACGACGATCCGCTGAAGCCCAAGGTGACGAAAATGCCGCGGGGCATGGCCGGCCCGATCAACGCGGCACTGGGTATCGCGATCCTCCTCTTCATCATCGTGTCGGTATTCATGCTGCTGCGCGCGTTGTTCGACGCGGTCACCGCGTACAAGGACGGCGCCGCGGTGCCTTTCGGCTCGATCATCATGATCGTGGTATTCCTCGCGATCGCGGTCGGCGGCGTCACCTCCCTCGTATTCCTGGTCGTCCCCAACGGCTGGCTTGCCTGATTTCGGGAGGGTTGCATGGCGCGAAATCGAAGGGACCGGCAACCGGCGTCGGCGGTCGGCGGGAATCCCTTCACCGAACGCGGATTCATCCTGTCCGGCGGATTGCTCGGGGTGGGTGTGTTGTGCGGGGTGCTGGCGGTGTTCACCGCCTCGGGCAACGGGTCCAAGAACAGCGCGGATTCCGCGTCCGCCACGGTCACGGCACCGCTGCCGCAACTTCCCGCGCCGGCGAACTGCCCGGCCGCCCCCGCCCCGACCGGCCCGGACGCCGCGAACGGCGAGTCTCCGAACGACGCTTCCTGGTCGTCGTACCGGGGTCTCTTCGTGCCCTTCTCGAACACCTCGGGGCCGCTGGCCGCCCAGGGCGACGTGGCGCGGTGCTTCGCCCATTCGCAGGCGGGGGCATTGATGGCCGCGGTGCACATCAGCGCGCGGTACGCCTTGGCGCCGGACTGGCAGGCCGTCGGCCAGTACCAGATCGTCGCCGACGCCGACCGCGACGCGGCGATGCAGCGTCGCGCGGCGGCCGTGAGCTCGGTGGATCCGAGCGCGGGCCCGCGGCTCGATCCCCAGCGCGTGCGCCAGGTCACGGGCTACCAGGTGGTCAGTTACACGGAGGCGGAGGCGACCGTCCGCATCCTGACCGCGACACCGTCCGGAGGGACTGCGGTGAGTTCGATGTACGCGATGGTCTGGGCCGACGGTGACTGGAAGCTCCGGATGCAACCGAACGGTTCGACCTCGATGGCGACTCAGGAAGTGGACTCCCCGTCGGGATTCACCGCGTGGAGCCAGAGCGCGGCACGGCCTTGAGACTCCCCCGGCTTCCCCTCCGCCGCAACCGGTCTCCCCGGCGCGGGCCCGACAAGACGCGCCGGGCGGTTCGCCCCGTCGCCGCAGTCTGCGCGGCGGTGTGCGCGTCCCTCGCCCTGGTCGGCCTGATCGGCGGTGACCAGGCGCAGGCGCAGACCCCGGCGCAGGCCCGGGTCCAGCAGAATGTCGCGTCCGTCCCGGCGATGGCCCCGGCGGACGGTGAGATCTGGAAGGGAACCGGATACGACGAGTGCGACCACCTCCAGGGCCAGAACCTGGGCAACTGGAACCCCTTCGCCGACCACAACTACACCAGCGCCGACGACTATTGCGTCCAGTGGTACGACGAGGACGGCGACGGACCGCCGTCGTTGCTCACCAAGCCCGACAAGTGGGTGCTCTGGTATCTGAACCAGGCCGCCCAGGACACGTTCGGGTGGTGGATCACCGCGCCCGACCCGATCATCGGCGACGACGACCTGCCGGCCGACGAAACCCCCGAGGCGCAGCGGGAGAACGCCCAGGCCAACGAGCGGCCGTTCACCTTCGGGCGGGACCGGTTCATGATCCTGGTGGTCGCGTTCAGCGCCGCGGGCGTGGTCTTCTCGCTGATCCTGGTCGCGAAGTCCGGTGACCCCACCGCGGCGAAACGCTCCGCGCGCGGCCCCGCCTACGCGGTGCTCGCCCTCGCCCTGACGGTCCCGCTCATCAACGCGAACGTCCGGGCGAGCGACGCGTTCTCGAAATGGATCATCACTACGGGGCTCACCGACGGCGACAACGAGAATGACGCGCCCCTGAATCCGGCGGTCACCCTCGAGAGATCCATCCGGACCTTCCTGAGCACGTTCGACGACGAGAACTTCGTCCTCAAGGTCCTGTTCCTGTCCGTCCTCATCATCGCGACGCTGATCCTCTATCTGGAGAGCATCTTCCGGCTGTTCATCGTCGTCGCGGCGGCGGCGACGCTGCCGGTGATGGCGAGTCTGTCGGGCACGAACTACGGCAAGGAGTTCTTCCGGCGCACGGTCGCGGTCGTCGTCCCGTTGTGCTGGCTGGACACCGTGCAGGCCATCGGCATGGTCTTCCCACTCCAAATCCTGGACGCCCATCGGGACAACGGCACGTCGAGCACGCAGACCGCGTTCATCTGCCTCTTCGGCATCATCATGGTCTGCTTCATGCCGGGGGCGCTGATCAGGATCACGATGCCGATCGCCTCCGAGGTCGCGAATTCCGGGGCGATGAACCGACGGCTCGCCGACGCGGTCCCCGCGACCGGGGCACGCGTGGTCACCGGTTCCATGGCGGTCATGGGCGCCCGCAGGAGGTAGTGCGCAGGCCGATGCCCCGACGACGCGAACGAATGTTGGCACGCAGAAACGAGATGGCCCATGTCGCAGAGTGAAGAACGTACATACGGCAACTGGCGTCAGCCGTCCTCGCCCGGCTTCGGCAACCTGGGCCTGGGCGGCAGTGGGATCCTGCTCTTCGGCGTGCTCGCCATCGTGGTCCTGATGTACCTGTCGATGACCTTCGCGATCGCGGGCGCCGTCTGCCTCGCCGGCGTCCTGGTCCCGATGGTCATCCGGGACCGGCACGGCCGCAACGGACTGCAGTGGGCGACGGCCCGGGTGGCGTTCGCGAACGGGAAGTCCAAGGGACAGCACCTGTACCGCTCGGGTCCGCTGGGACGGGTGCCGCTCGGAACGTGCAAGCTCCCGGGCCTGGCCGCCGCGTCGACGCTCCATGAAGCCCAGGACGCGTGGGGGCGGCCGTTCGCGATGCTGACCATTCCGCGGACGAACCACCACACCGTGGTGTTGAACTGCAACGCGGACGGCGCGTCTCTGGTCGACGACGACCAGATCGACACCTGGGTCGCGTACTGGGGGAACTGGCTGGCGCAACTCGCCCACGAGCCACGGCTGGTGGCGGCCACGGTGTCGGTGGAGGCCACGCCGGACAGCGGCGAGCGCCTGCGCCGCGAGGTCTTCGAGAACATGGACGGCGAGGCGCCGGACCTGTCCAAGCAGGTCCTCGAAGAGGTGGTGACCACCTACCCGGTCGGTTCCGCCCGGCTTTCGACCCGCATCGCGCTCACGTACTCGGGCGCGGGCGGGCCGACGGTCACCGGCGGGCGCAAGTCGGTCGAGGAGATGGCGCTCGACCTCGGGACCCGGCTGCCGGGCCTGGCGGCGGGCCTGCAGATGACCGGCGCGGGTCCGGCCCGTCCGCTCACCGGCGAGGAGATGGCCGAGGCGATCCGGGTCGCGTACGACCCGAGCGTCGCGGCGCTCGTCGACCAGGCCCGGGCGACCGGCGGGACGCAGCTCACATGGGACGACGCCGGTCCCATAGCCAGCGAGGAAAGCTGGGACCACTACCGCCACGACGGGGCGTTCTCGATCACGTGGTCGATGTCGGAGGCGCCGCGCGGCGAGGTGCACTCCAACATCCTGGCCCGGCTCGTCTCGCCGCACCCGGACATCGTCCGCAAGCGCGTGACGCTGCTCTACCGTCCGCACGACTCCGCCACCGCGGCGGGCCTGGTCGAACGCGACCGCAAGGACGCGCTGTTCAAGGCCCAGCAGAAGAAAGTCGTGCAGGCCCGCGACAACGCCGCGATCACCGCGTCCGAGCAGTCCGCCCGCGAGGAGGCGGCCGGCGCGGGCCTGGTCCGCTTCGGCCTGCTCGCCACCGCGACCGTCCTGGACAAGGCCGACCTGCACGTCGCCTCGGCGGCGATGGACAACCTCGCGGCGTCGTCCCGGCTGCGGCTGCGGCGCGTCTACGGCTCGCAGGCGTCCGCGTTCGCCGCCGCGCTGCCGCTGGGGCTGGTCCTGCCCAACCACCTGAAGGTCCCCCAGCAGGTCCGGGAGTCGATGTGAGCCGCAAGGGAACGCCCTGGCACAGCCGGACCGCGGAGGAGGCGCAGGCCGCCGCGCCGAAGAAGAAGGCCCCGCGCCCGCGCATGGGTTCGCGCCCCGGGCCGCGGGGCTACCTCGGCGTCGGCCGGGGCGCGGCGTCGTACGTCGAGGCCGTCCCCGAGTGGCGCGGCACCACCGTGCAGGTGTGCGGGCTCTGGCCGTTCGCGGCGGGCTCGGGAACACCCGTGGTGGGCGTGCCTCTCGGTCGGACCCTCACGTCCGGCGCGACGCTGTGCTGTGACCCCATCAGTTGGTTCCAGCGGGCCAAACTCATCCTGAACCCCAGTGAGTTCGTGCTCGGCAAGCCGGGCCTGGGCAAGTCGACCGTCGTCCGCCGCCAGGCGCTCGGACTGGCCGGGTACGGCGTGCACCCGCTGGTGTTCGGGGATCTCAAGCCCGACTACGTGGACCTCATCCACGCGCTCGGCGGCCAGGTGATCACGCTCGGGCGCGGGCGCGGCGCCCTCAACGTCCTCGACCCCGGCGAGTCGATCCACGCCGCCGGGCGCCTGACCGGCGAGGCCCGCCGCGCGCTCATCGCGGACATGCACGGCCGGCGCCTCAACGCGGTCGGCTCGCTGATCACCATCGCCCGGAACCAGCCCGTGGGCGAACGCGAGGAAACCATTCTGAGCACCGCCCTGCGGCTGCTCGACGAGCACCACGACGGCATCCCCGTCCTGGCCGACCTCCTCGACGTCGTCCGCAAGGCGCCCGAGCCGCTGCGCGCGGTCGCCCTCGACCGCGGCGACATGGACCGCTACCGCGACGTCACCGAGAACCTGGAGTCGTCGCTCGTCAGCCTGCTCGGCGACGGGCGGCTCGGCGACATGTTCTCCCGGCCGACCTCGGAGCCGATGAAGCGGGACCGGCCGGTCTGCTTCGACGTCTCCAGCATCGACGACGCCGAAACCCAGCTCCAGGCCGCCGCGTTGCTCGCCTGCTGGAGCTACGGCTTCGGGGCGGTCGCCGCCGCCCAGGCCCTCGCCGACGCCGGACTCGAGCCCCAGCGGCACTACTTCGTCATCCTCGACGAGCTGTGGCGCGTCCTGCGGGCGGGGCGCGGCCTGGTCGACCGCGTCGACGCGCTGACGCGCCTCAACCGGCAGCGCGGCGTCGGCATGGCCATGATCACCCACACCATGTCCGACCTCCTGGCCCTCCCCGGCGAGGACGACCGCATGAAGGCGAAGGGCTTCGTCGAACGCGCCGGCATGGTGATCACCGGCGGTCTCCCGAGTGCGGAGATGCCCCAGCTCACCCAGGTCATCGGCATGACCGAGGCCGAACAGCGCATGATCGTCGACTGGTCCTCGCCGCCCGCGTGGGACGGGCTCGCCGGCGAGGAGGCGCCGCCGCCGGGCCTCGGCAACTTCATGGTCAAGGTCGGCGGACGGCCCGGCATCCCCGTGCACGTCGACCTCACCAACGCCGAACGCCACGTCAACGACACCAACCGCCGGTGGACGCGATGAACCGACTGCTCCGTCAACTCCTGGCCCTGGCACTGGTCTTCGCTGTCGCCGTGGGCTTCGCACCGACCGCGTCGGCGGCGGCGGACGACTCGCCGATCGGCGAGGAGGACGGCTGCGTCTACGTGCCGGAGGACTGGAACGGCTACGAGTTCACGTACTACTGCCCCCCGGGGTCGGAGCACGAACTCCAGCACTACTTCAACTCGCACGCACGGTACTACGTCAACTGGTCCCAGGACTCCCCCAACGCCATCGGCTACAAGCTGAAGGCGAACCAGAGAACGGCCGAATGGAACCAGGACTGCACCGACGCGCAGGTCCGGGCCAAGCTGTGCAACGCCGCCGGCCAACCCTGTCCGCGCGGCACGGACGGGCGCACCAACTGCCTCAACGACCATGACCTCACGGGCATCGGCGAGTGGATGCGCGGTCAGGACAACCCGGGGATCCTCACCCAGGACATGGAAGACCTCCATCTGCTGGAGAACATCCGCGACAACCCCTGCGACGTCCTCCAGTCCCCGGAGAGCGGGGGCCACACCGGCCAGTGGCGGCTTCAGGACAACTGCTTCGACATCCGCACCACCAACCCGTGCAGCAAGATCAGCGACAGAGGCCAACAGGACCAGTGCAACGCCGGCCACCCCTGGTTCGAGTGGGAGCCGCCCACGCCGATCGACCCCGCGAACGAGCCCGGCTGCAAATACACCGAGGGGAGGAAGACGGGAGAGTGTACCGGCACCCAACTCGTCGGCGGTGACAAGGTCCAAGCCCCACTCGGGGTGACCGAACCGCTCGCCGACGTGGCCGGCGTCATCATCCTCGTCGTGTTCATCGCCGGCGCGTTCGGGGTCATCGGGCACCTGTACTACGGCGTCGTGAGCTATCGCAACGGCGACACCGTCGGTGAGGTCTTCGGCCGCATGATGTGGACGCTCTTGGCGTGCGCCGGCGCGACGAGCGTGTCCATCATGGTGTGGACGGTGTTCAACGCATGAGCGCCACCAAGCGCCGCCGCGGCCCCGACCCGTACACCGAGCTGTGGTTCGGGCTGATCTGCCTGGGCTCGGTTCTGGTACTCGTGGTCGCGGCCTGGGCCGGCGCGTGGATCGGGGCGACCGTCGACGGGACGCAGCGGCCCGCGGCGAACCCGGTCCGCATGGTCATGGAGCTGGCGCACAAGGAGTACACCTGGCCCGGCCGCAGCGCCTACATCGCCGGTTTCGTCGTGGTGCTGCTCATCACCGTGGTGACGAGTGTGGCGATGCTCGTGTACCTGCGCCGCGAGGTCATCCTGATCGACCGTGCCACCCGGTACCTCGCCAAGCCGAAAGACCTGCAGGCGTTCGTCACCCACGGGGTACGGCAGGCCGGAATCCGGCTCGAGGTGCCCAAGGACGCCCCACCGGGGGTCTACCTGGGGAAAAGCGTCTCCGGCGGCGCGGACCTGTGGGGTTCGTGGGAGGACATGCACGTCGACATCTGGGGCCCGCGTACCGGCAAGACCGCCTCACGCGCCATCCCCAACATCGTCGCCGCCCCGGGTGCGGTGGTGGTGACGTCGAACAAGCGCGACGTCGTCGACGCCACCCGCGCCGCCCGCGAACTCCACGGCGAGGTCTGGGTCTTCGACCCCCAGCAGCAGGCCTCCGAACCGGCGTCGTGGTACTGGGACCCGCTGTCGTACGTCGGCGACAGCATCGTGCGCGCCATCAAGATGACCGGCCGCTTCTCGTCCATCAACCGCCCCGATCACGCGCGCAGCGACGCGTTCTTCGAGCCCGCCGCCGAGGACCTGATCGCCCACATGCTGCTGGCCGCGTCCCTGGACGGCAAACCGATCACCCAGGTCTACACGTGGCTGTCGCGCCCCAATGACGACACGGCCGCGCGGATCCTGCGCGACCACGGCCACGACGTCTCCGCCGAAGCGGTCGAGGGCGTCGTGTCGAGCCCCGATCTCCAGCGGGCGGGCGTCTACGGCACCGCGAGCCAGATCATGTCCTTCCTGGTCGCACCGTCGGTCACCGAGTGGGTCTCGCCCGGCTCCAACCCCAACCGGCCGACGTTCGACTACCTGGAGTTCGTCAAGACGTCCGACACGATCTACCTGTTGTCGGAGGAGACCAACAAGGCCGCGGCCCCCCTGGTCCTGGCGCTGACCGCGGCCCTCGCCGAGGCCGCCGAGAACGAGGGCATCAAGCGGAAGAACGGCCGGCTGCCGATCCCCATGCTCTTCGTCCTCGACGAAGCCGCCAACGTCTGCCCGTGGAAGGCCCTTCCCGACAAGTACTCGCACTTCGGTTCGCGCGGCATCGTCATGATGACCATCCTCCAGTCGTGGGCCCAGGGCGCCGCGGCGTGGGGCGACAGCGGGATGAAGAAGCTGTGGGGCGCGGCCAACGTCCGCGTCTACGGCGGCGGTGTCGCCGACACGGACTTCCTGGGCTCCCTCTCCAAGGTCTCCGGGACGTTCGAACCCCGCACCGTCTCCGCGTCCGTGAAGTTGGGCGACCGGCGCTCCTTCAGCCTCGGTTCGCGCCCCGAGGCGGTCCTCGACGAGGCGGACCTGGCGTCCATGCCGCGAGGCCGCGCCTTCGTGCAGTTCAGCGGTACCAAGCCGACGCTGATCAAGACCGTGCCGTGGTGGCAGACCGAGTACGCCGACATCGTCCAGGAATCCATCGAGCGCTACGAGCCGGGCCGCGGCGCGCAGCTCGCCGTCGCGGGCGGCGGCGTCTCCCTGAGGAAGTGAACATGCCTGACATCCCCGGTGCTTCGGCGGTCGACGTCGACGAGGTCCAGCCCCCGGAACAGCCCGAGATGGCCTTCGCGACGCTGGACGACTTCGTCACCCGCTACATCGCGCAGGTCGTCCGGCGGCGGCTCAGCCGCTCGGTCGCGGTGTGGTGCCCCACCTGGTGGCTGCACGAGGAGGCGGTGGCGCGGCTTTCCGTGCTGTGGCGTGCCTTCGAACACCTCAAATTGGACCCGGCGTTGGGCCTGTCGGTGTGGTGGACGCAACACGCCGACCCCCACCTCGCCGCGCTCATGGACCCCGACCGCGGCCCCTTCGTCCTGTGCGACCCCCGTGACGGCCACTCGGAACGGACGCTCGACCCGCTGCCGATCACACCGTCGCCGCCCGAGCTGTGGAACAACCCGGTCTTCAACGCGAACGTGCCCGTCGAACCGACGGACGAGGCTGATGAGGCGGACAAGGCGGACGAGGCGGCGGATCCGCACTTGTCGGCCAAGGCCGTGGCACCCCGGGACCCCGGAATGAGTGGCTGATCACATGTCCGTGTACGACGAGCTCGAAATGACGTTCGGCAGTCTCACCAAGGCGGGCGAGAGGGCTGCCCAGGGGGCGTTCACGGTCCTCGACACCGCCGCGGCGGGCCTGGCCCCGGCCGTGGCCGCCGCGGTCAACGCCCCCGGCAAGGTCGTGTCGACCGTGGCACGAGGCGCGGGCCGCATGTTGGGACTGAACTCCCAGGCCTCGCAGCAGAAGCGCCAATCGAAGCCATGACCGCGAAATCCTCGGCCGGACACGGCGCCTCGCGCCGCGCGCGGTCGCGGGGTGGTGCCCGTGCGCGCGGCGGACTCCCCGCGCGCCTCGTCGCCATCGTGCTGAGCATGTCCCTGCTCTCCACGGGCTGCACGATGATCTGGAAAGTCCAAGAGGCCGTCGAGGTGGTGGAGTCCCTCATCTTCGACGCCACCAAGCTGCCCGAGCGGGTGGCGCACTGGGCGTCGATGATCGTCCAGGCGGGGAGCGTGTGCCCTGAGGCGCCGCCGGAGTTGATCGCCGCACAGCTCATGCAGGAGTCGTCGTTCGGCCTGAACAACGAGAGCCCGGCCGGAGCCCTCGGTCCCGCGCAGTTCATGCCGGCGACGTGGGAGGGACAGGCCGTCGACGGGGACGGCGACGGCGTGAAGGACATCATGAACCCCGCCGACGCCATCGCCTCGCAGGGCGCGTACGACTGCTACATCGCCGACAAGCTGCGCCATCTCGGCGGCGACACACAGGCCCTCATGCTCGCCGGCTACAACGCGGGGTGGCCGCTGGTCCTGTCGCTGGGCCGCATCCCGCGGATCAAGGAGACGCAGGACTACGTGCGGCTCATCCAAGGGATGATGAAGAACTACCAGAAGCCCGGCGCCATGGGGGGCATGCGCGGTGCCGACGCGGTCATCGCGGAGGCCATGGATTTCGTGCGCCGCCGAGTGCCGTACGTCTACGGCGGCGAGAGCGCCAACGGCGTGGACTGCTCGGGACTGACGCAGTTTGTCTTCAACAAGATCGGCATCAACCTGCGCCGGACCGCGCAGCAGCAGTTCGACCAGTTCCAGGAGATTCCCGCGAGCCAGGCCCGCCCCGGCGACCTCGTCGCGTTCGACCTGCGCGACCGCGCGAACGGTGGCGGTGACCGCCAGCACATCGACCACATCGGGTTGGTCAGCTCCGTGACGTACCAGGACAGCGCCGGCGGGCTGCACATCGAGATGATCCAGGCCCCCCAGCCCGGCGACCACGTCAAGGTCAGCCCCGTCAACTCGGGCTGGTACGCGAAGTTCAACGCGTTCTACGTGCGGGTGCTGAGCAACGAGTCGGCGGAGCAGGCGTCCGCCGGCGGCGGGGGGTGGACGATGCCGGTCAAGGTCCGCTACACGCCCAACTACAAGTCCAGTGGCGGCAATTGGTCGAACAAACACACCGGTGTCGACTTCCCCGCCGCCGCCGGCACCCCCATCAAGGCGGTCGGTTCCGGGACGGTCGTGGAATCCGGCTGGAACAACTCCTACGGCAACCAGATCGTCATCAAGCACAGCGACGGCAAGTACACGCAGTACGGGCACATGAAGGCGCCGTCCCGCTTCAAGACGGGCGACGCGATCCGAACCGGCCAGGAGATCGGCGAAGTCGGCAGCACCGGCAACAGCACCGGGCCGCACCTGCATTTCGAGGCGCGCAAGGGACCCGCGTACGGAAGCGACATCGACCCGATCACCTACCTCAGGTCCAAAGGGCTCAGCCCGGAACCCAACGTGGCGAACGCATGAGTGAACCGGTCGACACCAGGAACGCGTCGCGCGACCGCGGCGCCGCACGACGCGAGGGGCCCGCATGAACGACGACCACGCGTTCCCGTGGGCGCGCGCGGCGGTCGTCGTGCCGTTCGTCGCGCTGCTGGTCGTGGCCCTGGTCTTCGCCTGCAAGCCGCCGTCGTCGTCCGACGGCGGCGGCGGCGGAGACACGCGGTCGGAAGCGCCGGGCGGCACCGTCATCCCGACGCTGGACGCGAACCGGTCGCCCACCCCCGCCCAGGTCGTCGTGCCCACAACCGCTCCCCTCCCGGACCCGAGCGAGCCGCCCGCGTCCCTCGAGCCGCCGATGGACGGATACGAGGAGCCGCCGCCCCCGGAGCCGCCCCCCGCCGCGCCACCCGTGGCCGCGGAAGTCGACTTCCTCGACCCCTCCGCGGTCTCGCACGCGGCGGTCGTGACCCTGTGGAGCGTCGACACGACCAAGGACTCCGCCCCGATCGACGCCGACAAGCGTGCCGCGCCCTACCTCGACCAGTCCCTCAACGCCGAGGTGCAGATGGCCTCGACGACCGGCAAGCTGCCCCCGGACTGGTACGAACTGGCAAGCCACCAAGGCAAAACGGTGGTCGTCGCGGTTCCGGCGGACGAGGCCGGCAAGCCGGTGAACACCCCGACCGAGGCACGGCAGGCGTGGGCGGTCACGGTGAGCCCGGTCGGTGCCGACGGCTGGCACGGCGTACCCGAGCAATTCACGGTGTTCGTCACGTTGTCGCGGTCGATGGTGGATCAACCTTGGCGCGTGACGGACTATCAGTCCGCGTGAACTCCTGAAAGCCTGGATTCCGCATCTCGAACAACGCTCGGCGCGTGACGATCAGCAGGGAGTTCGCGGCATGAAACGTGCGGTGGCCACGCGGAGGCCGCGCCCCGGATGGTCGCGCCTCCGACGGACCAGGCGCGCGGCGGTGTGCTGGGCGGCGGCGCTGCCCCTGATGCTGTCGGCGTGTGTTCCGGGCAGCGACGCCGGGGCGGACGCGAACGACGGGGCGAGGAACCCGACCGGAGCCCCCGACCCGGCGAAGGACCTGAACGCGAAGCTCCCCCCGAACTTCCTTCTCGACAAAGGCTGGTCCGTCGACGAGACGAACCGGGTGTTCGCGGTCGCGCAGTACAACGACCTCGTCCTCGACGTCTACGCGCTGGGCAACAGCGCCGAATCGGCGCGCGCCGAGGACACCGAGGCGTCCCGTACCGCGACACCCGACGCCTCGGGTGCGCCGGAGTCGGACGCCTCATCCGAGTCGAGCGCGTCGCCGTCGGCGAGTTCGGCCGGCGCGAACTCCGTGCTGATCGCCCGGAACGCGGCGGACGGCAACGTCGTGTGGTCGTCCGCGCCGCTGCGCCGCATCGTCACCGAGCGCCCGCCCACGCTGAGTGTCGTGGAGACCAAGCGGGGGCCGTACATCGTGGTCGTGCGCGCGGGCGGCCTCCCCGCGAACGGCGTCGCGCGCGCGCAACAGCTCGTCGTCGCCGACTCGTTCCCGATCGCCGCGACCGGTACAGACCGGCCCCCGACCCGGCACGTGGAGCACGTCGTGGACGCCTCCCCGAGCGAAATGCTGATCGCCGTCGGCGAGGGCGGTGTCCTGATCGCGGGAGCGCCGTCGGAGTCCGGCGGGCAGACTCCGTCCGTCATCTGGGACCCGCTGGGCGGCGCGTTGACCCCGGCACCCGCCCCGGCCACGCGCAGACTGCCCGACTGCACGTCGGACGACGACGACTGCGACGTCCGGGAGAAGCACTTGCTCCCCACCGTGGCGGGACTGCTGTTCCGCGAAGAGAGCGTCGGCCGGTCCGGCGACGAGAAAATGCGCTTCGGGGTCTCGGGCCGCTGGGACAGCAGCCGGGTGGCGCCGCCGGGCCGGACGGAGAGCGTCATTCTGGGCGTCACCAGGACCGCGGTCGTGGCCGCGTGGCGGGCCGGTGAGGACCAACCGGTGCTGTACTCCGTCCACGACGTGAACACCGGGGAGATCCTGGCGTCCGCCGAATGCCTCGGGACGACGCCCGACGCTGCGGACGCGGCGCAATCGGTCTTCGACGGCGACACCGACGCGGCGGGCCTCACCACGAAGGTCCGGGTCTCGGCCTCCGGGCGCTATCTGGTCGTGAACTCGTTCGTCGCCGATCTCTCCGGCCGCACGGCGACGTGCTTCACGGGCGACCGCGAGAACCGCTCGGTCACGCTCACGTCCGTGGACGACGCGGGCATCGCGTACGGGCGTCTGCTGGACGACGACGACGATGTCGCCGACTACGCCTCGGTCGACACGCGGCGCGGGAAGGTCGACGCCCTCCCCGTCGGGACGTCGGTGCCGGTCGCCGTGACGGCCTCGGGGGTCGGGGTCTTCCAGTTCGCCGACGAGAACGCCTCGGACCGCAACAGCGTCGTCGTCGCCGCGCCGCCGTCAGGCCCGGCACCCGCACCCGCACCGCCGCCGTGACCGCGGCGGCCCCGCGGCCCCGCAGACTCGCCGACGAGACCGACGAGACCGGCGCGTTCGGGAGTCGGGCCGGTCACCCGCCCCTGCGGAGCATCTTGCGCAGCCCCAAGGCGACCTGCTGCCCCATCCGCTCCCATCGGCTTCGCTCGCCGGACGGGGTGCTATTGACGGCCCCGCTGCGCCGCGGGGCCTGAGGGACGTCGACGCTGAGGCGGTGGGCGGCCTGCTGTGCGGCGCGGGTCTCCCGGGCTTGCGGGGAGGACAGGGTCCCCTTCGCCGCTCCCGTGCGCCGGGGGCCTCGCAGGCCCGCGGAGGCGAACCGCGCGGTCCGTTCCGCCGGGCTCGGGGCCTTCGCGGCCCGCGACGCGCCAGGGTCCGTCTTGGCCGACGTGGCGCCCTTGTCCGCGTCCAGACCGGCGGCGCTGCGCGGGGTGCCCGTGCTCGGGTTCGGCGCCGGGTGCGTCTTGGAGGCCGTCATGCCCTTGTCCGCGCCGAGCCCCGCCGCCCCGGCGGACCGCGAACCCCGCGCCTGCTCCACGCCCGTACCTCTCCCGTCGCCGGAACTACTGAACCTCATCTGGTATTCGGACCATCTGCGCACGCTCTCGCCGGCGTACTGATTCCCGGTCGATCGCGCGGCGAGGTTCGCCGCGTACTCATTGGCGCCCTTGACCAGTCGCGCGGCGATGTTGTCGATGTCCCGCTGATTGGCAGCCGCCGCAGCCGCCATCTGCTCCTTGGGGGTCAAGCTCCCTTGCGGCGGGCTCAGGCGCCGGGCTTCCTCCGCGGCCCTCCGCGCGGCGCGTTCGTAAACAGTCTCCTGCGATCGCCCCGACTCCCGCTTCGGCTGAGCGGGAGCGGGAGCGGACGGGGGCTGGACAGGGGCGTTCACCCCGGACGCCGACGACTTCGCCAGGCTCGGTCCCGGGGCCGGCGCCTGCTCGACGGCCGGGGCGGGCGGCGGGGAAGGAGGGGGCGGAGGGGGCGCCGGAGCAGGCCGCGCCGCCGGTGGACCGGAGCCGGAGGGAGTGGTGTCGGCCATGCTCCTCCCTCATCCACAAGGAGGCGGAACGTACTGACTCATTATCAACTCTGCGGCGCGTTCGGGGAGATCGCGTGACGCCCGTCACTTCGTCGACAGATACCCCGCGCCGTGCCCGGAAACCCCGCCGAGTTCCCTCATGCACAGCGAACGAAATAGGGGAGATCCCCGGGGACTTCCTCCCTCTTCCCTCGCTGTGTCCCAAAGCCGCGCCGCATGGCGCGTGGGCGGGATAGCTTCCCCGGCAAGGCCGCGATCAAGCTGGGGGCGGTACCCGGCTCAAGGTTTCACGTGGGCCGGTGGGATTTCAGGAGGGGCTCGGCTGATGAGACTTCGCCACGGAGAGCGGGCCCAAGGGCTGGCCGCACGGCTCCGGAGCGCGTTCCGTCCCGGACGCGGCGGCAAGACGACGGCGGTGGCGCTCGGCGCCGCGGGATCGCTCGTCGCCGGCATCGTCGTGGCCGGAATCGGGACGGCCGGCGCCGGGCCCGATCTCTCGGATGTCGGGGCCTGGCTCGCGAACGACTCCAAGAGCAGCATCACGCATGTCAACGGCCTCACCGGCCAGGTCGACGGCCGCGTGAAGCTGCCCGCGGGCAACAACACGCAGTTGCAGGTCAGCGACGACGGCAAGACCGTTCTCGTGCTCGACGAGTCGACGGGCATCCTGAGCCGCATCGACGCGGCGCAGCTCACCGTCCCGCAGACGTACGACTACGCCGCCGCGGGCCTGCAGATCGCGTCGGGCGGCGGCAAGGCGTGGATGGTCGACTCCGCCAACGGCACGGTGACCGCGATCGACCCGGTGTCGCTGGCGCCCCTGGGCGCGCCCATGGACCTCGGCGGCAAGCCCCTCGGCCAGGTCCAGGCCGACCCGTCGGGCACGTTGTGGGTGCCGATCACGTCGCTGGGCCAGGTCGTCCCCGTCAACGGCGCTCAGGTCGGCGCGCCGATCAAGGTCGCGGAGCCGGGCGGCGCGCTGCTGCTGACGCTGGCCTCGGGCCGTCCGGTGGTCACCGACGTGCGCGGCGGCCGGGTGGTGGTTGTGTCCGGCACCGGCATCGAGCGGACGGTGGAGCTGCCGACCGAGATGGCGCAGGGGCAGCCCGACAAGCTGCTCTCGCCGGGGCTCAGCGAGGGCCCGCTCGTCCCGGTGCTGGCGTCGGACACGGGCACGCTGACGCTGGTCGACATCGACAGCGGCTCGGTGAACGCGGTGCCCCTCACGGTCGAGCAGCACGAGTACGCGGCGCCGCAGGTGCTCGGCGCCCGGGTCTACGTCCCGGACCGCACGAGCGGCAACCTCCTCGTCTACAACACGGTCCAGGCGCAGTTCGAGGAGCAGGTGAAGGTGACCGGCAAGGCCGGGCCACTGGAGACGCACGTGCGCGACGGCCTGCTGTGGGTCAACGACGCGCGGAACGCGACCGCCGCCGTGGTCAACGTGCAGGGTCAGATCCACCTGATCGACAAGTACGACGTCGACCCGAGCCCCGGGACGGGCAACGGCTCCGTGGTCCCGACGCCGGCCAAGAGCGTTCCGGAGGGCGGCGTGAGCGAGTCGCCCTCGGCCTCCGACTCCCCGTCCGGCGCCCCGACCGACACGTCGGCGCCGCCGTCGGGCGGCACGGACGGCAAGGAGCCCGGGGGCGACCCCGTGCCCGACGACCCGGCTCCCGGCGACCAGGGCGACGGCGGTCTCGACCTCCCGGTGATCCCGCCGGTGGAGATCCCGGACTCGCGTGCGGACAATGGCAATCAGGGCAACGGCAGTCAGGGCAACAGCAACGGCAACAGCGGCGGCGGCAACACGCAGCCGACGCCGGATCCCGAGCCGACGCGGCCGTCGCAGCCGCCGGCCGAGACCCGGGACCCGGTGATCCCGCCGGTGATCCCGCCGATCACGCCGCCGTGGACGCCGCCCGCGAGCAGCCCGCCGCCGGCCGACACGCCCCCGCCCGCCGACACCCCGCCGCCCCCGGCGTCCACGTCTCCGCCTGCGGTCACCACGCCGCCCGCGGAGACCACGACCCCGCCGGCGACCTCGCCCAAGCCCACGACGTCGTCGCCGAAACCGACGACGTCGTCCCCCAAGCCGACCACGACCTCGCCCAAGCCCACGACGTCGTCCCCGAAACCGACGACGTCGAAGCCGACGACGCCGCCGATGAAGCCGGCGGGCACGCCGACGGCCAAGTCGGGTTCGGGCAAGATCACGCTGACGTTCCAGCCCGCGTCGGGGGCGACGCCCACGCGCTACCGCGTCGGCGGGATCGGCGCCGGGATGAGTGTGGCGCCCGCGAGCGTGCCGGCGACCGGTCCGTTCATGTTCACGGTCACCGGCGGGTCGTGCGAGAAGGAGTACAAGTTCTACATCATCGCCGAGTACCCCGGCGCCGTGATGAACTCCAAGGCGTCGACCGGGGTTCGGCCGTGTGTTGCGGCGGGCAAGCCGACCAACCTCCAGGCCGAGACGGCGTCCGGCGGCAAGGCCAAGGTGTCGTGGAAGGCGCCGACGAACACGGCCGGGGAGAAGGTGACGTACACCGGTTCGTGGTCCGTCAAGGCGACTTCGTCGTCCACCGCCAAGGCGGCGGCCCCGGGCGCGGAGCAACCGACGGTGACCCCGGCGCTGTTCGGGGAGTTGGTCGCGGAACCGCCCGCGGAGAACTTCCCGACGGTGGCCGACGGCACGAACGCCGCGGCGGTCGCCGCGGCCAAGTCCGGGAGTTGGACGACCACCAACCTGTCCGTCACGCTCTCCGTCAACGGCGTGAGCGGGTCGTACACGTTCAAGGTCACCGCCAAGAACAGCGCGGGGACGACGTCGTCCAGCACGGCGACGCTCTCGATCACGCTGGCGTACGGCAAGATCACGTCCACCTCCCTCGACGTGCCTCCCGAGACAGCGGGGTCGGCACCGTACCCGCCGACGCCCGCCCCCGCCTCGCCGGACCACGACCGGGCCGGCACGGTCGCACTCGGCCCGCTCGTGGCACCGACCCGGCGCACCGTTCCGGCCGTCTGACCACGCGGCCGACCGGCAGCCGTACGGGTGCCCCGCCTCCCGGGGCGCCCGTACGGAGCACCGCGCACCGCGGCCACCGAACCGCGACCGCCCGGCCCCCGGACGGCGGGCCCATCCACGGAACCTTCAGGAGAACCGTGAGCACCACTCCGACCGCCGCGCCCAACTCGGGTGCGGCCCAGACTCCTTCCGTCGCGTACCACGCGCCCGACGCGCTCCGCCTGTTCCGCGAGTGCTTCACCGCGCTGGGCGACAACATCGAGCGGGTGGTCGTGGGCAAGCGCGAGGTCGTCGACCTCACGCTCACGTGCCTGTTCGCGGAGGGGCACCTACTGGTCGAGGATGTCCCCGGCACCGGGAAGACGACTTTGGCACGCGCGCTCGCGGCGTCGCTCGACGCGTCGTGGCAGCGCATCCAGTTCACCCCCGACCTGCTGCCGTCCGACATCACCGGTGTGTCGATGTTCCGGCAGACCACCAACACCTTCGAGTTCCTGCCCGGCCCGGTGTTCGCGAACGTCGTGATCGGCGACGAGATCAACCGGGCGTCGCCCAAGACGCAGTCGGCGATGCTCGAGGTGATGGAGGAGGGGCGCGTCACGGTGGACGGTGCGCCGCACTCCGTCCCGCGCCCGTTCGTGGTGGTCGCGACGCAGAACCCCGTCGACATGTCGGGGACGTACCCGCTGCCCGAGGCGCAGTTGGACCGCTTCCTGATGCGCGTCACGGTCGGCTACCCCGACACCCGCTCGGAGGTCTCGGTCGCCGCGGGCAACGCGGGCGCGCCGAGTATCGACACGCTCCCGGCGATCGCCGCGGCGCACCACATCGACGAGTTCGTGCAGGTGGTACGCCAGCGCGTGGCCGCCGCCGACGCCGTCGTGGAGTACGCGGTCCGGATCGCGCAGGCCACCCGCTCGTCGCCGTACACCCGCCTCGGCGCCGGGCCGCGCGGCAGCGTCGCACTCGTCCGGGCGGCCAAGGTGCGGGCGGCCTCGCAGGAGCGCGCGCATCTGCTGCCCGAGGACATCAAGGCGCTCGCCGGGCCGGTCCTGACGCACCGCCTGCTGCTCTCCCCCGACGCCGAACTCGCCGGGTGGACCGGGGAGTCGGTGCTCACCGAAATCCTCGCGAACGTGCCCGCCCCCACACCCGGCGGCCCGGCGAAGGCCCGCAGTTGAGCAGCGGCCCGCCGCCGAGGGAGGACCCCGGGGAGTTCACGTACGGGGCCGACGCGCCGACCCTGCACTCGGGGCTGTCCGCCAAGGGGCGCGGCGCCAAAGGGGGGCGGCGCCCGAGTGCGGCGCCGGCGGCACCGCGGGCGGCACGTCCGGCCCCCGCGCCCGCTCCGCAGGTTCCGGCCGCACGCCGCGCCCCGGCCGCGCCGGGCCCGACCACACCGCCCCCGGCCCCGCCCGCACCCACGCCGCCCCCGCCCACCGGCGCGCCCGTCGCGTGGCTGCCGCCTCCCGGCGCGGCCCAGGACGGCTCCCCCGAACCTCCCCCGGGCGGCCCGGCGGCGGGCGCGCGGTCGCCGCTGCGCCTGCCGCGCACCGTCTCGCTCGGCGACATCGGAGCGAACCCGCCTCCCACGCCCTCGACATCGCGCCTGACCCCCTCCGGCCGCGCGGTCCTCGCCACCGGCGCCGTGCTCTGCGGGCTCGGCTGGGGACTCGGCTACACCGAGGCCGTGGCCCTGGGGATCGCGTCGCTCGCCGCCGTGGTCGTCGCCCTCGCGTGGACGCACTCGGTGCCGGTTCTGGAGGCACGGCGCGAGATCGTCCCCGCACGGGTCTCGCGCGGTGAGACGGCGCAGGGCGTCGTCGTCCTGTTCAACAACGGCTCGCGCACGCTGCGCGGCCTGCGCGCCGAGGACCGGGTCGCCGGCAAGCCCGTCTTCCCCGTCGACCTGCCGCCGGTCGCGCCGGGTACCGAGATCCGGGCGCGCTACCGCCTGCCGACCCAGCGCCGCGGCGGCGTCGAGGTCGGCCCGATGGTGCTGGTCCGCAGCGACCCGCTCGGCCTGACCCGGCGCGTCCGCGAATGCGGCTCGGTCGAGACGCTGATGGTCCACCCCAAGACCGTCCCGCTGCCGGTGCTCCCGGCCGGCCGGACGCACCACCTGGAGGGGCCCAACTCCGATACGGCGGACGACGGCACGCTGACGTTCCACTCGCTGCGCGAATACGTGCTGGGCGACGACCTTCGGCGCGTGCACTGGCGTTCCACGGCCCGCAGCGGGCGGCTGATGGTGCGGCGCATGATCGACGTGAGCCTGCCCACGACCACGGTCGTCCTCGACACGTCGCGCGACTCGTACCGCGACCCGGAGGCCTTCGAGACCGCGGTCGACGTCGCCGCCTCCGTCGCGGAGTCGGCCGCCCGGAACCACTTCCCGGTGCGCGTCCTCACCGCCGCCGGCGTCCTGCCGCTCGCGGAGGGCCACGACCAGGGCGTGGACCACGTTCTGGACCGCCTGGCGTCGGTCGACCCCGAGCACGACCGCACGCTGTCCGAAGCCCTCGACGTGCTGGAGCGGCTGCGCGACGGCGACACCCTCGTGGTCGTCAGCGGCGGCGAACAACCGCTGCCCGCCGAGCGGTTGGCCCGGCTCAACCGCAGGTTCGACCGCATGCTCGTGGTCACCTCGGGCAGCGGGACCGCCGTCGAGGCGGCCGTCGGGCTGCCCCGGATCGCCGTCGACCGGGTCGAGGACCTGGACACCGCCTGGCGCCGCGAGGTGATGCGATGACCTCCGTGAACACCGCGTCGCCGCACGCCCCGTGGACACCTCCGGCGCCGCGGCCCGAGGCCCCGCGCCCCGCCCCGGCCGCCGGATCCCCCGCCTTCGTGACGCCGTCCCCGCAGGCCCGGCCCGGCGAACCGAAACGGCGCGGCACCACGCGGTCGAAGACCCCGCAGCAGCTGCGACTGCGGCGCCTGCAATGGTCGTTGGTGCCGGTCGCCGGGCTGGCCGCGGCCGTGGGGGTCGCGTACCACCGGGTCTTCGCCGCGAAGAGCGTGCTGCCGGTGGTCGCCGTCGCGGCGGTCGCACCGGTCCTGCTGGTCCTCGCGTGGTCCGGCATGGGACGCATGGACCGCCCGGCCCGCCGACCGCGCCCGCTCCTCGGCTCGCTCGCGTTCGGCGCGCTCGGCTGGCTGGTGGCGGTGACCGCGACGCTCTACCGCGACCACGCGACCGCCGGCGTGCTGCCGGGGCCCGCGCTGCTGCGGCGGATCGGCGGCGACGTGATCGACGCACCGCGCGGCGTCCTCACCACGGTGCTGCCCGCACCCGGCGACGCCGAGCTGCTGGTGCTGGTGTCGCTGAGCGTGTGGCTCGCCGGCTACGCGGGTGCCGAACTGGCGCTGCGCACCACCTCGGTGGTGCTGCCCGCGCTGCCGGGGCTGCTGCTCCTGGCCGTTCCGGTGGTGCTGTCGACCGGGGCCCCCGGCGGCAACACGGCGACGGTCGCGCTGGCCGTCGGCGCGACGGTGCTGCTCATGGTGTGCCGGGCGCCGGGCCGCCGCACTCCCGTGCGCACGCTGACCGCGGGCCTGCCGCTGATGCTGGTGCTCGCGGTCCTCGCGGCGTTCGTCGGGCCGCACCTGCCCGGCGTGGGCTCGCCGCCGGACCTCCGCGACCGGGTCAGCCCCCCGCCCCCGGTGCGCCTGGTCGGCGCGAACCCGCTCGACCGCATCTCCGCCTGGCTTCTGACGCCCGATCAGCCGCTGTTCACGGTGCAGGGCCCCGCGCCCGAGAACCGCTACTGGCGGCTGGCCGTCATGGACCGGTACGACGGCGTCTCGTGGTACCCGACCACCGAACTCCGGCCCACCGGCGGCCGGGTGCCGGTCGCCGAGGGCGTGGACGACCAGGGGTCCCGCACGAAGATGCGGGTGACGCTGGACAAGCTCGACGGGGTCTGGCTGCCCGCCGCCGACCGGCCCGACCAGGTGTCGCTGCCGGGCGACATGGACCTCGCGGTCGACCCGGCGAGCGGCGTGCTCGCCACCGGCGACCCCCTGCGTTCCGGGCTGTCGTACGAAGTCGTCTCGCGGGTCAAGGAGTTCGACCCCGACACGCTGCAATTCCTGGCCGCCGTCGCGGATCCGGAGCACACCGAGCTGCCGGACCGGGACGCGTCGTCCGAACCCATCCCGGACGTCGACGAGTTCCGGCGTATCGCGGCGGAGGCGACGACGGGGGCGACGTTCCCGTACCAGCAGGCGCTGCGCCTGGCCGACTGGCTGCGCAGGACCCAGCGGTACGACATCACCGCCGTCCCCGGGCACTCGTACCGCAACCTGCGGTTCTTCCTCGAATCGAGCAAGGAGGGCACGTCCGAGCAGTTCGCCGCGGCGTTCGCCGTCCTCGCACGCGCGCTGGGCCTGCCGAGCCGGGTCGTCGTGGGCTTCTCGCGCGGCACGCAGACGGCCGCGGACACCTGGCGGGTCGACAGCGGCGATGTCGTCGCCTGGCCCGAGGTCGAGTTCGCGGGCGTCGGGTGGGTGCCGTTCTTCCCGACGCCGGGCGAGGCCGGGCGGTCCGGGAACACCAAGACCGATCCCGGGAACGCGCCGCCCGCGGCCCCGCAGGCTCCCCCGGCGGCTCCCGAGGCGGCCGAGCAGTCCCGCGCGGCGAAGGACCAGGAGATCATCGACCAGGTGCGTCCCCCGGCCGCCGCGGGCCAGAAGCCGGACACCGGCGACGACGGCCCGGCGGTGTGGTGGTGGGCCGTCCCGGGCGCACTCGCGCTGCTGTTCGCCTCCGGGCACCTCGGACTCGCGTGGGCGGCGCCGGGCATCGTCCGGCGGCGACGCCGACGCGGCCCGCCCGACCGCCGGGTCTACGGGGCGTGGCGGCACATCGCCGACCGGCTCGCCGAGGTCGGCATGGCCCGCACCGGGGCCCTGACGGCGCGTGAGGTCGCGGAGTTCGGCGAGGAACGCCTCCCGGAGCCCACGGGTACGCGTCTGCACGACCTCGCGGACGTGGTGAACGGCCTGGCCTACGCCGGGGGTACCGCCGACACCGCGGCGGCCGACGAGGCGTGGCGGACCGCCGCGGAGGTCGACAAGGCGGTCCGCGAGTCCGAGGCCAGGCCGCGGCTGAGGGCCAGGGTGCGGTCCCGGCTGTCGTTCCGGCGGTTGAGGGACGCGTTGCGCGGAGAGGGCGGCTGATGAGGGCGACGACGAGGCCGGCCACCGGGCCGACCGCCGGATCGACAACCGGGCCGACCTCTCGGCCGACCACGACGGAATCGGAGTTCATGCCTGCTCTCGGGTCTCCCGGGGATATTGATCCCCGCGGTCTGGAACTACCGGAATTCAGCCTGCCCTTGTGGTGGGACGCGGCCTCCGACGGCGCCGGCGCGGAAGCGTCCGCCGCCGTCGACTTGGGCAAAACCCCGCCCCCCGCGGCGTGGGACGAACCACCGGTCGGCGCGGCGACTTTCCCGTCGGCGGGGACTCCGGGCGCGGCGGCGGAAAAACCCGTTGTTTCGCCCGGCACGCCGACGCCGGAGACCGCGTACACTCCCGCGGCGGAACCGGAAGCCGCACTGGGGTGGGATTTCGAACAGCCGGAGAACGGGCCGTTCGTCTGGGAGGACGCCCCGCGGCGCCGGCCGCTGTGGCTGCCCGTCGGCATCGGTGTGCTCTTCCTCGCCCTGGCGGTCGTCGCGGCGCTGATCCTCACGCGCGAGGACAAGAAGCCCGAGCCTCCGCCGCCGGCCCCCGCGCCGCCCGCGGTGGCCACACCGATCAGCCCGGAGAAGCTGGCCGAGTACCAGCCGCAGCAGGTCGTCGCGCTGCCGTTCGAGGGCCGGCTCCAGGTGACCTGGGAGGCCCCGCTGACGACCGACGGCATCTACGGCTACATGGTCATCGCGCAGACGCCCGCCGGCGAGCAGGTCTCCCCGGCCCCGGTGCTGGTCAAGTCCAACGAGCGCTTCACGGTATTCACCGGCCAGGCCGCCGTGCCGGGCACCTGCGTCGTCGTCACCACCCTGGTGAGCGGGCAGCCCTCGATGTCGCTCGCGAAGGGCGACGCGGTGTGCCCCGGGGCCGCGCCGGAGGCGTCCGCCGACGGGTCGTCGGAGAACCCGCAGGGTGCCGCGCCCGGAACGCCGCAAGCCGTCGCGGTCCCGGACTCCCCCTGAGCACCGTGGTGGCGGGCGCGACCGCCGCGCCCGCCACCACGAGCCGGTGCGAACGGATTGTGCGGCGCATGCCACGGACGAGCGGGACGACGCCGGTCGCGTCCGTGACGCGTGGGGGCGCCCGCCGGACGCGCCGAGCCCCGGGGGCCGGCTCCCCGCCGCTTCGTCAGGAGCCGACCGTGCCGCCGGTCAGCAGTTGCGCGAGGTCCGTACGCATCCGGAGCACCGGCTTCGGCAGACGCGGGTACACGGGCACCTCGCCCAGGCGCAGCGACTCGATCCACGGCACCGTCCACACGTGCGGAAACCCGCCCGCGACGAGAGTCAGCAGGTCGGCCAGCGGCTTGGGCGGCTTGCCGGGGGCGTCCGCGACCGCCGCGAACCCGAGCAGCACGACGCTCGGCACGACACCCGAAGCCCACTGCCGGCACGCGAGTTGCGCGGCGCGCAGGCCGTGGGCGTTGGCCCGGGCGACCAGGATCACGCGGGTCGGGCCGTCGGGCGCGACCGGCCATCCCCGTCCGCCGTCGGCGCCTCCCGGCATGAGCGCGTCGAGGGTGTCGACACCCGCGCCGCCGTGGCAGCCGACCCACCACCACGGGGGGTTGGCGCGTACCGGACCGGAGTCCCAGACGGGCAGTCCGCCGGAGTCCGGTCGGGGCACGACGCCGCCCTGCGGCTCACGCGGACCGAACACTCCCGTGGAACGCGCCGGTTGGGGTTCCTCGGCCACCGGCTCGGGTTCCGACGGAGACGAGAGCCAGGGGTTCGTCATGTCGAACTCACCTTGCCTCCAGGTAGTGCGCACGGAAGCGCGGGGAGTGTCGATATGCCCGGCATCCGGCGAGGAACACCTTCGAACACATTTTCACGGACCGTCAAGTATCGCCGAACTCGGCCGCGTGGTCGGGACGTTTCTGTTTCGTTGTGCACAGCGGATTCCGTCCGCGATGCGCGATTGCTCGGCAGGAATGCGCGACACCTTTGCCCGCGCGCTGAACCCAAGCGTATACAGGAAAGCGAAAAGCCGGTGTGCCACCGGAACTTGGGCGGTCGTCCGCGATTCGCCCGGCCGCGTCCACGGCGTTCTCGCGCCCGCTCTGTAGCCCCCGCCCCCGAAGGAGCCTCCCGTGACCGAAATCGGGGATGTGCCCGGCTGGCCCGTGCTCACCATCGAACTGTCCGGCAGCGCGGTGCGCGTCGACGGCGAGGACGTGCACGTGGCGGCGGGCGGTGACCCGAGGGCGGCGGCCATCGGCACGGCCGCGCTGACCGCGCGCACGCTGGGGCGTCCGGTCCGGGTGGAGGCGATCGAGGAGGACGGGACGGTCTATCCGCTCATCGTCACCCCGGACGCGACGGCGACCGAGGCGGGGCCGCCGATTCCGCCGCAGGGCGGCCGGCGCAAGCAGCGGCAGAAGCGGTCGTCGGCCGGGGGCGGGCAACCCCGGGGGCGCCTCCGCTCGTCGATCCTCGGCTCGCGCCGGGCGTCGGGGGCGGCGCAGCGGGGCCCGGAGCCGGCCGCTCCGATGCCTTCGGGCGCGGTGCCGCTGCCGCCCCACGACGAGGCGGCCGAGGCTCCGGACGACGCCGCGCGGTACGCCGCGCCGCCGTTCGAGGCGCCTTTCGAGGGCCCGTTCGAGGCGCCGTACGCGGCCCCGGACGTGTCGGCACCGGGCGCCGACGACCTGTCGTGGCGCGCGCTGGAGAGCGAACTCCCCACTCCGCCACCCCCGACGGGAGTGGCGTTCCCGGCCCCACCACCGCCCGGCGCCACCGTCCCGGCCCCACCACCGGCCCCGACGCCGCCGTCCGCCCCGATACCCGCCTTCGCCCCGGAACCGCCGGACACACCGATCACGGCAGCACACGCCGCCGCACCCCCCACGGCGCCGGAGGTCGAGCCCACGACACAGCCCCCGGCCCCCCGCCCGGCCCCGCGCGCGACGGAGTCACTTGCCGCGCCCGCCCCTTCGGCACCTGCCCCGGCACCTGTCGCCGAGCCTCCCGCTCCGACGTCTCGCCCCGCCGCGCACGTTCCGGAGGTCGAGCCCACCGCGCAACCCCCGGTTCCCCGCCCGGCCGCGCGCGTGGCGGAAGCACCTGCCGCGCCCGCCCCTTCGGCACCGCCCCCGACGCCTGCCCCGGAGTTTCCCGGGCCGACACCTCACCCCGCCGCGCACGTTCCCTCACCCCCCGCGCGGGCTCCCCACCCCGCGCCGACGTCGAGCGAACCTTCCACTCCCGCCCCGGCACCGACCGCCGCGCGCACCGTGGATCCCGTCCCGGCGCCGCCGGTCGCGCCCACCGCGCAACCTGCCGCACCGACCGCCGAGTCCGTCCCACTCGACGCCGAACCCCCGATCGCGACCGCTCCCCCGGCACCGACCGCCGCACGCGCCGTGGAACCGGTCCCGGCGCCGCCGGTCGCGTCCGTCGCTCCGGAAGCCGAGCGCGCCGCGGCCACCACCGACTCCGCCGCGGTGGCCGCTCCTTCGGTACCCGCTCCCGCCTCGGAGCCCGCGCCCGAACCCGCCGCGCGGCCCGCACGGGCGAACACGGCGCCGATACCCGCGCCCCAGCCCGAACCCGCGCCCGCGCCCGCGCCCGTCGCGCAAACCCCCGAACCGGACCCGCCGGTCGCGTCCCGCCCGGTGCCGTCCCCTCCGGTCCCCCCGGCCGCGCCCGCCGCGCCGTCCACGGCCGCACCGGTCGCCGAACCCCCCGCGCCGCCGCGTGCCGCTCCCGCGCCACCGGCCCCCGCGAGCCCGCCGGACGTCCCCCCGGCAGCCGCCGAGCCCGTGGTCGCCTCGGACATGGCCGCGACCGCGGCGCCCGAGCGGTCCGCCCCGCCGCCGCGGCCCGCGGAGTCGCCGTTCGCGGCGCAGCCGCCCCGTGGTTCGGTCACGACCGGAACCGTCGGGAGCGGGCGGCCCGTCGAGAAGCCCGGCCCGCCCCCGCCGCCGCGGCGCGACCCGGTGGTGACGCCGGGGTGGCAGCCGCCCTCGTCGTCCGCGCCGCCCGCAGCCTCCGCGCCCTCCGCGCCTTCCCCGGCCGCCGCGTCGGCTCCCCCGGCGACCGCCTACGCCGAGTTCACCGAGACCGCGCCCACCCCCGACGCCGAGCAGTCGACGCGGCTGCGGCAGATCCGCGCGGCGCTCGAAGGCGGCGAGACCGGCAAGGCGCTGGCCCTGGCCACCGCGCTCGACCAGGCGGCCGAGAGCCGCGGTGACGTGGCCGCCGCGATAGCGGCGCGTGAGGTGCGCGCCTACACCGCCCTGCGCGACGGATCAACCGCCGCCGCCGTGGAGTTGTTCGCCCAGGCGGCGATGACCCGGGCCGTACACGACCGCGAGGCGGGTGCCGACGGCGTCGTGTCGCAGCGGCGCTGGGCGTGGCGGCTGGCGCAGAACGCGCACTACTGCTGGCTCCAGGTCGCCGACGCGGAGATCGCGTACGAGCTGAGCCCCCACGTGCTCGGTGCCTATTCCGCGACGGGCACGCCGCAGACACCGGCCGCGCTGGCGGTGCGGCGGCGTCTGGACGCCCTGCGGGAGCAGTTGCTCATGACGTGACGGAACCCCGGTACCCCGCCCGCCAGGTGCGGCAGGCGACGAGATAGGAGGCCAAATGCCTGCGGGCGAACTCCTCGGGCGACCACGGGCCTTCGTGGCCGGTGAAGCCGTCGGGCGCGACGTACGACCACGCGTGGCCGCCGTCCGCGAGCGGAAGGCGCACGAGGTCGTACAGGTCGTCCTCGAAAGCGTCGAGGATGTCCCACTCGGCGTCGCCGAGCCCGACGAGCAGGTGCCCGCGGACGCGTCCGGTGCCCCGGGTCAGCACGGGGTAGACGCGGCCGGACACGGTCACCGCGCCGCGGCCGTCCACCGCCGCCGCGGTGTGCTCGGGAACACGGTCAAGCAGCGCGTCCAGAACCTCCGGGAACATCAGGCTCCCGTAGACGAACAGGCGATCCCGGTCCGCCGATCGGCGGGCCGCCCGGCCAGAGTTCCCCGAGTCGTCCGGGGGTGAGGGGGTCCCGGTACGCGGCATGCAGCACCTCCGTGATGGCGTCGCCGTCGGTCTCCGCGAGGCGGATGAACCAGTCGAAGCCCGCCGGGTACGCCCACAGATAGGAACGCAGACGGGGGTCGGCTCCCCGATCGGTGAGGAGGTCGGCGATATGGCGGTCGGTCCAGAACGGCACGCGCGACCGGGCGTGCGCCGCACACGTGCCCGCCGGCACCCCGGAGTTGATCGCCAAGTGCAGTTCGGAGCGGACAAGTTGCAGGTAGTGGTCGAGGCGCACCCGCGCGGCGAGCACGTCGTCCTCGGGCACCACGAACAGCGGCATGACCTGGGCGAGCCCTTCGAGCAGCACCTGCGTGGGCCCGTGCACCGACAGCAGCCGGACCCACGGCACCTCCTCGGCGGCGCAGCGGTGCGCGAACGCCGCGCATTGGAGGCCGTGGCCGAGGACTTCGTGCAGTGCGAACTGCCGGACGCCGACGCGGGTGAAGCGGGCGTTGCGCGCGTTGAGGCGCAGCCGCACCCGGCGCCCGGCGCCGTCGAGCCAGTACGACCAGTATTCGTCGATGTCGACGCGTTCGACGGTGAGTTCGTATGGGGCGTCGGTCCCGACGAGTTTGCGCACGCGCGGTTCGAACTCGGCCGTGGCGGCGCGGATCGCGTCGGGTGCCGCGTCGGCGTCGAGCCGCCCCTCGCGGGTGCGGAGCCCCTTCTCGGTGTCGGCGCCCCACGCGATGCCGAGCCGGTCGAGTTCGGCGCGGGCGACGTCGCCCCGGTATGCGACGTAGTCGCCGGGCCAGCCGGCGGCCGGGCAGCCCTGCGTCGCGCGGACGTACGCGTCGAGCCCGGCGCGTTCGCCGAGTCCGGCGCCGAGGTACGCGCGGTCGGCGGCGAGGCGTGCCGCGACATACGGTTCGGTGTCGGCGGAGACCTGGGCGGCCAGCGCGCCGAGGGCGTCGTACACCTGCAACCGGTCGGCGAGGGCGGGGGCTTCGGGGCCTCCGCGCCCCTGGGGGCGGCAGTCGAACTCGATGATCCCGGGGCCGCCGCGCTCGACCTCCAGCCGGTGCCAGGCGCGGATCACCGCCTCCAGCGCGTCACGCGCCTCCACGAACGACCTCCCAATGCAGGGTGACAAATTGATTGGGGCGAAGGTCTTCGCGGACCACTCCGATTCTGGCCTCGTCTCCGTCGTGCGACCAGTACACATCGTCGTCGACCGGGTGGGTCGCCCCGTCGGGATGTTCCTCGATCGCGGACCGGTCCACAAGCCGCATAACGCCGATCTGCCGCACCTCGACCTGGAGCCGCAGCGTGAACCGGGTGATCGCCTGGCGCCAATAGTGGGCGTCGACGAAGCGTCCGCCGCGGCAGGTGTAGGAGATCGTGGCACTGCCCATGGGCGGAACCGGGGGCGAGACGCGGCACGCGAATTTGGCGAGGGTGCCCGCGTCGTGGATGCGTTCGACGGCCACATTGTGGTCGGCCGAGGGAAGCGCCTCGATCACGAGGGGGCCCTCGCCGTGCTCGAACCACAGCTCGCGCGCGAAGCGCGTCAGCGGCCGGTCGGTGAGGTTGAGCACATGGTGGCGGTACGTCAGGTGCGACCAGCCGTCTTTGTCGACGTCGATCTCGATGCGCAGGTCGAGTTCGACGATGCTGTCGGCGAGGCGCGCGCGCAGCCCCGGGGGGACCGCGGCGGCGTCGGGCGGCGGGTCCGACTCCCAGGGGCGGGGGGCGAGTCCGAGGAGTTCGCCGGGTATGCGCAGGCCGTCGGCGACGCGTTCGACGACGTGCTGCTGGCGTACGCGGGCGCGCCCGCGCACGTAGTCGCCGACGCGGCTGGGGGTCATCTCGCACAACCGGGCCAGGCGGCTGAGGCTCATCCCAGCCTGCTCGCGCGCGATGGCGAAAATCGCGCCCACATCACGCTCGGCGCAGGCGCGCCGCATGTCCGGAGTCGCCAGAAGGGTTTCCGGCAGGGGGCCTTCGGGCCCCTGGTACGGCATGTCCCACCCCCAAAAATACGCAATGGCCCCAAAAGCCCCGTCACGGGCTTCCGGCAAGCCCGTTGTTACTCGTGAGTTTACTCGGGTCGGATAACCGGCTCGACCTTATTCAAGACCGTCATGGTTCCGATACTCGTCAACCGTACGGCGGTTCCCGGGTCTTCCCCAGGGTGCGGGTCCCTCGACGACTCCATCACAGGAACTTCGGATTCCCCCTCATCATTTGCGGCTTCTTCCCGTAGGCGCGGGCGACGACAGGAGAGATGGTGATCACCGGAAGTTCCGGCGGCGCCAAGAGGCGCCGGCCGCGGCGCCCCACCGGGCCGACGGGAGATGACATGGGACTCGCGCGTGATGCCGTCGCCGCGATCGACGGGCTGTCGGACGCCCTTCCCGATGCTGTGTCGTCGGTGGACCTCGCGCGCTGGGCGGCGAACCGTTTCGCGGAGGCGGTCCGGATCGTCGACGACGCCGAGCGCCGCCAGCGCCGGGCGGTGTGGGGGCTGCTTTGCGACGAACAGCCTTTGGCGGCGGCCACGATGGCCGACGCCATCGGCGCGCCGCTGCCCGACGTCGCGCGCGTGCTGGCGGTCGACTGCGACGACGCCGACACCGACGCGGTCGCCGCGGTGGTCCGCCGCACGGCCGGCCGGAGCGCGTGGATCGTGCGGGACGCGGACGACGAGACGCCGGTCGTCGTCCTGCTGGCGGTCGGGACGCACGCACCCGACGACGACAGCGCGGCCCGGCACCTCGCCCACGAGCTGACGACCCGTCACCCGCAGTGCCGGGTCGGCTCGTCGCCCGTGGTCGAACCGGGGCGCGTCGGGACGGCGTACGCCCAGGCCCGGCACGCACTGGCCGCCGCACGCGTGGCGGTCGGCGGGTACGCCCGCTTCCACGCGTGGCTGGACCCGGAGTTGCTGATCTCCCACCAGGCCGAGGCGTGGGCGCGCGGCGCGCTCGCACCCCTGACCCACCATCAGCCCCGGCGGCGCGGCGACCCCGACGCCGCCGAGCTGGTCGACACCCTCACCACGTGGCTCGCCGACCGCCGCTCGGCCGGGACGCGCCTGGGCATCCACCGCAACACCCTCAGCGGTCGGCTGAAATTGATCCAGGACGTCCTCGGCCGGAACCTGTACCGCGTCGGGGACCGCGCCGAACTGTCGCTCGCGCTGCGCGTGGCGTCGGTGTCGGACCTGTCGGCGCGGTGGGGCCGCGCGGATT
The DNA here is from genome assembly GCF_021165735.1 of Yinghuangia sp. ASG 101. Classification (GTDB taxonomy): domain Bacteria; phylum Actinomycetota; class Actinomycetes; order Streptomycetales; family Streptomycetaceae; genus Yinghuangia. The sequence continues at coordinate 5,204,629 of NZ_CP088911.1, read as the reverse complement.
CCGCCGAACTCCCCGAGCTGTCCGAGGTCTCGGGCATGCCCGGCCTGCCGGAGTTCACGGAACCGCGCGCCCCGGAAGCGGAACGCGTCCTCCCGGAAAGCGGCGTCGCGGAAGGCGGTCCCGCCACGAGCGCGACCACCGGTCTGCGGTTCTCCGCGAACCGGCTCGCGGAGCACGGCCCGTTCTCCGGCGGGGCGGGCACGGGCGGCTCCCCCTCGGACGCCCACCCGTCCCCCGACCGCCGGGAGCACGCCTCCGCGAACCCCCGGAACGGCGACGCCGGTTACGCGCGGGACCCGTTCCCGCCGGGCCGGTTCGACCGCCCGCCGCTCCCGCTCGACCTGCCGGTCCTGGAGAACTGGGCGTACGCCGGGCTCCGCACCCTCACCGGCGGCCCGGGCGGCGCGGACGCCCGTACGCTCCGCATCTGGCTCGCCCACGACGCACGTCTGTCGGCGACCGCCGAGGCCCTGGGCCTCACGGTGCCCGGCGCCCGCAAAAGGCTCACCCGCATCGGCGGCGTCCTCGGACTCGACCTGCTCCACGGGCCGACCGCGGAGGCCGACCTGTGGCTCGCGCTCCGGGTCGTCGACCGGCCGGGCAGCCCCCACAACCTTGCGGAAGACCGCCGCCGTGCCTCATGACCCCCGTACCGCGGCCCGCCCGCGGCCACTCCCGTCCCCCACCCGAGACCCCATGAAGTCCCTTCGAAACCCAGGCAGTTCCCCCGTGACCGGCCCCGCGAACGCCCCCGCGACACCTCCCGTGACACCCGCCGTCCCCGCGCAACGCCTCCCCCACGCGCACCACACCATGACCACCAGGCAGGAGTTCCCCATGCCCGCCACAACCCACGTTCGCCCCCTGCACGTCGCGCCCTCGTCCTCGCCGTCGTCCGCCGCGCCCGCCCCCGCCCGCACCCCGGTGGGGACAGGCTCCCGCGTCGCGGCCCCGCGGCGCCCCCAGCCGCCCGTCACCCGCGCCACCACCCCCGGCCCGGCGCAGCCCCCGACGCGGCTCACCCCCCAGCGCACCGCCCCCCTCCGCGCGAACAACGCCCCCGCCAACGGGCTCACCCCGCGCGGCCGGGTGCTCTACCAGGGCACCGAACCGCGCCTGATGCACCACGCCGTCGGCTCGCACGTCATCCCGCACCGCCTGCGCGTCCCCGGCACCGGTGCCGTGCGCGGCAAGCTGCGCGTGCTGCACCGCGGCGAGATCGCGCTCTACCAGATCGGCTACGGCACCCACGCCGAACTGCGGTTCGACACCCAGGCGCCGGTCTACCTCGTCCACCTGCTGCACTGCGGCGGCGGGCGGCTCACCGTCGACGGACGCGACGTCCCGATGTCCCCCGTGATCACCGGCCCCGGCCAGGAGGTCATCGCACGCTGGGCGCCCGACACCACCGCACTGGTGCTGCGCATCCCGCGCCGCGTCATCGACGCCGCGATCCGCCCGTACGCCGACGACACCTCCGAGAACGCGCCGCTGCGTTTCGAACCGGTCCTGGACACCGCCAACGAGGAGGTGCGCCAGTGGCTTTCGCTCGCGCACAGCTTCGGCGCGATGGTGGACTCCGGCCTGCTCACGCGCTCCCCCGACGCCGCCGCGCACTTCGAGCAGATGCTCGTCCACGGCCTGCTCGCCTGCCAGCCGCACACCCTCAGCGGCGGCGCGCTGCGCAGCGGCCCGGTCGGCGCACCGGTCGCGCTGCGCCGCGCGCTGGCGTTCTGCGAGGAGCACGCGTCGGAGCCGATCTCGGTCGCGGACATCGCCGCGGCGTCGCACATGAGCGTGCGCACGCTTCAGGAGAAGTTCCGGACCCACCTCGGCGTGACCCCGCTCGCCCACCTGCGCCACGTCCGGCTCGCGGGCGCGCACGCCGACCTGCTCGCGGTCGCGGAGGGGCGCAGCGACGACACCGTCACCGGCATCGCCCTGCGCTGGGGATTCAGCCACCTGGGCCGCTTCGGCTCGCTGTACCGGGCCGCGTACGGCCGGCTCCCCTCGCAGACCACCCGCTCCGGCGACGCCGACGTCTACCCGTTCCCCCGCGCCGCCACCGGCTGACGGGAGACAGCCCCACACGGCGGCGGGGTGCGCGGCCGATTCCCCGGCCCCGCACCCCGCCGCCGTTCCCGTTTACGGGTCACCCGCCGCTCGGCCGGCGCTTCCCCGACGGCTTGTACACCGACAGGAACGTCGCCACGATCAGCGCGGCCAACTGCACGCTGACGCCCGCGATTTGGTACCACTGCACCACCGCCAGACCGGACGTGTCCCCGCCGGGCGCGGTCTTGTCGCCGAGTTCGCGGACCCAGGTGGAGATCACCCCGGCGCCGAGCGCGATCACCAGGATCAGCAGGACCAGCTTCACCTTGATCCACTGGTGCCTCCACAGGCCCCACGGCGTGCGCAGCGAGAGCACGACCCCGGTCACCAGCGACAGCGCCGCGAGGGGGATTCCGGCCGCGAAGACCAGGCCGCGCATCACCTCGTACACGTTGTGCCGCAGCACCGGGTCGTCCGCGTTGCGCGCGACGAAGGCGAGCACCACCATCACCCACTCGACACCGACCAGCCCCACCGCCACGACCACGTGCGACGAGTTGACCGCGCGCCGGACCCCGCGCGAGAAATGGCGCGGCTTCCCCGCCGCCCGTCCCGCCTTCGCACCCGCCTCGGACCGCACCCGCGACGCTTCGACCGTCTTCACGCTGGCCTCCTCAGGGACGCTCTCCCGACGCCCTCAAGGCTCCCGCCGCGGCCCCCCGGAAACGTCCGTCGGCGGAAGTCACCCCGCGTGCTCCCCCGGCAGACGCCGCGGCCCCCCGCGCCGTGGCCGCCTGCTCCGGGGGCATCAGCGCGTAGGAACGCCTCTACTCCCCCCGGAGTACGTGCCGATCGCGTGGTGGCGCACCCGACCGCCCCGCGGTCACAGGCTCTTGCCGGGCCCCGGCTGCCCGCCCGGCGGGTCGTGGGACGGGGGCGAGGGCGGGGACGGCGGCGGGGGCAGGGGCGGGGACGAGTCCGCGGAGCGGCGCCGCTTGAGCAGGACGCGTACCGCGACGACCAGCCCGACGACCACCAGCACCGGCAGCAGGACGAGCAGGAGCAGAATCCCGACGGCGCTCTTGAGGAAGCTCTTCTTTTTCTTCTTCTTGCCCGTCTTCCCCGTCTTGCCCTTGTTCGGGGCGGCCGTCTGCTTGACCACGGGCTTCGCGGTGGCCGACGGAGCCGGCTTGCCCGGTGTCGCGGTCTTCGCCGCGACCGGCCGCGCGACGGGAGCGGCTCCCGACGCGGCCTCGGCGGTGGCCGGCCTGCCCGGTGGCGCGTTGCCGACGGCCGCCGCCACGCCCGCCGTCGACAGGGCGAGCGCGGAGGCCACCGCGACGGTGGTCACACACTGGCGTATCGGCTTGTCGGACAACACAGTTCACCTCTCCGGTCGGGGCACGGGCGACGCACGATCGGCCCAGTATGGGCGCATCGCACCCCCGCGAACCGAGGGAACCGCATCGGATTCGCCGCCGCACCGCGCATCGGACCGGCGCCTACGCGCCGCGGCGTACCGTCACGGCGTCCACTCCGGGTCGCGGCCGGACAAGGCCAGCGCGCGGTTCCAGGCCGAGGCGCCGACCGGCGGCGCGACCGGGGCCGCGAAGCCCTGGTACTCGCGGTAGGGCTCGGCGTACTCCTCGACCAGGCGGAGAACGGCCTCGGCGGTGTCGTCGGGGTAGGCCGCCTCCCGGCCGGTGGCCCGCGCGGCGTCCCAGCCGTGCAGGGTCAGTTCCAGAAGGAGCATGCCGGCGATTTCGGCGGCGGACTGGCTGTGGCCCCCGCCGAGTTCGACGACGCCGTCCCAGACCCGGGGGTCGGCCCACGCGGCCACCGCTCGGTCGAGCCGCGCGGCGTACGCGTCGGCCCAGCCCGGTTCGGCGACGAAATCGCGGGTCGCCCACGCGTCGGGCAGCGGCTCGCGCAGAGCGCGTTTCTCCAAGCCGTACGCGCTGTAGAGCACCCAGTGGTTGAGCAGGTCGCGCGTGTTCATCCCGGCACACGGCGTCGGGGCGGCGAGGCGGTCGTCGGTCAGTCCGGCGGCGGCGGTCCGGGCGATGCGGGCGGATTCGGCCGCCGCGGCGGCCAGGTGGGGGTGGAGTTCCATGCCCGACACGGTAGGAACGACGGGCCGGGGTCTTCTTGAACAAACGCGACGGGAGCCGCGTGGTCGGTGCCGGGCCGTGCGCGACGCGAAGCCGCGTTGTCGGTGCGGGGCCGTAGCCTGGCCGCATGGCCGAAAAGCGGATCAATGCTGCGGATATGCCCCGCGGTGTCCTGTATCCGGAGCTGACGGCGACGAAAATCCGCCTCGCCCGCCACGCCCCGAGCCCGGGGGTCGGCCGCTTCGTCGAGTACTACTGGATCGTCGCGTGGGACCTGCGCGGCAAGGCCTCGCACGAGTCGCACGTGCTGTCGCACCCCAACGTGCACCTCGTCTTCGAGGAGCCCGAGGCCGCCGTCTACGGCATCATCCGGGGCTCGTTCCGCCGCCGCATCCACGGCCTCGGCCACGTGCTCGGCGTGCGGTTCCGGCCGGGGGCGTTCCGGCCCCTCCTGGGGCGTCCGGTCGCCGACATCGTCGACCGGGTCCTGCCCGCCGCCACGCTGTTCGACCCGGCGGCCGTGCACACCACGCAGGCCGCCGTCCTCGGCACCCGCGACGACACCGAAATGGTGGCGTACGCCGAGGAGTTCCTGAGCGCGCGGCTCCCCGCACCCGACCGGGCGGCGGACGAGGCCGCGGAGATCGTCGCCCGCATCACCTCCGATCCGTCGCTCACGCGCGTCGACGACGTGGCCGGGAGCCTCGGCATGTCGGTGCGCCGCCTGCAACGCCTCTTCGCGGAGTACGTCGGCGCGTCCCCCAAGTGGGTCCTGCGCCGCGCCCGCCTGCACGAGGCCGCAGAGCGCGCCGCGGCCGGCCGCCGGATCGACTGGGCCGCCCTCGCGGTCGAGCTGGGCTACGCCGACCAGGCCCATCTGACGCGCGACTTCACGGCCGCGGTCGGCGCCCCACCGGGGGCGTACGCCCGCTCCTGACGACGCGCGGGAGCGCCTGCCGCGCCGCCCGCCGACACCGGCCGGCCCAAGTGCGGCGGAGCGGGCGTGTGTTCACCCGGCACCGTGCCCCGAGCGGACCGACGCGGACCGACGCGGACCACGACCGCAACGTGCGAGCGTCCGTCCCGTCGGCCCCGCCCCGAGGCACCTCACGCCACGCATGAGACGTTCTCACATGTAATTGGGCTTCCCAGCTATGTCCCGTCTCGCTCCGCTCGACTTCAATGAAGTCACGCAAGCGCATCCACCCCGAAAGACAGCGGAGGAATCCCCATGACGGACACCATCCTGGTCCTCGGCGGCACCGGCAAAACCGGCCGTCGCGTCGTCGAACGCCTGACCGCTCGCGGCGCCACACCGCGGATCGGCTCGCGCGGCGCCGAGACCCCGTTCGACTGGAACGACCCGAGCACGTGGCGGCCCGTCCTCAAGGACGTCGCCGCCGTCTACATCGCGTACGCCCCCGACCTCGCCGTCCCCGGCGCCCCCGACGCGGTCGGCGCGTTCGCCGAGGCCGCGGTCGCCGCCGGGACGCGCCGCCTGGTCCTCCTCTCCGGCCGCGGGGAGCCCGAGGCGCAGAGCGCGGAGGAGCGCGTCGCGAAGGTCGCCGAACGGGTCGGCGCCGTGTGGACGGTCGTCCGCGCGTCGTGGTTCATGCAGAACTTCGACGAGAACTTCCTGATCGAACCGATCGTCGCCGGCGAGGTCGCGCTGCCCCTCGGGGACGTCGCCGAACCGTTCGTCGACACCGACGACATCGCCGACGTCGCCGTCGCCGCGCTGACCGAGGACGGGCACCACGGCAAGACGTACGAGGTCACCGGGCCGCGCCTGCTCAGCTTCGCCGACGCGGTCGCCGAGATCGCCGCGGCGACGGGACGCGACATCGCGTACGTGACCGTGCCGATCGACGCCTACGCCGCGGCCCTCCGCGACGCCGGGCTCGACGCGGAGACCGTCGGCTTCCTGCGCTACCTCTTCACGGAGGTCATGGACGGCCGCAACCAGCACCTGGCCGACGGCGTGCGCCAGGCCCTCGGCCGGGCCCCGCGCGACTTCGCCGACTACGCGCGCTCGGTCGCGGCGACCGGCGCCTGGAACGCGTAGCGGCGGACGTCCGGGAAGGCATCGGGCCGCGCCCGACGGCGTGACGGGCGCGGCGACGCCCCGGCCGCCCCCGCCTCCGTGACGGCCGCCACCCGGCGGACGCCCCCGCGGCACCGGCGCCACGGTGCCGCGGCCACCGCCTCGCGACCGCGTGACAGCTTCCCCCGGCGGACGACCCCGCCGCCGTCCGACCCCCGCCCCCACGCATCCGCCGAAGGACCCCCTCATGAACGGAATCCTCTTCGCCCTCACCCTGGCCACCGCGCTCGGCGCCGTCACCGTCGGCGGCGTGTGCTTCGGCTTCTCGGCCCTGGTGATGCCGGCGCTCCGCCGGGTCCCCGCGAAGGACGCGGTCGGTGTCATGCAGGCCGTCAACGTCTCCGCGGTCGCCTCCCTCTTCCTCCCGGTCTTCACCGGGACCGCGCTGACGGCCCTCGCCCTGGGCGGGTGGGCGGTCGCCGACTGGGACGCCGGGTCCTCCGGCTTCCTGGTCGCCGGGGCGGCGACGTACGTCGTGGCGACGTTCGGCCTGACCGTCGCGTACCACGTACCGCGCAACAAGGCGCTCGACGCGGTGACCGCGGGCAGCCCCGAAGCCGACCGGCTGTGGGCGGCCTACCGGGACGAGTGGACCCGCATGAACCACGTCCGCGCCCTCGCCAGCGTCGTCGCGGGCGCCCTGCTCGTCGCGGGTGTCGCGGCGGCCTGAGCCGCCGGTACGCCAGTCCCACCCCGACAAGGCCCGAACGCCCGTGCGTTCCGGGCCTTTTCGGCGTGCGCGCCGGGGGCGTGCGGACGGCGTCGCCGCGCACCGGAGCCCCCGCGTCCACCCGACCCCCGGCACTCCCGCCCCCACCCGTGTGCGATCTTCACCCTCCCGGGCAACCCCGCCGCGCCCGGCCGTACTCAGGGTTCTGCGAAGGAGGTGTTCGTTGCGACCCGAAGAAGCGGCGGAGATCCACGACTTCGTCCAGTCCCGCTGGACGCGGCTGGTCCGCACCGCGTATCTGCTGACCGGCGACCACGGCGAGGCGGAGGACCTGGTGCAGACGACGCTGGTCAAGGCCCACGCGGCGTGGCACCGCGTGCGGTCCAGCGACAACCCGGACGCGTACGTGCGCCGCATCCTGGTCAACGCCAACGCGGCGCGGTTCCGCAAGCGCCGCATCACCCAGCTGCTGGGCGCCGCGGTGCCCGAGGCCCGGGTGCCGGACGCGACGCACCGCGTCGACCAGCGCGACGCGCTGCTGCGCGCCCTCGCCAGGCTCCCCGCCCGGCAGCGCGCGGTCGTGGTGCTGCGCTACTGGGACGACCTGGGGGAGGCGGAGGTCGCGCGGATCCTCGGCTGCTCGGTCGGCACGGTCAAGAGCCAGGCCGCCAAGGGACTCGCGAAGCTCCGGGTCGACCCCGGCCTCAACGGACCGCAGTGGGACTCGGGTTCCGACGACACCTCGGAGGTTCTGGCCCATGGCCGGCATTGAGGAAGGGCAGTGGATGCGCGACAGATTCGAGCAGGGGATGCGCGGCGGCCCGCCGGACACCCCGGCCCCGCACGCGGCCATCGAGCGCGGGGGCAGGGCGCGGCGCAGGCGGCGGGCGGCGGTGGCGGGTTCGGTGGCCGCGGTGCTCCTCGCGGCGGCGGCCGTCACCGGCGTGACGCTCCTGGGCGGGCGTGACGGCCGGAGCGCCGCGGCCGAGGCCCCTACCACGCCCTCCGCGACGGGCGGCGCGTCCCCGGCCCCGACACCCACGACGGCCGCGGCGCCCCCGCAGATGTCTCCGGACGGCACGCTGGTCGTCGCCGAAGGGCAACTCCAGGGCACCTCCTGGCAGATCGTGCGCGCCCTCGGCGACGTGCACCCGCCGGGCCATCCCTCGGAAACCGACACGGCCCGGCCCGACTCGGCCGTCTCCCCGGGAACCGCCGCCGCGCCCGCCACCGGTCCTCCGTACTGCGAGAACGTCGCCCTGGTGATCGACGGCAGGTGGGCGGCCACGTTCATGAGCCCGTGTGACATGACCCTCCCCTGGTCGGAGGACAACGGCCGCGGCGCGCCGGTCCTGCGCCCCACGCGTGCCTCCGGCGGCGGCCTGAGCTTCGTCGTGCTCCAGGCGACCCCCGAGGTCGCGAAGGCTCGGATCGCCTTCCCCGATGGCACGACGCTCGACGAGGACGCCGTCGCGGTGCCGAACACCCGCGAGCACTTCGTCGTGTTCCCCCTCGGCGCGACCGCCGACGCCGACGCCCGCGGCGCGACGTACACCTTCACCGCGTACGACGCCGACGGCACCCAGGTGGACCAGGACACCTTCCCCAACCGGAACGGCTGACCGAGCAGGCGTGGGGTCCGGGCAAACGCAACTTGCCCGGACCCCACGCCTGTCGAGGGTAATGTGCGGCACGGCCTGCGATGCGCGGACCCGCCCCGATCCCGCACGGCCGTCCGCGCGCTTGACGTGAAGTGAGGTTCAGGTTGCATCGTGGTCCCCGTCGACCACCGTTCCAGGGGATGTGACCTTCATGCAGGCAGTGACGCTCGCCGAGTTCGGACCGCCCGACGTCCTGCGACTGACGGACGTGCCCGATCCGCGGCCCGGACCGGGGCAGGTCCGGGTGCGGATCCGGGCGGCCGGGGCGCAGCCCGTCGATACGTCGGTACGGCGCGGGGAGGCCCCGCCGGCCATGCGCGGATCGCTGCCGATCGTTCCCGGCAACGAATTCGCGGGCGTGGTGGACCTCGTGGGGGACGGCGTCGCCGAGGTCGCGGTCGGCGACGAGGTGTTGGGCTGGACCATGCTCGGGGCGTACGCGGAGGCGGTCGCGGTCCCGGCCGACCAGATCGTGCGCAAGCCCGCCGACATGCCGTGGGAGGTCGCCGGGGCGATGTCCGCGTCGGGGCAGACCGCCCACCGCGCCCTGCGCGAACTGCGGGTCGCGGCGGGCGAAACCGTGCTCGTGCACGCCGCCGCCGGCGGGGTCGGGACGGCCGCGGTGCAGATCGCGGTGGCGTGGGGCGCGGCGGTCGTCGGCACCGCGAGCGAGGCGAATCACGCGTACCTGCGCTCACTCGGCGCCACCCCGGTCACGTACGGCCCGGGCCTGGTCGACCGCGTCCGCGCGGTCGCGCCGCAGGGCGTGGACGCCGCACTGGACGCGGCCGGGCGCGGCGCGCTCGACGCGTCGGTCGACCTCGTCGCGGACCGGGACCGCATCGCCACGATCGCCGATTTCGCGGGGGCCGAGCGCCTGGGGCTCCGGGGGCTGCGCGGCGGGCCGGGGGCGCGCTCGCGCGAACGCCTGGGCGAGCTTCTCGACTTGTGGTCGCGGGGCGCGCTGACCGTGCACATCGGACACCGGCTGCCGCTGGCCGACGCCGCCGAGGCGCACCGCGTCATCGAAGCCGGGCACGGCCGGGGCAAGGTCGTCCTGCTGCCCTGACGCCTGCCCCCCTGCGTCGGCCGCCCGCCGCGGGCCGTCTCCGTCTTCCCACGGGTCCGCGGCGCGCGGCCGGCCCGTCGCCCCCACGGGTGACTTGCCGCGCGCCGGTCCCCCCGCGCGCCAACCGGCGATACGGTGGGAGGAGTGGACGCGAACACTCCGGACGTGCCGGAGATCCCCGCCGAGCCACCGCCCGAGTTCCCGACGGAGATGACGGTGGTGTGTCAGGCGTGCGACGGCGACGGCTGGCGCTACTCCGCCCGCGCCGCGCTGATCGGCCACCGCGTCGTCGCGATCGGCAAGCAGGAGGCGTGCCTGGTCTGCGACGCGCTCGGGCGGCACCCCTGGCGCACCGGCCCCGGTGCCGACGTCCGCCCCTACGAACGCCTGCCGCTGCCCGGCTACTTCTGAGCCCCCGGGTGCCCGCCGCACCGCGTCGTCCCCGCGTCATCCCCGCGCTCCGCGCCGAAGGCCCCGGCGCGCACCGCGTGTTCCCCGTCTATTGACGGTTTGTGTACAGCACGCGAATAATCCGATTCGGCGAGCGGGGAAAGGGGGCGACGATGCGCGGCGTGTGCGCGGCACCGTTCCCTCCGCTCCGCAGGCTCGTCTCCGGCCGGTTTCTGAAGCGGCGCCACATCGATCTCCTGCGTGTCTGCAGCGCGGCTTAGAACGTTCGGAGTCCGACTGTCGCCTGCCCCGCGCCGCGCCTCGCGCGCCGTCCACACCGCGCGTGCGCCACGCGCCTTCCCCTCCGGGTGGTCCGCCCGCCTCGCGGCCGGGCCCGTGCCGCCCGAGGCCTGCCCGGGCCCGGCCTCGCCGCCGTGCCCGGCGCCGGTCGTCCGGTCCCCGCTCCGTCGCCCTTTCGCGCGCGTGACCGTGCGCGGCTGTCGTCCCCTGCCCGATTCGGCCTCCAGGGAGTTCCGCCATGCCCGCCCAGCCGCCCGTACGCCTGCCCGGATCCGCAGACCCCGTCGATTTCCGCGCCCACGGGCGCTACCGCACCCTCGGCCGCCCCGCACCGGCCTTCCGAGGCCGCGTCGGCCGCGCGCCCGGAAGCGGCTTCACCGCCGACCCGCGCCGCTACCACCTGTACATCTGCCTCGCGTGTCCGCGCTCACTGCGCACCGCCGTGACGCGCGACCTGCGCGGCCTGGAGGACGTCGTGTCGCTGTCGACGGTCGACCCGGTGCGCGACGGGCGCGGCTGGGCCTTCCGGGACGGCGACGGGCACGGACCGGACACGGTCGGGGGGTTCGCGCTGCTCCGCGAGGCGTACGAGGCCACGGAGTACCACTACGAGGGCCCGGTGTCCGTCCCGGTGCTGTGGGACCGGTGGAGCGGGCGCATCGTCAGCAACCAGCCCGCGGACATCCTCCACGACCTGGCGACCGCGTTCCCCGGGACCGGCCCCGACCTGTATCCCGCCCGAGCCGCCACCGAACTCGCCTACTACGAGGCGCTGTTCGACGACGACATCTGGGAGGCCGCCCAGCAGGCGGGCCGCGCCCGGGCCGGTGACCGGTACGACGAGGCGGTACGCACCGTGCTCCACACCCTCGGCCTCCTCGAACGACGCCTGGAATCCTCGGAGTTCCTGATCGGCCGCGACCTCTCGGCCGCCGACGTGCACTTGTGGACGACGCTGCTGCACATCGACGCCGTACACCGCCTGCACCTGCACGCCGACGACGTCCGGCGGATCGCGGAACACCCCGCGCTGTGGGACTACTTCGCGCGGCTGCACGACCTCCCCGCGTTCCGCGACAACGTGCGCCTGGACCACGTCACCCGGCACCACCGCAGCAGCTGCCGCGGCCCCGCGGCGAGCGGCAGCGGCGTACCGATCGTGGACTGGCCGCGCCTGACCGGCCTGGGGGCGCTCGGCGGCACGGCCGCCGAGCCGTGCGGCTGACACCGGGCGGCGGCACCCGCGAGGTGGGTGGCGCGGAATCGCCCCGACGGCGCGGCGGAACGGCAATGCCGGAGCAACCCGGGCGCAACACCGGAGCAAAGCACCGGTAATCCCCCGGCAACACGGCGGCGCTACCGTCCCGTCTGTCGCGGGCGATCGCCGCGCCCACGCCGCGCGGATCGTGACGACCACCACGTGCGCCTCTTCACGTTCCGTATCCGACCGCACCGGCGACCGATGGCCTACGGGCCGACCCCCATCGGCAAAACCCCGTCATGGCAAGTCAGTTGCCCGCACCGCCCGCGCACGGCGCGCCGCGGCACCGCGGCGTCGCGGCCGTCGCTGTCCGTGACGGCCGCCGAACCCGGCCGCCGCCGGGACGGCCGATGCCCGGTGCCGTGCGAGCAATCCCGGTACCGTCGACGGCGTGAGTCCGGATCCCGCCTGGAGTCCTGCCGCCGACGCGACGCGCGTCCAGGGGTCGGCAGCCGCTGTCGGCACGCCCGTTTTCGGGGCTCCATGACCGACGCGCCGCCGATACCCTCCCGTTCGCCCCGGCCGGTGACCGTCGCGCTCGTCGGCTGCGGACCGGCGGGCACCTCGCTCCTGGAACGCCTGTGCGCCAACGCGCGCGACACGGTCGGCGCCCGGCCGCTGCACATCCACGTGATCGACCCCTGCCTCCCCGGCGGCGGCCGGGTCTGGCGGCGCGACGCGGCCTCGCTGATGTGGGCCAACTCCCGGGCCGCCCACATCACGCTCTTCACCGACGAGGCCACGACGTGCGCGGGCCCGATCGGCCCGGGACCGTCCCTGTGGGAGTGGGGACGGGACCGCGCGGCCGAGTTGCGCGGTCGACGGCTGGATCCCGAACTCGCGCCGCTCGCCGACGAGTTGGCCCGGCTGACCCCCATGTGGTTTCCCAGCCGCGGCCTCGTCGGCGCCTACATGGCCTGGGTGTTCCGTACGGCCGTCGCGTCCGCGCCTCCGGGCGTCCGGGTGTTCGTGCACCGCGACAGCGCCGTCGACGTGGCCGACGTGGCCGACGACTCCGGCCGCCAGCGCGTCGAACTCGCGGGGGGAGCCTGCGTGGTCGTCGACGCGGTGGTCCTCACGCAAGGCCACCTGGATGCCGAACCCGACGCCGGCGAACGGCGCTTCGCCCGCTACGCCGAACACCACGGGCTGCGCTACCTGCCGTGCGGCTACACCGCGGAGCAGGATCTCGAGGCCCTGCGGCCCGGTGAGCGCGTGATCGCCCGCGGCATGGGCCTGGCGTTCGTCGACCTGGTCGTCCGCACCACGTCCGGACGCGGCGGCGCGTTCGTCCGGGACGCCGACGGCACCCTGGTCTACCGGCCTTCGGGGCACGAGCCCGTGCTGTACGCCGCCTCGCGCCAGGGCGTGCCGTACCGCGCCAAGTTCGACTACGAACTCGTCGGCGAGCAGCCCCCGTTGCCGCGCTTCCTGACGGCAGCCGCCCTCGCCCGCCGGCCGGGGCGCGGCGCCCTGGACTGGCGGCGCGACCTCCGCCCGCTCCTCGCGCGGGAAATGGCGTGGGCGTACTACCACCGCCTGTGCACCGCCCACCCGGAGCGCACCACGATGGCCTGGGACACCTTCGCGGCCGAGTTCACCGCACTCGACGACGCCGGACACGGCGCGTCCGCGGCCGACCGGGCGGCGTGCGAGGCGCGTTCGGCCGCCCTGGTCGCCCGGGCCGTGCCCGACCCGGCGGACCGGTTCGACCTCGCCCGGCTCGAACGCCCGCTGGCCGGACGCCGGTTCCCGAGCCCGGCCGCGCTGCAGGCGGCGATCACCGCGCACATCGCCGACACCCTCGCGCGGGGCACCGACCCCCGGCACAGCCCGGACCTCGCGGCGAACCACGCCCTCCAGTCGGGCTTCGACCTCGTCGCCCGGCTGCTCGACGACAACCGCATCTCGGAACGCTCGCGCCGCGACGAACTCCCCGGCTTCCTGGGCTTCTACAACTCGATGGCGAGCGGCCCGCCCAGCGCGCGGCTGGAGGAGATCCTGGCGCTGGCCCGGGCCGGGGTGATCAGGTTCCTGGGCGCCGAGGTCGTGGTCGGCGCGTCGGGCGACGCCTTCGCCGCCCACAGTCCGTCGGTCCCCGACACCGTGCTGCGGGCGCGCACCCTGGTCGAGGCCCGGCTCCCGGCGCCGTCGGTGTCCCGCAGCCGGGACCCGCTCGTCCGCGCGCTGTTCGCCCGCGGCGAGATCACCGAGGAGTCGGTGGCCGGGCACGCGTCCGGGCGAATACGCGCGGCGGCCGGCGACCACCGCCTCATCACCGCCGACGGCACCCCCCATCCGGCCCGATTCGCCCTCGGCCACGGCGTCGCGGGAGGCGTCCTGGTGAGCGGTTTCTCCCGCCCCCGCGCGGATCCCCCGCCGCTGCGCGTGAGCGACGCGCTGGCGCGGCGGGTGCTGACGGCCCTCGTCGCCCGCGACGGCACGGGGGACCCGGGCGACGCGCCGCCGGGCCCCGGCACCCACGCCGCCGACCCCACCGACCCGCCCCGCGCGGTCCGGGTCGTCGCCTGAGCCCGGCCGGCCCCGCCTCATCCCGTGCGCGGCACGCTCCGCAACGACTCGATCGCGAGCCTGATCCCGGTCTCCAGGAACTCCGGGTTCTCCGGCGTCTCGACCAGGAAGTGGAACATCAGGCCGTCGATGTACGTCAGGAGCACCTCGCCGTCGTCGGCCGCGTTCGGTGACCCGGTGGCGAGCGCGACCAACTCGGTGAGCTTGCGGAACTCGGCCGCCGCCTTCCGCATCGCCGCATCGATGCGCGGCTCCCGCGTACCCGCCAACTGCAGTTCGTACCGCGCGACTTGGCGGTCCCGGCTGGACGACCACCAGGCGTGGGTCAGCTCGGCGATGCGCGGATAGTCGGGCCGGAAGGGCTGCACCGCCATCGCGCGCAGCAACTCGTCGGCCACCTGCCCGGCCTGGGCGCGCTCCAGTTCGGTGATGCGGTCGATGACGCCGAACACCAACTGGTCGCGGGTCTTGAAGTAGTACGTCACCGAGCCGTGCGGCAGCCCCGCCTCCTGCTGCACCGCCCGATGGGTGAGCCCGCGCAGGCCGTGGGCCGCGATCACCCGGATCGCGGCGTCGAGCAGCTGCATACGACGGCTCGGCGGGGCGCTCCCCGCGGGTTCGTGAGCCGAGTGTCCGTTCGCTTCCATCACCTCATTATCGGGCGGCTTGACGCATGGAGAAGAATCTCCTACAACTGTAGAACTGATTCCTACAAGTGTAGGAGGTCGCATGTCGGCCCCCGGCTCCACCGGTCCCGCCTCCGTCAATCCGCGCCTCGTCCTGCTGCTCGTCTGCACCGCGCAGTTCGTGCTGCTGATCGACGACACGATCGTCAACGTCGCGCTGCCGACGATCGGCGACGACCTCGATTTCTCCGCGAACTCCCTGTCCTGGGTGACCAATGCGTACTTCCTGACCTTCGGCGGGTTCCTGCTCATCGGCGGCGGCCTGGCCGATCTGCTGGGCCGGCGCCGCCTGTTCGCCGGCAGCCTCGCCGCGTTCGTCCTCGCCTCCGCCGCGTGCGGCCTGGCGCCGAACGCCGGCACGCTGATCGCCGCCCGCGCCGCGCAAGGCATCGCGGGCGCGCTGCTGTCCCCGGCCGCGCTCGCGATCCTGCTCGCGACCTTCCGCGAGCGCGGCGAACGCGCCCGGGCCCTCGGCGTCTGGGCCGCGCTGACCGGCCTCGGCGCCGCCACCGGCCTGCTCCTCGGCGGCGCGCTCGTCGAATGGACCGACTGGCGCTGGATCTTCCTGATCAACCTGCCCGTCGGTGCCGTCGCGCTGATCGCCCTGCCCCGGATCATCGCGAGCGACGACCGCGACGCGCCCGCCCGCGTCCCCGACTTCGTCGGCGCCGCGCTCGGCACCCTCGCGGTGCTCCTCCTCGTCTACACCGTCGTCGAGACCGACACCCACCCGTGGACGTCGGGCCGCACGCTGCTCGGCCTCGCGGGCGCGGGCGTCCTCGCGCTGGGCTTCGCGGCGCGGCAGCGCACGGCCGCCGAACCGCTGATCCCGCGCAACCTCCTGCGCGTCCGGCAGATGGTCCTCGCGCAGGTCATGGTGCTGGTCGCGGCAGGCGGGCTGTTCGCGATGTTCTTCTTCCTCACCCTGTACATGCAGAACATCCAGGCGTGGTCGCCGATCCGCACCGGCCTTTCGTACCTGCCCTTCAGCGTCGGCATGGGCATCGCGAGCGCGATCACCGCGAAACTGCTGACCACGCGCGGCCCGGCCGTACCACTGGTGCTGGGCCCCGCCATCGCGGCGGCCGGCATGTGGACGCTCAGCCGCATGGACGCCGCGACGTCGTTCACCGCGCACCTCATGCCCGCGCTGGTCGTCACCGGCCTCGGCCTCGGTATGGCGTTCGTCGCGGTCATCCACGTGGCGACCGGCGGCGCGGGCGAGAGCGACGGCGGCGTCGCGTCGGCGATGGTGACGACCTGCCAGCAGATAGGCGCCGCGATCGGCATCGCGGTGCTGGTCACCCTGGCCACCAACCTTCGCGACGACCGCCTCGCCTCCGGCGCGGACTTCATGACCGCGTCCGTCGACAGCTTCAGCCGCGCCTTCGAGATCCAGGCGGCACTGATGGGCTGCGCGGCCCTCCTCGGCGCCCTCGTCGCCTGGACCGCCCACCGCGCGGGCCCGGCCCCCGAGTCGCCGACCGACGCCCCGGCCCCCAGCGACGGCAAACTCCCCGTGGGCTGACCCACCCACCGCACCCCCGGCCCCCCGGCCCCCCGGCCCCCCGGCCCCTACCGCTGTGTCCCGCACATGCCCGCGGCCCACGCCCACGGATCACCCGGCCACGCACGCCTTCGCCGTCCCCCGGCGGTTCCCGCCCTCACCCGCGCGGCGTGTCGAGGCGCTTCATCTGTTCGAGGACCCGTTCCGGCGTGGGCCCGTCCATCCCCGCGACCACCCGGCCGTCGACCAGGAACACCACCCGGTGGGCGTACGACGCGGCGACCGGGTCGTGGGTCACCATCACGACCGTCTGGCCCAGGCCGTCGACGCTCTCCCGCAGGAACCCCAGCACCTCCGCGCCCGCGTGCGAGTCGAGGTTCCCGGTCGGCTCGTCCGCGAAGATGATGTCCGGCCGCGCGGCGAGCGCCCGCGCGCACGCGACGCGCTGCTGCTGGCCGCCCGACAGCTCGGCCGGCCGGTGCCGCAGCCGGTCCCGCAGGCCCAGCGTGTCCACCACGCGCCCGACCCACTCCGCGTCCGGGCGATGGCCCGCGATGTCGGTCGGGAGTGTGATGTTCTCCAGCGCCGTCAGCGTCGGCAGCAGGTTGAAGGCCTGGAAGATGAAGCCGATGCGGTCCCGCCTCAGCTTCGTCAGCTCCTTGTCCCGGAGCCCGGTGATCTCCTTCCCGGCGATCCACACCCGACCGCCGGTGACGGTGTCGAGCCCGGCGAGGCAGTGCATGAGGGTCGACTTGCCCGAACCGGACGGGCCCATGATCGCGGTCAGCCGCCCGCGCGCGATGTCGATGTCGACGGCGTCGAGCGCGGTCACCCGGGTCTCGCCCTCGCCGTACTCCTTGGTCAGCCGCTCGGCACGGGCCGCGACCCCGTCCTGCCGGAGCACCGTCGGCCCGTGGGCCGAGGTCCCTCCGGACGAGCGGGCGTCGGACGGCGGCGTGACTTCGCTGTCGTGCGGCACGGCGGGCCTCCCGGGGACATGCGCCGACGCGAGGACGCTCCTCGACGACGCCTCGTCCTCCCGAAGGAGCGCGCTTTTGTGTTACGGGTACCCCGCGACGGCCTCCCCAAAGGCGACAGGCCCACACCGTGCCCCCATGCCGCCCCGTCGCACCGGCGTCGTACGGTGGACCCACCGCGCCGACCTCGGCCGACCGCGACGAAAGCGCCCATACCGCCGCGGCAGGCCGAGGTCAACCATCCCAGGGCGCGGATCGGGGGAAACCCGCGAGCGAAACGGGCCGCCAGGCCCCACGAAGCGGATGTAGACGGGCACCCTCGCGCTCCTCCTTGCGTAGGAGCGCCTGATCCGTTCCTCGTGACGATTCATCAACCGCGCGGCACCCCTAGGTTGTTTCCAGTTCACTGCAAGTCCCCACTCGACATCCGGGCCATGGCGTACGCCGCCACGGCGCTTCAGCCACGCAGACACCGCAGGAGACCACTCGTGACCACGGCCACCGCAGCCACCAGGGACGCGGAACCCCGGGGAACCGGCATCGCCGCCCGCGCCGCCCAGCTCACCAAGGCGTACGGCGAAGGCGAGACCCGCGTCGTCGCGCTGAACGCCGTCGACGTCGAGATCGCCCGCGGCCAGTTCACCGCGATCATGGGCCCATCCGGATCCGGCAAGTCGACGCTCATGCACTGCCTCGCCGGTCTCGACACCGTGTCCTCCGGGCAGAGCTGGATCGGTGACACCGAGATCACCGGGCTCAAGGACAAAGAGCTGACCAAGCTGCGCCGCGACAACATCGGCTTCATCTTCCAGGCGTTCAACCTGCTGCCGACCCTGACGGCCCTGGAGAACATCACGCTCCCCATGGACATCGCCGGCCGCAAGCCCGACCCGGAGTGGCTGCAGACCGTGATCGAGACCGTCGGCCTGCGCGACCGCCTGAACCACCGGCCGGCCGAGCTGTCCGGCGGCCAGCAGCAGCGCGTCGCGTGTGCCCGCGCGCTCGCGAGCCGCCCGCAGATCATTTTCGGCGACGAGCCGACCGGCAACCTGGACTCGCGCGCCGGTGCCGAGGTGCTGGCGTTCCTCCAGCGCAGTGTGCGCGAGATGGGCCAGACGATCGTGATGGTCACCCACGACCCCGTGGCCGCGTCGTACGCCGACCGCGTGCTGTTCCTGGCCGACGGCCGCATCGTCGACGAGATGCACAAGCCCACCTCCGACGCGGTCCTGGAGCGCATGAAGCGCTTCGACGCCGCCCGTACCAGCTGAGGCGGGCCCCCGACCATGCTCAAAGCGAGCTTCAGAAGCTTCCTCTCGCACAAGGGACGCATGGTCTTGTCGGCCATCGCGATCCTGCTGTCGGTGGCATTCGTCTCCGGCACGCTGATCTTCACCGACACGATC
Organism: Yinghuangia sp. ASG 101; assembly: GCF_021165735.1. Taxonomy (GTDB): domain Bacteria; phylum Actinomycetota; class Actinomycetes; order Streptomycetales; family Streptomycetaceae; genus Yinghuangia. Next base: position 5,185,900 of record NZ_CP088911.1, on the reverse strand, counting down.
ACCAAGACCTTCGACAACCTCTTCAAGTCGACGTCCGCCGACGTCACGGTGTCCCAGGACTCCGACGAGAACTCGATGGACCTCGCCGCCACCGGGCGCACTCTGTCGATCCCGTTGTCGACGGTCGACCGCGTCAAGGACCTCCCGGGCGTCGCGAACGCCCACCCGTCCGTCAGCGTCGAGAACCTGACCGTCGTCAACGACAAGAACAAGTCGATCGGCCCGACGGGCGGCGCCCCGACCATCGGGGTGAACTGGTATGAAAGCGACCGCTCGCCCGTCAAGCTCACCAGCGGCCACGTGCCGCAGGCACCGGGCGAGATCGTGGTCGACGCCGACACCGCCGACAAGAAGCACATCGACATCGGCGACTCGCTGTGGATGATCCCGTCGGTCGGCCGGACGGACGCGAACGCGCCGCTGCTGGACCAGAACGGGCGCATCCCGACCAAGGTCGTCGGCATCGCGACGTTCACCACCACCAACCCCGGCGCGACACTGGTCTTCCTGGAGACCTCGTTCGCGCAGGACTCGCTGCTCGGCTCGCCGGACAAGATCTCCTCCGTCGAACTCGACGCGGCCCCCGGCGTCACCAACGACGAGCTCAAGACGACCGTCCAGAAGACCCTCGGCGCCGGCTACGAGGTCAAGACCAAGGCCGAGGCCGCCAAGGACGCGGCGGATGAAATCGGCACGTTCATCGACTTCATCAAGTACGCGATGCTCGGCTTCGCCGGGATCGCGGTCCTGGTCGGCATCTTCCTGATCTTCAACACCTTCCAGATGCTCGTCGCCCAGCGCACCCGCGAACTGGGCCTCATGCGGGCCATCGGTGCCAGCGGCAAGCAGGTCCGGCGCTCGGTCCTGCTGGAGGCGCTGCTGCTCGGCGTCATCGGGTCGACGCTGGGCCTCGCGGCCGGCTTCGGCCTGGCGGTCGGGCTCAAGGCGCTCATCAGCGCCGTGGGCATGAACCTCAAGGGCGCGTCGCTCGTCTTCAACGCGGCCACGCCGATCACCGCCTACCTGGTCGGCACGCTCGTCACGATCATCGCGGCGTACATCCCGGCCCGGCGCGCGAGCCGTGTCTCGCCGATGGCGGCACTGCGCGAGTCGAGCGCTCCTGTGCAGAAGTCGCTCAAGGTCCGCACGATCATCGGCCTGGTGCTCCTGGCCGCCGGCGTCCTCGCCCTGGTCGGCGGTGCCACGGCGGACAGCGGTGCGACCGGCGGCGGCCTGCTCGGCCTGGGCGTGATCCTCACGCTGGTGGCGTTCGTCGTCCTCGGCCCGGTGCTGGCCCGTACGGTCATCCCGGCACTCGCCGCGGGCTACCCGAAGCTGTTCGGCTCCATGGGCCGGCTCAGCCGCGAGAACGCGATGCGCAACCCGCGCCGCACCGGCGCCACGGCCGCGGCCCTCATGATCGGTGTCGCCCTGGTCGCGGCGCTGTCGGTGGTCGCCTCGTCGATGAACGACTCGATCTCGAAGCAGATCGACGACACCTTCGGCGCCGACGTCACCGTGCAGTCGGAGAACGGCGCGGCGTTCAGCAACGTCATCGCCGACAACATCCAGAAGACCGAAGGCGTCGGCGAGGTCGTCCGGGTCCGGGTGCTCAGCGACCAGGACGTCGCGGTCAAGTTCCCCGACGGCAAGAGCACCGACAAGGCGATCACCGCGCAGCCGGGCTACAACACCGTCTGGAAGCGCGACCTGATCTCCGGCGACGGCGGGTCGATCGGCACCGTCGGCAAGATCGGCATCTCGGAGAAGACCGCCAAGGACCACAACCTCACGGTCGGCAGCCCGGTCGACATCGAGTACAAGGGCACCGGTCAGACGGTCAAGGCGGAGGTCGGCGCGATCCAGGCCGACGAGGCCACCGGGGTCGGATTCGGCGACGCCGTCATCCTCCCGTTCGAGACGACCACCCAACAGCTGCCGCAGATCCAGGACTTCATCGTCTTCGCGAACCACGCCTCGGGCACGGACATCGCGGCGTTCGGTGCCGCGATCGACCGGACCGTCGACCCGTTCCCCACGGTGAAGGCCCGGAACCAGGCCGACTACAAGGACCTGGTGCAGAAGCAGATCAACGTCCTGCTCTACATGATCTACGGCCTCCTCGGCCTGGCGATCATCATCGCGATCCTCGGGGTGGTCAACACCCTGGCGCTCTCGGTGGTCGAGCGGACGCGGGAGATCGGCCTGATGCGGGCCATCGGTGCCTCGCGACGGCAGATCCGCCGCATGATCCGGCTGGAATCGATGGTCATCGCGGTGTTCGGTGCGCTCATCGGGCTCATCCTCGGGCTCGCGTGGGGCATCGTCGCCCAACGGCTGCTCGCCTCGGAAGGCCTGGACGTCCTGACGATCCCCTGGCCGACCGTGATCACCGTGGTCGTCCTGGCGGCGATCGTCGGCCTGCTCGCGGCGCTGCTGCCCGCGCTGCGCGCATCGCGGATGAACGTCCTCAACGCGATCGCCACGGAGTAGCTAGCCGCACGGCACCACCCGCCACGCGCCCGCCCCCGGACCACCGGGGGCGGGCGCCTCCGCGTGCGCACCCATGCGGCACTCCCCTGCGAAGCCCGACACGGGCTGCGCGAGGCGGCGGCCGTGGCGGCATGCGCGTGTGCGGCGCGCCCGTCCGAACCCGGCCGCCGCGATCGCCGGGTGCGCCCGGGCGGCCCGGCTCCTGTCGGCGCGGCGTCGGATGTCGCGAAGTCACCGGCCTCGGACGGTACTTCGCCTACTCCCCGGCCCGCACGCCCGTCCGCTCGACCGCGTCCGCCTCCCCCTCGGCGAGCGCGTCCCGGCACGCGCGGTCCGCCTGCCGCGTCGTCTCCGGCAGCCGGAAGCGCGGACTCAGCGCCAGGACGTGGCGGCACGCGGTCGCGAGGTCGAGGCCGTGGCCGACCGAGACGAACACCGGCTTCACACCGTGCTGTGTGCGCAGGACCGCGCCGACGGTCTCGCCGTCCAGCACGAGATCGGACGCGGACCCGCGCTCGGGGGCGGGCGCGTCGTACGTCCCCACGAAGGCCGTCTTCCCGACACCGATACTCGGGATGCCGGTATGCACGCCGACGTGGCAGGCCAGCCCGAACCGGCGCGGGTGGGCGAGGCCTTGCCCGTCGCACACCAGCAAGTCCGGCGCCACCGCGAGGCCGTCCAGCGCGGCCAACAGCGACGGCAGCTCACGGAACGCGAAAAGGCCGGGCACGTAAGGGAATTGCGCCCGCCCCCGGACCACCGAGCGTTCGACGACGGTGAGCGTCGCGGCGTCCAGCACCACGACCGCCGCCGCGAGCCGGTCCGAGTCCTCCGCATAGGCCACGTCCAGCCCGGCGACCCGCCGCACCCGTGCCGGTCCGGGGCCGGTGGCGTCCACGAGGGGACGCAGCCGGTCCTGCAGCGCGCGGGCTTCCTCGGCCGTCGTGGGCCAGGGCTCGTCGCCGCCGTCGGGGGCGGCGGGGGCGGCGTGGGTCGGGGAGTTCGTCGTCGTCGGCACACGTCCACAGTAAGGAGGCCGTCCTGCCCGGCCCAACGGAATTCGGCCGCCGCTCCCGACTTCACCGTCACTATTCGGCCGACCGAATTCGACGCCTGATAGGCCATCAGGCCCTGGTGCGACACCGCCTCGAAGGCTACGGTTTGGCGCGGAACGGCGCTCCGGACCGAGCGCTTCCCGGCTCCGGACGGCCGCCCCACCGCACGGTGGCCGGGCGACGACAACCGACTGTGACCAAGACCGCACCCTGTCCGAGACCCCTCGGACCTGCGGTTCCGCACCGCATTCCCGCGCCGCCTCCCGGCACGTAACCCTCAGGTAACCCTGCGGCAACAGCCCGCCCCCAGAGTAGTCGGACAAGACTGTTCCCTCCGTATCCCCGCACCGGAACACGTCCGCGCACGCCCGGCGCACGAGGAGAAGCCGTGACCGAAACGACCACATTGACCGGAGCGACACTGCCCGACGGTCGCGTCCGCAACGTCGTCCTGCGGCACGGCGCCGTCAGCCACGTCAGCCCCGTCGGCATACCCGACCTCGGTCAGGCGGCGATCGACCTGACCGGATACCTGCTGCTGCCCGCCCCGGCGGAACCCCACCTGCACCTCGACCGCGCGCTCAGCTGGGAACCGGTCGGCAGCGACCCGGACGGCCGTGACGGCGCGGTGCGTTCGTGGCGCGCGGCCCCCACCCGGTACGGCGTCGCCGACCTGCGGCGCCGCGCGCGGGCCACGCTCCAGGAGCTGTCCGCGAACGGCGTCACCTCGGTGCGCACGCACGTCGACTTCGGCGTGGGCGCGCCGCTGCGCGTCATCGAGGTCCTGCGCGAACTCCGCGAAGACCTCCAACGCGTCCTCGACCTGCAGATCGTCGCCGTGGCCTCGCCGGGGCTGTCCGACCGTGCCGCGCTGGACGCGTTCGCCGCGGGGGCGGCGCTGCTCGGCGGACGGCCGCACAGTTCGCCCGATCCGCGCGGCGAGACCCGTCGCCTGCTGCGGCTCGCGGACCGCGCCGAAGTCGACCTGGACCTGCACCTGGACGACCAGCCCGACCACCGGGTGCTGGCCGTCGCGGACTTGGCCCGGCTGCTGCGCGCCTCGGGCTTCGGCCGCCAGGTGACCGCGAGCCACTGTGCCAGTCTCGGCATGCTGCGCCCGCCCGCGCTGGCCAAGGTCGTCGAGGCGATCGCGGCGTCGCGCATGGCCGTGGTCGGCCTGCCGTCCGCGCCGCGCGGCGACTCCCGGATGGACGCGCTCACGGACACACGCACCGACCGGGGCTTCCGCGGCCTCGCGCCCTGCGGCGGACCGGCATCGCTGCACGCGCTGCTGGACGCGGGCGTTCCGTTCGCCGCGGGCGGCGACCACCTGCGCGACGCGCTGCACACGATGGGCCGTGGCGACGCTCTGGAGGTCGCGTCGCTGCTGGTCGCCACGGGCAATCTGTCGGTGGAGCAGGCCTACGCCGCCGTCAGCAGCGACGCCCGCCGCATCATGGGCCTGCCCGACGCCGGTCCCGAACCGGGCGCGGTGGCCGACCTGCTGGCGGTCCGCGCGAGCAGCCTCGCCGAGGCGGTCCTGACCGCGCCGCGCGACCGCATCGTGCTGCGCCGAGGCCGCGTCGTGAGCCGCACGACCGCGGCGGGCCGAGGCTCCGGCCGCACCCGCGCGACCATCGGCCGCCAACGCACCCGAGTCCCCGCCGGCGCCCGCTGACCCGCCCCCACCACCAAACTTCCGACCGCTCCACCCAACCGGCCCCCGCCCGCAACGGACCGTCGCCACAACGAAGTTCCGCCCCTGACGGACGAGGCATCGGTCCCGACCCGCCGAAGTCGCACCCACGTCCCGCCCGCGCGATCGCCGGCACCACCGACACGCACTGACCAGTCCGACGGACCCCGGCGCTTGTCGGCGCGGCGGTGTCCGACCGGCGTCGCATCCGCAAGTGATCGTCGCCCCACGGGAGTTTCTGCAGGCACGACCCGGCCGACCCGCAGCGGACGTGGCGTCAGGTCACGCCGGCATCCCACCCCGGCGACGTCGGCGCGGCCGTGTCCGAGCGAAGGCGTGCTCGCAAGCGACCGTCACCCCACCGGAGTTCCGGCCGCCCCCCCGGTCCGCCCCTCGCGGATCCCGCGTCGGCCCGGCTCCCCGTGGCGCCCGGAGCCTGGGTGGCCGCGTCCGAGCGGTTCCGCGCCTGCCGCGCGGTGGTCCCGTCGGCGTCGCACGGCAACCGGCCCGTACCGCAGGTCGCGGTACGGGCCCGTTCGGCTGCCGCTCGCGCGGTGGCCGGTGTCGCGTTCGTCGTCAGGCCGCCTGCGCCGACTCCGCCGGAGTCGGCCGCAGCGCCGCGCTCGGGCGGCCGTCGACGCCGACCGGGACGTCGCCGTCGACCGTCGTGCGGTGCAGCACGCGCAGGGTGTCGCCGAAGTCGGCGACCGCGCGGTGCTGCGTCGCGCGGTTGTCCCAGATCGCGACGTCGCCCGGCTGCCACGACCAGCGCACGGTGTTCTCCGGACGCGTGACCTGCCCCTGGAACAGGTCGATGAGCAGCCGGGAGTCCTCGCCCGAGTAACCGACGAGCCGCTGCAGGAAGCCGCCGAGCAGCAGGGTGCGCTCCCCGGTGACCGGGTGCACGCGCACCAGCGGGTGCTCGGTCTCGTAGTGGACCTTGGTGAAGACCTCGCGGTAGCGCTTGAACGCCTCGGGGTCGCGGTCCGGCGCGACGGACGCGTAGTCGTAGACGTTCGTGTGGATTCCGCGCAGGCTGTCGGCCAACGCCTTGAGCGCGGGCGTGAGTTCGTCGTACGCGGCGGCGGTGTTGGCCCACAGTGTGTCACCGCCCGCCGCGGGAATCTCGATACCGCGCAGGATGGACGCGAGCGGGTAGGCGGGCACAAACGTCACGTCGGTGTGCCAGTGGCTGGCCGAACCGCCGTACTCGCTGGTGATGGGCAGGACGTACTCGCCCTCCGCGTTCACCGTCGGGTGGCCGATCGGGTCGCCCAGAAGGCGGGTGAACTCCAACTGCCCTTCGTCGGTCAGGTGCTCCTGGCCGCGGAAGAAGATCACCTTGTGGGCGTGCAGCGCGTCCCGGATGGCCTGGACGGTCGCCGCGTCGAGGTCACCCGACAGGCGTACGCCGCCGACGACGGCGCCGATGCGGCCGGCGACCGGGGTGACGGTGACGGGGGTGGTTTCGAGCGTGCTGGCGGTCACGATTGCGGTTCCTCTCGCGAGATCAAGACAGACGTGCACACGGGTGCCGACGTGCACGGGGGAACAAGCGGATGCGCCGGGAACGCGGTTTCCCGCGCGGGGTCGGCGGCCGTCCGAAGACAACGGCGGGACCGTTGGCCGCGCCGAATGCACCCAGCGGAGTCGGTGACCGCTGAGGCGGAGCTGTGTCGGTGGACGCCGAGACCCGGGGGAAACCGCGTCGGCGGGAAGCGCGCGACCGCCGCGCCACGGGCGCGGAAGGCGTACGGGAGAGGCGGCGCGCGTCGGTCAGCGACAGCGCGCGCCGGGAGGCACGGGCAGGTGGGAGATGCGGTGGCGTACGAGCGCGTGCATCGGAACCCCTCCCGTCCGGGATCGTGCGGGCACGGTGCCCGCGACTGGGTCGATTGTGGGACGACTTGGATGCATCGGTCAACTATTAACGGATGAACATACAGCGACACACCCCGCAAAGCGCCATCAATAGGGAGAAACAGCCCAAAACCCACCTACCGTGAGTTTTCGTCGGTTTCCCTTTCCCTTTTCACCCTCCGGACGAGGTGAGTCGTGCGCTCCGCTCGTGGTGCAGCCCTGCTCGTCGTCGTCGCCGTCCTGGCAGCCGTGGGAATCGTGTTCCTGGCCAGACTCGGCGGCAACGACACCAACAACGACACGTCCAAGGCCCCGGCGTCGGATACCGGCGGCGCCGGGGGCGAGGACGGCAAATCCGTCCAGGCCGCGCCGCCCCCGGCCGGGGCCGTGACCCTTCTCGGCGACGGTTCGACGTCCGTGTCCGGCGTCCAGCCGAAGCAGATGCCGATCGAAAAACTGAAGCCCGGCGAGACGCCTCCGCAGTTCGTCGTCTTCTCGTGGGACGGCGTCGGCGAGGACAACCAGAAGCTGTTCTCGCACTTCCGGCAGGTCGCCAAGGACGTGGACGCGACGATGACGATGTTCCTCAGCGGCATCTACGTCGTGCCCCCGGAGAAGCGCGCGCTCTACCACGCCCCCCACCACGGCATCGGCGAGTCCGACATCGGCTTCCTCGACGACGACGAGGTCCACGACACCATCGAGCAACTCGGCCTCGCGTGGCAGGAAGGCCACGAGATCGGCACGCACTTCAACGGGCACTTCTGCGGCCCCACCGGCGTCGGCACGTGGACCCCGGCCGACTGGGTCAACGAGACCGAGCAGGCCGTGAAGTTCGTGCAGACCTGGAAGACGAACACCGGGTTCTCCGACCTGCCGGCCCTGCCCTTCGACTACCAGAAGGAGCTGATCGGCGGCCGGGCGCCGTGCCTCGAAGGCCAGAAGGCCCTGCTGGACGCGGCGCCGCAGCTCGGGTTCCGGTACGACTCGAGCGGCGGCGGCGGACGCCAGGTGTGGCCGAAGCAGGTGAACGGCGTCTGGGACCTGCCGCTCCAGTCGCTCCCGTTCCCCGGGCACGCGTTCCAAGTGCTGTCGATGGACTACAACATCATGGTCAACCAGGGCAACACCGTGAAGGGCGACCCGGCGAACTACCCCGCGTGGGAGAAGCAGGCGTACGAGACGTTCATGAACGGCTTCGACCGCGCGTACAACGGCAACCGGGCGCCGCTCATCATCGGCAACCACTTCGAGAGCTGGAACGGCGGCATCTACATGAAGGCCGTCGAGAAGACCATGCGCACGGTCTGCGTGCAGGACGGCGTGCGCTGTGTGTCCTTCCGCCAGCTCGTCGACTGGATCGACGCGCAGGATCCGGACGTGGTGGCCAAGCTGCAGGGCCTCGGCGTCGGCGAGAAGACCGACTGGGCGTCCTTCTGGAAGGCCCCCGCCCCCGTCCCGGTCCCGGCCCCCGCACCGGCCGCGCCCGCGGCCCCGGCGGCGTACCTGCCCGACGTGCCGCCGGCCGTGAAGTCGACCACGTAGCACGGAAGTTCCACGATCGCACCTCCCGGAGGCCCGGCGCCGCAGGCCCGGGCCTCCGGCATGCCCGGGGTCCCCCCGCCCGCGTGGCACACCGCGGCGATCCCGTACGGCCGCCGCACGCGAAAAGCTCCTCGCGAGCCGTCGAAATCCGCCCGGAACGACGGACCGGGCTCCGCCCGACTAGCCGAGGGCGTCCGGCCCGCGGACCGGCGCCGGAACCGGCTCCCCGCACACGTCGGTGACATCGCAGGCGTCCCCCGCGAACGGTTCCGCGCACAGACCGCCCGGCTCGGAGTCGTCGGCGCAGATGTCCGCGAAGCCGCCCGCCGGGCCGCACGGGTCCGCGTCCGGGTCGTCGTCCCCAAAGCAGTCCGTCATGACCGCGGTCGCGACCGGGGCGGTCCCGCGGCGGGTCGCCGCGGCGGGTCGGGCGCGCGACGCGCCCCGCTCCCCCACCGAGCCGCCGTCGAGCGCCGGGCCGTCCTCCCGGACCGGTCCGGGCAGGAACCGCGCCCCGGGGCCGTACCGCGCGGCGGCGTCGCCGGGGTTCGAGATGGCGCAGAGCCGCAGCGAGAGGCAGCCGCAGCCGATGCACGCGTCGAGGCCGTCGCGCAGCGTGGTGAGTGCCGCGATCTCGGCGTCCAGGCGGGCCCGCCAGTTCCGGGAGATCCGCGCCCAGTCGGCTTTGGTCGGGGTACGCGATTGCGGCAGCGTCGCGAGGGCCTGCCGGATCTCGTCGAGGGCGAGACCGACGTGCCGGGCCGCGCGGATGAACGCCAGGCGGCGCAGGACCTGGCGCTCGTAGCGCCGCCGTCCGCCCGCGGTGCGCTGGGCCTCGATCAGGCCCTCGCGCTCGTAGAAGCGCAGTGCGGACGCCGCGAAACCGCTGCGCTTGGCGACCTCCGAGACGGTCAGCAGGTCGGTTTCCTTCATGGCCTCGCACCCTTCCGCGGACGTTGCTTGACTTGAAGTCAACTTCACCTTGCAGCATAGGCCACGGAAACACCTCCTGACAGACCATCACGGATTGGGGACACCGCCATGCCCGTCGCCCTCGTCACCGGTGCCTCCCGCGGGCTCGGCCTCTCTCTCGCCCACGGGCTCGCCGAGCGCGGTTGGACGCTGGTCGTCACCGCCCGCGGCACCGACGAACTCGCCTGGGCCGCCGAGGACTTGCGTACCGAGACCACCGTCGCCGCGATCGCCGGCGACGTCGCCGACCCGGCACACCGCCGCGCACTCGACCACACCGTCGCCGAACTCGGCGGGCTCGACCTGCTGGTCAACAACGCCGGAACCCTCGGCCTCAGCCCCCTCCCCCCGCTCGCCGACTACCCGGCAGCCGCGCTGGAGGAGGCCTTCCGCATCAACACGGTCGCACCGCTGGCCCTGACGCAACTGCTCCTCCCGCGTCTCGTGCGGGCACCGCGCGGCACCGTCGTCAACATCACTTCAGACGCCTCCGTCGAGCACTACCCGGGCTGGGGGGCGTACGGAGCGACCAAGGCCGCGCTCGACCACATCACCGGCACGCTCGCCGAGGAGAACCCGGACGTCCGCTTCTACGCCGTCGACCCCGGCGACATGCGCACGGCGATGCACCAGGAGGCCTTTCCCGGCGAGGACATCTCCGACCGTCCCGAGCCCGGCACGGTCGTCCCCGCCCTGCTGGCCCTGCTCGACCGGCGTCCGCCGGGCGGACGCCACCGGGCCGCCGCGTTCGCCCCGCCCGCGGACCGGCGCCGGACCCCCGCCCCCGTCCCCGCGGAGGAGATGTCATCGTGAAGGTCCTCGGCCCCGCCACCGCGCGGACGCGCTTCACCCTGCCCGACGAACTCCACGCCACCGAACCGCCCGAGGCCCGGGGCACGGCCCGCGACGGCGTCCGCCTCCTGGTCGCCGACGGGCACGGGGGGAACGGCGTGCGGCACGTCGTCCACAGCCGGTTCCACGACCTCGGCGACTTCCTGCGGCCCGGCGACCTGCTGGTCGTCAACACGTCCGCGACGCTGCCGGCCGCGGTCGACGCCACGCGCGCCGACGGGCGCGGCGTCATCGTGCACTTCTCGACCGCGTTGGACGACGGCCGCTGGACCGCCGAGCTGCGACCGCCCGACAACCCGGGCGGGCCGGTCCCCGACGCGCGGGCGGGCGAGGTGGTGGCCCTGCCGGGCGGGGTCGAGCTGTCCGTCGACGAGGCGTACCCCGACCCGGCGGCGCACGGCAGCCGCCTGTGGGCGGTGCGTGTGAACGCGTCCGTCCCGGACTACCTGCGCGGGTACGGGCGGCCCATCACCTACGGCTACCTGCACGGCCGTTGGCCCCTCGCGCACTACCAGACGGTCTTCGCCCGCGACCCGGGCAGCGCCGAAATGCCCAGCGCGGCAAGGCCGTTCACGAACGATCTGGTCCTCGACCTGATAGCCCAAGGCATCGTCGTCGCCCCGGTGACGCTGCACACCGGCGTCTCCTCGCCGGAAGCCGGCGAACCCCCGCTGCCCGAACGGTTCCGCGTCCCCGCACAGACCGCGCGCCTGGTCGCGTTGACGCGGCACAGCGGCGGCCGTGTCATCGCCGCCGGCACGACGGCGACCCGCGCCCTGGAAAGCGCCGCGAGCCCGGACGGCTCCGTCGTCCCCGACGCGGGCTGGACCGACCTCGTGCTCGGCCCCGACCGCCCGGCGTACGCCGTCGACGGCCTGATCAGCGGGCTGCACGCCCCGGACGCCTCCCACCTGCTCCTCCTGGAGGCCGTCGCGGGCCCGGACGTCGTCACCCGCGCCTACACCGCCGCCCTCGAAAAGCGCTACCTGTGGCACGAGTTCGGCGACTCGAGCCTGCTGATCCGCTGACGCACGGACGCCGGTCCGCCGAGGACCGAGGTTTAACCGGTACGACGCACCCCCGCCCATCGGGTACTATTTTTTCCACAGCACGCGCCGCTAGCTCAGTTGGTTAGAGCAGCTGACTCTTAATCAGCGGGTCCGGGGTTCGAGTCCCTGGCGGCGCACGAAAGCGATAGGCGACCTGTGCCCACGGAGAGCGTGGGCCGGGTCGCTTTCGTTGTTTTTGCGCGGCTTCGCCGCGCGGGCGGGGGCTTCGCCACCCGCACCCCCGGCGCATCGGTTTCGTACGGGCGGCGGTTGGGTGGGCGGGGGGACTTGGGTGCCTTGCCCGTGGCGGGTCCGTGGCCGCGGAGAGCGTGGGGCGGGGCGTCTTCGTTGTTTTTGCGCGGCTTCGCCGCGCGGGCGGGGGCTTCGCCACCCGCACCCCCGGCGCATCGGATTCGTACGGGCGGCGGTTGGGTGGGCGGGGGGACTTGGGTGCCTTGCCCGTGGCGGGTCCGTGGCCGCGGAGAGCGTGGGGCGGGGCGTCTTCGTTGTTTTTGCGCGGCCTCGCCACCCGCAACCCCGGCGCATCGGTTGGTGTGGGCGGGGGTGCTTTTGTTGCGTTGCTTGGGGGCGGGGGTTGTGCCGCTCGTGGCTCCGGTGCGTCGGGGTCTGCCTGTGGTGGTGGGGTGGCGGGGCTTTTTGCGGTGGGGGCTAGTCTCCGGTGTTGGGGGGGTCTCCTGGGGTCGCGGAGGACTCGATGTGTTCCTCTACGTCGTCGAGGGTGGCTTGGGGGAGGCGCGTGTAGGAGAGGAGTCGGCCGCCGGCCTCGCGGATGCGTACGGCGACTTCGCGGGCCCAGATGTTCTCCACGAAGACGACCATGACAAGGGAGTCGGGAGGCATGATCAGGCCGATCTGCTCGACGTCGCTCTCGCCGGCGAGGCCGAGCATGCGGCGGGCGGCGACCTCGGCGGCCATGTCGCGCAGGTCCTCGTACTCGCTGATCTCGTGGTGGGTGATCTCGCCGTCCACGTCCTTGATCACGATGAGCATGTCGATGACGCGGACGTCGCCCCGCGCCTCGACCTCGTCGACGGCCTCCAGGACGGATCGCGTCAGCCGTCGGCCGGGAAAACCGAGCACGATCGCGTCGACTGGCCCCAGCTCGCCCACGTCCATGGCCTCCTCCAGCAACGCTCGCCCGGTGACTTCCACGCTAAGCCGGTGGGGAAGCCGACGCACGCGGGTGCGGCGCCCGTCGCGGGGCCGTACGAATCGAGCATCGACCCCGAATCCTCGACAAATGGCGTGAATCATCCTCGATATCACCTGAACGGGCGCGGAATTCTCCGTTTCCGGTACGAACCTCCTTGGAATTCGCGGGAGTTCGCGATCTCCGCAACCGCCCGGCACTTTCCGGCCGTTCTCACGGATGGGGGAAATGCCGCTGGTCTCACGGGACTTGCTGCGGCAGCATGGTGCACTCCCAAGGCCCCGGTATGGCCCCGGAGTATCCCAGGTCGACAAATGTCCTCCAGGATCGCGCGTCGCCGGTCCAACAGGACAGGTACTGGCATACAGTGCGGTCGAGTGGAGGACAACGACATAACCCGGGCGGGGCCGGGGCGAGCGGAGAGGGAGGTGCCCATGGGCGCGCTGCGCAAGGCCGGCTCCTGGCTCGGGCTCGGTTCGGGGGACGAGGACGACGACATGTACCGCACCGGCAGGGGCGCGTACGACACAGGGTCCTACGACGAGGAAGACGACGTGGACGCCGGCTGGGTCTACGACGACGAGCCGGAGGAATCACGCTCGCGCCCCCTGGAGGGGAGCGTCGTTCCGGCGTCGGAGATCTTCGCGGCCCGCGCGGCTGCGGCGGGCGTCACGAAGCCGACATCGCGGATCGCGGTCGTACACCCGAAGAGCTACCACGAGGCCCGCGCGATAGGCGAATACTTCCGGAAGGACATCCCGGTCGTCATCGACCTGACCGCGATGGACGAGTCGGACGCCAAGCGGGTGGTCGATTTCGCGTCCGGCCTGACCTTCGGGCGGCGCGGCACGATGGAGCGTCTCGCGAAGCGGGTGTTCCTGCTGCTGCCCGGCGATGTCGCCCTGTTGACCGGCGACCCGGGCAACAACAACCACGACGGATTCTTCAACCAGGCGTGACCGCACGTGCGGCAGCGGGTGTGACAGGGAGTACCGCGGCCTCCATGGCCGACGCGCACAGGTGAGGGGCCGGGAGCGGCGAGGCGCTTCCCGGTCCCTCACTTCCGTTTCGTGGACGGTGCGGTCCCCGGGTTCGACAGGAGGGCATCCCGCCATGGAGTTCCTGCGCCCCGCGACCTGGGACGAGGCGCTGGCCGCGAAGGCCGCGCACCCGTCGGCGGTGCCGATCGCCGGTGGTACGGACGTCATGGTCGACCTCAACTTCGACCGGCTGCGCCCCGACGTGCTGATCGACCTGTCCCTCGTCCCCGAGTTGCGGGACCACGAGGTCGGGGACGGCGTCGTCCGGCTCGGGGCGTCGGTGCCGTACACACGGGTCATCGACGACCTCGCCGGCCGCCTTCCGGGTCTGGCGCTCGCCGCGCGCACGATCGGGTCGCCGCAGATCCGCAATCGGGGCGGCGTCGGGGGCAATCTCGGCTCGGCCTCCCCCGCGGGCGACGCGCATCCGGCGCTGCTGGCGTCCGGCGCCCGGGTCGAGGTCGGGTCGGCCGGGCGCGGTGCGCGGATGATCCCGATCGATGACTTCTTCCGCGGCGTCAAGCGCAACGCGCTGGAGCCGGACGAGCTGATCAGGACGGTGCACATCCCGTCGGCGACCGGGCCGCAGCAGTTCGCGAAGATCGGGACGCGCAACGCGATGGTGATCGCGGTGTGCTCGTTCGCGGTCGGCCTGCACCCGGCGACCGGGGCCGTGCGCACCGGGCTCGGTTCGGTCGCGCCGACGCCGGTACGGGCGCCCGCCGCCGAGGAGTTCCTGGCCGCCGAGTTGGGCGACGCGGGGTTGTGGGCGTCGCGCGGGCGGCTCGCGGAGGCGGCCGTGCGGCGCTTCGGCGCGTTGGTGGCCGAGGCGGCGGCGCCGATCGACGACGTGCGCGGTTCCGCGGCGTACCGGCGCCACGCGCTGGCGGTGATGGCGCGCCGCACCCTCGCGTGGGCCTGGGACGACTACCGGAGGGCGGCGGCATGAGGGTCACATTCACGGTGAACGGGCGCCGGACCGAGGCGGACGACGTCTGGGAGGGCGAGAGCCTGCTGTACGTGCTGCGCGAGCGGCTGGGCCTGCCGGGTTCCAAGAACGCGTGTGAGCAGGGCGAATGCGGAAGCTGCACGGTCTATCTGGACGGGGCGACCGTGTGTGCGTGCCTCGTCGCGGCCGGGCAGGCGCAGGGGCGTGATGTCCGCACGGTCGAAGGGCTCGCGGCCGGCGAGCGGCTTGCCCCCGTGCAGCAGGCGTTCCTCGACGCGGGCGCGGTGCAGTGCGGCTTCTGTACGCCGGGGCTGCTCGTCCAGGCGCACGCCCTCCTCGCGGCGACGCCGCGGCCGAGCGACGCGGACATCCGCGAGGCGTTGTCGGGAAACCTGTGCCGGTGCACGGGCTACGAGAAGATCATGGACGCCGTGCGGCTCGCGGCCGGGCGCCGGGCCGGCGCCGAGACGGACCCGGCCGGTGCGGAAGGGGCGAGCTGACGTGGCGGACACGACGCCCGGAACCCCGGCCGGCCTCCCGCACACGACCGTGTCGGCCCCGGGCGGTGTCGGCACGTCCGCGGCGCGCCCGGACGGCGTGCTCAAGGTCCGGGGCGCGTTCGCGTTCGGCTCCGACCTGTGGCACGAGGACATGTTGTGGGGGACGACGCTGCGCAGCCCGCATCCGCGTGCCCGCATTCTCGCGATCGACATCACCGAGGCGGTCGCGCTGCCGGGCGTGCACGCGGTGCTGACCCACGAGGACATCCCCGGCGAGAAGTTCTACGGCCTGGAGATCACCGACCAGCCGGTGCTGGCGATCGACCGGGTGCGCTACCACGGCGAGCCGGTCGCGATCGTCGCGGCGGACCACCCCGAGACCGCGCGGCGCGCGGCGGCGCGCATCGCGGTGGAGTACGAGGTGATGGCCCCGATCACCGATGCCGCCGAGGCCGCCGACACCGGGGCGAACGGCCACGTGCACGAACCGGGAGAGTACAAGGCCCGCGAGGCCGGGAACGTCGTCCACCGCCAGCGCGTCGTCGCGGGCCTCGGGGTGACCGACGAGGTCCGGGCGCTGGCCGACGTGGTCGTGCGGCACGAGTACGAGGTCGGCATGCAGGACCAGGCGTTCCTAGGGCCGGAATCGGGTCTCGCGGTGCCGGCCGAGGACGGCGGCGTCGACCTGTACGTCGCCACCCAGTGGATGCACGCCGACCAGCGGCAGATGTGCCCCGTGCTGGGGCTGCCGCCGGAGAAGGTGCGGCTGACGCTCGCGGGTGTCGGCGGGGCGTTCGGCGGGCGCGAGGACATCTCGATGCAGGTGCACGCGTGCCTTCTCGCGCTGCACACCGGTCGACCGGTCAAGATCGTCTACTCGCGCGAGGAGTCGTTTTTCGGCCACGTGCACCGGCATCCGGCGCGGCTCGCGTACGAGCACGGCGCGACCCGCGACGGGAGGCTGGTCTACGTCGGCGCGCGGATCAGTCTGGACGGCGGCGCGTACGCGTCGACCTCGGCCGCCGTGGTGGGCAACGCGGCGTCGCTGGGGGTCGGCCCCTATGTGGTGCCGCACGTCGCGGTGGAGGCCGCCGCCTACTACACCAACAACCCGCCGTGCGGCGCGATGCGCGGCTTCGGTGCCGTGCAGGCGTGCTTCGCGTACGAGTCGCAGATGGACCGGCTCGCCGCCGCGCTGGGCATGGACCCGGTGGAGCTGCGCTGCCGCAACGCGCTCCAAGAGGGCTCGGTGCTGCCGACCGGGCAGGTCGTCGACGCCCCCGCGCCGGTGGCCGAATTGCTGCGGAGGGTCCGGGACATGCCCCTGCCGCCCCCGGCGGACGCGGACCCCCGCAACTTCCCGGGCGGGGTGGCGAACGCCACGCGCGGCGAGGGGGTGGTACGCGGGGTCGGCTACGCGGTCGGCGTCAAGAACGTGGGTTTCTCGGAGGGATTCGACGACTACTCGACCGCGCGGGTACGCCTGGAGGCCGTCGGCGGCGAGCCCGTCGCCGAGGTGCACACGGCCGCCGCGGAGGTCGGCCAGGGCGGGGTCACGGTCCACGAGCAGATCGTCCGCACCGAGCTGGGGGTCGGGCGGGTCACCGGCCGCCCGGCGGACACCGGGGTCGGCTCGGCCGGGTCGACGTCGGCGTCGCGTCAGACGTACGTGACCGGCGGAGCGGTGAAGACCGCGTGCGAGGCGGTGCGCGCGGCGGTCTTCGAGCGGGGCATGCGCCGGTACGGCTGGTCCGCCGACGTCGTCTCCGGGCTCGTGCTCACCGCGGGCAAGGTCGTCGCACGGGACGGCCTGGTCGTCGCCGAGCTGGCCGACCTGCTCGACGGCGCCGCGATCGAGGAGACCCGTGTGTTCCGGCACCGCCCGACGCGGGCACTCGACCCGGCGACCGGGCAGGGCTTCGCGCACGTCCAGCACACCTTCTGCGCCCACCGCGCGGTCGTCGACGTCGACACCGAACTGGGCCTGGTGAAGGTGGTCGAGCTGGCGGCGGCGCAGGACGCCGGGCTGATGGTGAATCCGGCGGCGGTGCTCGGCCAGGTGCACGGCGGCTCGGCGCAGGGGCTGGGGCTCGCGGTCATGGAGGAGATCGTCGTCGCGGACGCGAGGGTCCGGAACCCGTCGTTCACCGACTACTTGATCCCGACCATCCTGGACACCCCGCCGATGCGGGTGGATGTCCTCGAATGCCCCGACCCGCACGCGCCGTACGGTCTGCGCGGCGTCGGCGAGGCGTCCGCGCTCTCCGCCACTCCCGCGGTGGTGGCCGCGATCCGCGCCGCGACCGGCCTGCCGCTCCGCCGCGTCCCGGTGCGCCCGGAACACCTCACGGGGACGTGACCGCGGGTCACAGGTCGGGGCGGACGTCCAGAAGCCGCCGCAGGTCGGTGCAGAACTCCCGCGTGTGGTCCCCGTCCAGCCCGCCGAGGGGCGCCACCAGCCGGTCGAGCAGCCCGTGTACGACAACCACCGCCTCGGCGGTGACCTCGGCCCCGTGCTCGGTCAGCGACAACCGGACGGCCCGGCTGTCGTCGGGGTCGCGCAGCCGCCGGATGAGCCCGTCGGACTCCAGCGCACGGGCGAGCTTGGACACGTACAGCGCCTCCAGCCCGGAGTGGTCGGCCAGCTCCCGCTGACTCGGCCGGACCCCCGCCTTCGCCATGCCGCGCAGCGACGCCAGCAGCGAGTACTGCGCGTGGGTCAGCCCCAGCGGCGCGAGCGCCCGGTCCACGGCGACGCGCCACTTCATCGACAGCCGCCACACCAGGAATCCGGGTGTGGGGCCTTCGGGCTTCTCGTCGCTCATACGAAATACTGTACATGGACATCAATTGCGGGGTGGCGGGCGCCGGGTCACCGGCTCGGTCCGTTGGCGGGCCCCCGAAGCTCGCGGCGCACGCCCGGCCGCCGGGCGTCGGCCGCTCCCCGGTCCTTGGCGGCGCCGTGCGTCGGCGCGGACCAGTCCGCCGTCGCACGTGGCGCGGTGCCGGGCGTGAGCGACGCGCTCGCGGGGCCCACGCCGTGCACGACGGCGGGCGACGTGCCCGTCGTGGTGCGCGGGCCTTGGGGTTCGGCGCCTCGTCCGGCGGCTCGTTCCGGTGCGGCTCGGCGCGGTGCCGCGACGGGTGGCGCGACCGGCGCCACGGCAGGCGTCGACACGGTGACGACGCCGACCCAGGGGTTGTTGCGGGGGCGCTCGACCAGGGTGGCCGGCGGATCCCAGTCACGCTCGTCGGGTACGCCTTCCCGCCCGATGGCCACCGAAGACAGATGCGTGGGCACCGGATCGAGCCCTTTGAGGGACGGCGTTCCCTCGTTGAGCGACGCCCGGGCCGACGCGTCCGCCCGCTCCCGCGCCCGCGCCGCCCGCCGGGCCCGGCGCCGGGCCCGGCCCTTCGGCTGCCGTCCGCCCGTCCGGCCGCCGCCCTTCGCGAACGAGCGGTCGGGTTTCGCCGTCGGGACGGCCCGGTCGAGCCCCTTGTCGCCGGCGCCCGCCGCCGGGACCACCCCGCGCACCTCGTACACGCCGTTGCCCGACTGCCACAAGTAGAGCGGTGAGACGCCGCGGTCCGAGTTGTGCTCCGCGGTGCGCACCCGGTCGGCCAACCACTTTTTCGGCGCCTGGAGTTCACGTTCAGCTCGGTCGATCTTGGCGATGGCGTCAAAGATTTTGCGCTGAGTCTCCTGAGCCAGGTTCATGGACCGGTCCTGGCCGTCCTGGCGCCGCGCCGTCTCACGGTTCCGCCACGCGCGGGCTTCTCTTCTGGCAGCCCTCTGCCGACGCGCCTCATTTCGGGCGACCGCTCTGGCCGACGGGCGGGGTGCCACGGCCGAATCCACGCGCGCACCGGGCACGACGCGCGGCGCGTTGTCGGGCCGGGCCAGTGATTCGACCGCGCTCCGGCCGCGCCCGGCCGCGGCCTGCACACCTCGCGTCCCGCCGCGGACCGCCTTGCCGGCGAGCGACGCGAGACCGATCATCGCCGATTCGCCGATGGCTCGGACGGCGTTCGTCCTTCGGTCGGACCTCTGTTCGGCCATGGTCAACTCAGCTCGTACTCGCGGATCCGGCCAGCGTAGACGGGCCGCGCGCGGGCGGCGCCGGAGATGTCCCTTGAGCTGCGACGGATCTCCCTCGGCGGGTGAGCGGGGGAGAGGTCACCCGCCTGGGGTTACCGCGTCGTGCCCCACGTGAAGGCCGGTGCGCGGCGCTCGGTGAACGCGGTGAGGCCTTCGCGGACGTCGGGGGAGTTGCGCGACGCCTGCTCCCACGCGCGGACGCGCTCCGGGTCGAGGGTGTCCGAGGCGAGCAGGTCCTTGGCGGCGCGGACGGTCAGTTGCGAGCGGGAGGCGACGGTACGGGCGAAGCCGTACACCCGCTCGGCGGCCTCGTCGGGGGCGAAGACGTCCGCGACGAGCCCGACGCGCAGGGCCCGCGCGCTGTCCATCAGCTTGGCGGAGAACAGCAGGTACTTGGCGGTCGAGGTGCCGACGAGGCGCGCGAGGCGGACGGTGGAGCCGGCGTCGTAGACGATGCCGAGCTTGGCCGGGGTCACCCCGAACCGGGCGGTCTCGTCGGCGAACCGCAGGTCGCAGGCGACGGCGAGCTGGCAGCCGCCGCCCACACACGGGCCCCGCACGAAGGCGATGGTCGGCTTCGGGAATGCCGCGAGCGCCTGCTCGGCCGCCGCGTTGAGGGCGTGGAAGGCGTCGGCGGACTCGGCCGTCGCGTAGTGGTCGCGCAGTTCGCGGATGTCGGCGCCCGCGGAGAAGACGCCGTCCGAACCGGTCAGGACGAGCACGCGCACCTCGGGGTCGGCCGCCAGCCCCGCGAGGATGCCGGGGATCGCGGCCCACATCGCGGCCGTCAGCGCGCCCTTGGCCTCGGGCCGGTCGATGCGCAGCGTCGCGACGGCGTCCTCGACCTCCGCCACCAGCCCGGCCGCCCCGGTGTCCACCTGCCGCGCGCCCATGTCCGGTCCGCCTCCCGTTCCTGGGCCGGCCGCGTGCCCGAGGCCCGGCCCGTGGCCTCTGCGGCGACCACGGTACGGGGCGGGCGGCGGTACGCCGCACGAGGGTCCGGCGGGCGGTTCAGGCGGTGCCGTCGTGGTCCTCGGACGCCACCGGCTCCAGCGGCGGCGCGCCCACCGGGCAGGACGTCCGGCAGTGGGGTTCCGCGTGCGCGGGCTTGTCGGGCCGGCCCTCCAGGGCGTCGGAGCGTACTGTCCGCCACGCCAGCGCCGCCCCCGCCACCAGCAGCCCCGCACAGATCCACATCGCGGTGCCGAACCCGGAGTCGACCGTCGACGGGACCTCGTAGCCCTTTCCGGTCAGCCCGACGATCGCCGGCAGACCGGCCACCGCCAGGAGGCCCGCGGCCCGGGCCGCGGCGTTGTTGACGCCGCTGGCGATGCCCGCCTGGGCGACGTCGACCGAGGCCAGGACGGTCGCGGTCAGCGGCGCGACGGTCACCGACAGGCCGAGGCCGAGCAGGGCCACGCCGGGGAGCACCTCGCTGATGTAGGGCGCGTCCGGCCCGATGCGCAGCATCAGCAGCAGGCCTCCCGCGCACAGCAGCGGCCCGACGGTCATGGGCAGCCGGGGGCCGATGCGTTTGGCGAGCGCGCCCGACCGCGCCGACAGCAGCAGCATCAGCACGGTGATCGGCAGCGTCGCGAGGCCCGAGTTCTGCGGCGAGTAGCCCGAGACCGTCTGGAGTTGGATGACCAGGAAGAACAGCACCGCGCTGAGCGCCGCGTACACGCACAGCGTGACCAGGTTGACCGCCGTGAACTGCCGGGACGCGAAGATGCCGGGCGGCAGCATCGGCTCGCGGACGCGCCGCTCGACGACGACGAAGACCACCCCCGCCGCGACGCCCGCGAGACCGGCCGCGACCGCGATCGGCACCGAGTTCGGCGCCGCGATCAGCGACCACGTGACGCCGGCGAGCCCCAGGGCGGCGAGCGCGGCACCGCCGGCGTCGAACCGCCCGGTGGCCTTCGGGTCGAACGTCTCGGGGACGTGCCGCAGGGCCACCGCGATCGTCACCGCGGCGAACGGCAGGTTGATCAGGAAGATCAACCGCCAGCTGACCGAGTCGACCAGCCACCCGCCCAGGAACGGCCCGATCGCGGTGGCGACGCCGCCGAGGCCGGACCACGCGCCGACGGCCCGGGCTCGGTCGTCCTTCGCGAAGGTCGCCTGGATGATCGCGAGCGAGCCCGGTGTCAGCAGCGCGCCGCCGATGCCCTGGAGCGCCCGCGCGACGATCAGCATCTCGACGTTCGGCGCGATCCCGCACAGCAGCGACGCCAGCGCGAACCACGTCACGCCGATGACGAAGACCCTGCGGCGGCCGTAGCGGTCCCCCAGCGCGCCGCCCAGCAGGATCAGGCCCGCGAGGGTGAGGGTGTACGCGTTGACGATCCACTGCAGCGACGCCACCGACGCGCCCAGCTCGCGCCCGATCGTCGGCAGCGCGACATTGACCACGGTGCCGTCGAGCAGCACGATCCCGGATCCCAGCACCGTCGCCAGCAGCACCCAGTGCGCACCCGCTGAGCCGTAGCGGACGGCTTCGGTCCGACCGGTCTCCGCCATACCTCGATCATCGGCGGTCGCGGGCTCGGGCGCACGAACAAGGCCGGAACCCGCGCGGGGTTCCGGCCCTCGTGGACCCCGGATGGGTCAGTAGCGCGCGGGTACGCGGGGCCGGGGCACTATCCGCATGAGCTTCGCGTGCGGCGAGCGGTCGGGGAACGGCACGATGACCATCGCCATCGCCAGCAGCAGGGTCGCGACGAACGCGTCGAGCCAGTAGTGGTTCGCGGTGACGACGACGACGAGCAGCGTTATCGCCGGGTGCAGCCAGATCAGCTTGCTGCCGGTGCGGCGGAACTGGTCGCGGTTGCACCACACCGCCATCACGCCGAGCGCGACGACGAGGGCCCAGCCGAAGTGCAGCGACGGCATGGCCGCGTACTGGTTGGCGATCTTCTCGCCGACGCCGGAATACGGGGACGTGCCGTCCTCCAGGCCCGTGTCGGTGAACCCGGGCATCATGCGCGGCGGCGCGAGCGGCACCAGGATGTGGATGACCAGCGCCACACCGGTCATGATCGCCAGCAGGTTCCGCACCCACTTGTAGTGGTCGCGGTGGCGGATCCACAGCCACAGCAGGAACGCCACGGTGATCGGGAAGTGGACATACGCGTAGTACTGGTTCGCGGCCGACACGAGCCAGTCGGACTGGATGTACCACTTCTGGATGACGGACTCGTCGGGCAGCCGCAGCGTCTTCTGGAGGGTGAGGACTTCCTTGGCGTTGTCGAACGCCCTGCCCGTCTCCCCCGACGCGAGGCCGCGGCCGAACTTGTAGACCAGGAAGAGGGCCGCCACGAGCAGCAGCTCACCGACCGCGTCGCGCGCGGTGCGCAGGCGCTTGGCCTTCTTCGCCGCCGCCAGCGCGGCGGGATCCGGGGGCTCCGTCGGCTCGGCCGGCTTCCCGGCCTCCGCCGCCGTGCCGGTGAGGGAATCGGCGCCGGCGGGGACGGCCGCGGCGGCGAGAACCGGTACACCGGTGCTCCTCGCCTTGAATCTGCTGATCACCGCTCCCCCATCTCCATCCCGTGTTGTCCTTCGGACCGCGGGCCAGTCCTCGGATCGCAGGCCAGCCTAAGCCGTCCGTCAACCCGCGCCACAACCCGCGGCCTCCGCACCGCAACCTCTCAGACACCTGTGCGGCATGGTTCGGTTGCGTCAGCGCGAAGCGCCCCGCACGGCGCCGAGAAAAGGCTACGGAGCGCGGGACGCTGCGCACATCCGTCCGGAGACGGAGTCCGCCGACGAATCTCAACCGCCGTACGGACGACCCTGTTCCCTCCGTACGCTGCCGTACATGACGGACCACGCGCCCCTGCCCCCGCCGTCCCTCCCCGCGCAGCGCGGTGCCGGCCCCGGCGACCAGCGCCTCGTCCTCGTGGTGGAGGACGAGCCGACCATCGCGGAAGCGGTCGCCGCGCGGCTGCGCAACGAGGGGTTCAGCACCGTCGTCGCGGCGGACGGGCCCGCCGCCGTGGCCGCCGCCGAGGAGGCCCGGCCCGACATGGTCGTGCTGGACGTCATGCTCCCCGGCCTGGACGGGCTGGAGGTGTGCCGCCGGATCCACGCGGCGCACCCCGCGGTCCCGGTGCTGATGCTGACCGCCCGCGACGACGAGACCGACCTGCTGGTGGGCCTGGCCGTCGGCGCGGACGACTACATGACCAAGCCGTTCTCGATGCGCGAGCTGGTCGCGCGCGTACACGTGCTGCTGCGGCGCATGGAGCGGGCCGAGGCCGCCGCGCGGCAGACCGAGCCGGAGGCGATGCGGCTCGGCCCGCTCCGCGTCGACCGCACGCAGCGGCGGGTGCACCTGGACAGCACCGAAGTGCACCTGACCCCGACCGAGTTCGACCTCCTGGTGTGTCTGGCGTCACGTCCGCGGGCGGTGCTGTCGCGGGAGCAGCTGCTCGCCGAGGTGTGGGACTGGGTGGACGCGTCGGGCACGCGTACGGTCGACTCGCACATCAAGGCGCTGCGCCGCAAGCTCGGCGCGGAGTGGATCCGGACCGTGCACGGCGTCGGCTACGCGCTGGAGACGCCGGGCACCGCGGGCGCCGGCGACCGCGCCGGGCAGGCCGGGGCGTGAGCGGGTGAGCCGCCCCGACTGGCTGAACCTCCGGCCGCTCGACCCGCTGCGGTCGCTCAAGATCAAGCTCGGCGTGCTGGTCGTCGCGTCGGTGTTCGTCTCGACGCTGTTCATCATCCTGGGGCTGCGCGCGGAGGTGCAGTTCCGGTACACGTTCGTGGCGACGTCGCTGGCCTCTCTCGCGGTGACGCTGCTCCTCGCGCACGGTATGACCTCGCCGCTGCGGGAGATGACCGCCGCCGCGCGGGCGATGGCCCGCGGCGACTACTCGCGGCGCGTGCGCGACACGTCCCGCGACGAGGTCGGGCAGCTGGCCAGCGCGTTCAACCGCATGGCCTCGGACCTGGAACAGGTCGACCGGCACCGGCGCGAGCTGGTCGCGAACGTCTCGCACGAGCTGCGCACGCCGATCGCGGGGCTGCGGGCGCTGCTGGAGAACATGGTCGACGGCGTGCAGGAGCCCGACAAGGAACATCTGGCGCAGGCCCTCACCCAGACCGAACGCCTCGGCCGCCTGGTCGCCGATCTGCTGGACCTGTCGCGGATCGACGCCGGGGTGGTGCCGCTGCGGGTGCGCGAGTTCGCGGTACGGCCGTTCCTGGAGGCGGTGCTGCGCGAGGCCGAGGCGCTGGGCCACGACGTGGTCTTCGTCGTCGACGTCGAACCGGCGTCCCTGACCGCCGTCGCCGATCCGGAGCGGCTGCACCAGGTGGTCACGAACCTGCTGGCGAACGCGTGCCGGCACTCGCCGCCGGGCGGCCGGGTCAGCCTGCACGCGCACCAGCACGAAGGCGTCGGCAGCCTGCGGCTCGAGGTGCAGGACCAGGGGCCGGGGATCCCGCGCGAGGAGCGTACGCGCGTCTTCGAGCGGTTCATCCGCGGCGGCGAGGGGGCCGCGGTGCCGTACCAGGGCGGCGGCGGGCGGCGCGAGGGCGGCGGGACGGGGCTCGGCCTGGCGATCACGCGGTGGGCGGTGGCGCTGCACGGCGGCGACATCGTGGTCGCCGAGTCGTTGTACGGCTGCCGCATCCGCGTGGTGCTCCCGGCGCCCGCGAAGGAGACGCCGTAGCGTTCCGGCCGCGGCGGCCCGAAGTGGAAGCACGGACGTCCGAATGATGACCGTCCGTGAGGCCGACATACCTCACAACCCGGCGTCCCGCACAGTTGTACGGTCGCACCCACAGGTAGGGGTGGGCAAGGCGACAACAGCGGGCGCTTTATGGATAGGTGCCGACGCTCCGGTTCTCACAATCCGTCACGCGAAATCGTAGTGAAATGGACAATTATCCCGTCATCGGTCATCTCTCTGTGATCTACGCGACGCGAAAGACCGAGAGCCTGCGCGGCATGCCCGAAAGGGCGTAGCCTTGTTTCCCGCTGTCCACCACCCCAGGAAGCGGAAGAGGGCGGTTGCCGCCGTGTCGTCACAGTCCCCCAGCAACCCGATGGCCAGCTTCGGCCCCAACGAGTGGCTTGTCGACGAGATCTACCAGCAGTACCTACAGGACCCCAATTCTGTGGACCGAGCCTGGTGGGATTTCTTCGCCGACTACAAGCCCAGCGGAGACGCGGTAACCGCACCTGCCGCAGACTCGTCGAACCGGAGCGGTCCCATCACCACCAGCACTCCGAGTGCGCCCGGCACCGCCGGTGCCGCGCCCGCACCGACCCCAGCAGCACCCGCGGCCCCTGCCGCCCCGGCGCCCGCCGCCGGCACCGCGGCGACGACACCGGCACCGGCGTCCAGCCACCCGATGGTCACCAGCGGCGTGTCCGGCAGCGCCGTGGCGCCCGCCAAGCCGACCCCCGCCGACCCGCCGTCGACCCTCGCCAAGCCCGCCCCCGCCCCGCAGCCCCCGGCCGCCGCGAGCGCGGGCCCGGAGACCGTCGCCCTCAAGGGCCCGGCCGCCCGCGTGGTGTCCAATATGGACGCCAGCCTCACCATCCCGACCGCGACCAGCGTGCGCGCCGTGCCGGCGAAGCTGCTCATCGACAACCGCATCGTGGTCAACAACCACCTCAAGCGGGCGCGTGGCGGAAAGGTTTCCTTCACCCACTTCATCGGCTACGCGCTGGTCCAGGCGCTCAAGTCGATGCCGCAGATGAACCACGGCTACCAGGAGAAGGACGGCAAGCCGTTCCTGGTCAAGCCCGAGCACATCAACCTCGGCCTCGCGATCGACCTGACCAAGGCCAACGGCGACCGCCAGCTCGTCGTCGCGGCGATCAAGAAGGCCGAAGAGATGGACTTCTTCGCCTTCTGGCAGGCGTACGAGGACATCGTGCGCCGGGCACGCTCCAACAAGCTCACGGTCGACGACTTCGCCGGCGTCACCATCTCGCTGACCAACCCCGGCGGGATCGGCACCGTGCACTCCGTGCCGCGCCTGATGCCCGGGCAGGGCACCATCATCGGCGTCGGCGCGATGGAGTACCCCGCGGAGTTCCAGGGCGCGTCCTCGGACACCATGGCCCGCCTCGCGGTGAGCAAGATCCTCACGCTGACCAGCACCTACGACCACCGGATCATCCAGGGTGCGCAGTCGGGCGAGTTCCTGCGTCGCATGCACCAGCTCCTCCTGGGCGAGGGCGGGTTCTACGACGACATCTTCGCCTCCCTGCGCATCCCGTACGAGCCGGTGCGCTGGGTGCAGGACATCTCGGCGAGCCACGAGGACGACGTCAACAAGACGGCGCGCGTGCAGGAGCTGATCCACTCGTACCGCGTGCGCGGCCACCTCATGGCCGACACCGACCCGCTGGAGTACAAGCAGCGCCGCCACCCGGACCTCGACGTCGTCGAGCACGGGCTGACGCTGTGGGACCTGGAGCGCGAGTTCGCGGTCGGCGGCTTCGCCGGGCAGTCGATGATGACGCTGCGCGACGTCCTCGGCGTGCTGCGCGACTCGTACTGCCGCACGGTCGGCGTCGAGTACATGCACATCCAGGACCCGCAGCAGCGCCGCTGGATCCAGGAGCGCGTCGAGGTCCCGCACACCAAGCCGGACCGCGAGGACCAGCTGCGGGTGCTGCGCAAGCTCAACGCCGCCGAGGCGTTCGAGACGTTCCTCGCGACGAAGTACGTCGGCCAGAAGCGGTTCTCGCTGGAGGGCGGCGAGTCGACCATCCCGCTGCTCGACGCGGTCCTGTCGGCCGCCGCCGAGGCCGGGCTCGACGAGGTCGCGATCGGTATGGCGCACCGCGGCCGGCTCAACGTGCTGACGAACATCGTCGGCAAGAGCTACGCGCAGGTCTTCCGCGAGTTCGAGGGCAACATCGACCCCAAGTCGATGCACGGCTCGGGCGACGTGAAGTACCACCTCGGCGCCGAGGGCACGTTCACCTCCGAGGACGGCGCGCAGGTCAAGGTGTCGCTGGTCGCGAACCCGTCGCACCTGGAGGCCGTCAACCCGGTCCTGGAGGGCGTCGTCCGCGCCAAGCAGGACATCATCGACATGGCCGGCGCGGGCTTCACCGTGCTGCCGCTGCTGCTGCACGGCGACGCGGCCTTCGCGGGCCAGGGCGTGGTGGCCGAGACGCTCAACATGTCGCAGCTGCGCGGCTACCGCACCGGCGGCACCGTCCACGTGGTGATCAACAACCAGGTCGGCTTCACCGCCGCGCCGACGGCGTCGCGCTCGTCGATGTACGCCACCGACGTGGCCCGTATGGTCGAGGCGCCGATCTTCCACGTCAACGGGGACGACCCCGAGGCGTGCGTCCGCGTCGCGCAACTGGCGTTCGAATACCGGCAGGTGTTCCACAAGGACGTCGTGATCGACATGATCTGCTACCGGCGCCGCGGCCACAACGAGGCCGACAACCCGTCGTTCACGCAGCCGCTGATGTACGACCTGATCGACAAGAAGCGCTCGGTCCGCAAGCTCTACACCGAGGCGCTGATCGGCCGCGGCGACATCACCGTCGAAGAGGCCGAGCAGGCGCTGAAGGACTACCAGGACCAGCTGGAGAAGGTGTTCGCCGAGGTCCGCGAGGCGACCACCGCGCAACTGCCGGCGCACGCCGAGCCGCCGCGCCTGCCGGAGTTCCCGTCCCCGGCGGCGACGCCGATCGCCTCCGAGACGGTCAAGCGCATCGTCGAGTCGCAGGTCTCGCTGCCCGACGGCTTCACCGTCCACCCGCGCCTCCAGCCGCAGTTGCAGCGCCGCGCGGCGATGGTCGAGGACGGCACGATCGACTGGGCGATGGGCGAGACGCTCGCGTTCGGGTCGCTGCTCATGGAGGGCCACCCGGTCCGCCTGGTCGGCCAGGACTCGCGGCGCGGCACGTTCGGCCAGCGCCACGCGGTGCTCGTCGACCGCGAGTCGGGCGGCGAGTGGACGCCGCTCGCCAACCTGACCCCCGAGCAGGCGAAGTACACCGTGTACGACTCGCTGCTCAGCGAGTTCGCCGCGATGGGCTTCGAGTACGGCTACTCGCTCGCCCGGCCGAACGCCCTGGTGCTGTGGGAGGCGCAGTTCGGCGACTTCGCCAACGGCGCGCAGACCATCATGGACGAGTTCATCTCGTCGGCCGAGCAGAAGTGGGGCCAGCACTCGGGCGTCGTGCTCCTGCTGCCGCACGGCTACGAGGGCCAGGGCCCGGACCACAGCTCGGCGCGCATCGAGCGCTACCTCCAGCTGTGCGCGCAGAACAACATGACGGTCGCGTCGCCGACGCTGCCCAGCAACTACTTCCACCTGCTGCGCTGGCAGGCGCACAACCCGCACCACAAGCCGCTGGTGGTGTTCACCCCGAAGTCGATGCTGCGCCTCAAGGCCGCCGGGTCGAAGATCGAGGAGTTCACGTCGGGTGAGTTCCGCCCGGTCATCGGCGACGCGTCGGTGGACCCGAAGAAGGTGCGCCGCGTCGTCATGACGTCCGGCAAGTTCTACTACGACCTCGAGTCGCAGCGGAACAAGTCCGGCGCGAACGACGTCGCGATCGTGCGGGTCGAGCGGCTCTACCCGCTGCCGACCGAGGAGATGCGGGCCGAGCTGACCCGCTACGGCATGGAGCGGTACGGCAACGGCCTGGAGCTGGTGTGGGCCCAGGAGGAGCCGGCCAACCAGGGCGCGTGGCCGTTCATCGCGCTGAACCTGGTCGAGGCGGGTCTTCCGACGCCGCGCCGCATCGCCCGCCCGGCGGCGTCGTCGCCGGCGGTCGGCTCGGCGAAGCGGCACGAGGCCGAGCAGGCCGAGCTGGTCGCGGAAGCGCTCGGCTGATCCGGGAGTCGGTTTCGCGGGTCCGCCCCGGTGCGTACGACGCGCCGGGGCGGACCCCGTTGTGGAGGGTGTCGGGACGCCTGGTGCACACGCGTCCCGGCGAGGAGATCTGGGAGCGACCGTGTACTTCACCGACCGGGGTATCGAGGAACTGGAGAGCCGGCGCGGCGACGACGAGGTCAGCCTCGCGTGGCTGGCCGAGCAGCTGCGGACGTTCGTCGACCTGAACCCGGAGTTCGAGACGCCGGTCGAACGGCTCGCGACCTGGCTCGCGCGGCTGGACGACGAGGAGGAGTGACCCGGCGGGCGGGTACCGGGCGGACGGCCGGTACCCGCCGCGGGGGCGTTGTGGCGGCGTGACCGCGGCGACGCCGAGCGACGCGCGGTGCGGGTCGGCCTCGTCCCGGCTCGCCGGGCGGGACGCCGTACGCCGCCGCGGGGGCGTACGGGGGCGCGGGCCTCGGCGGTCGTGGCCGGGAGCAGGCCGCGTCCAACCGACGGGGAACCACCGGTCGGCGCCGCGAGTCCTACAACCGTGGAGACGGCGCCATGGGTGTCTCCACGGGCGAGCGCGCGAATTCCGTCGGCCCCGCCGCGACCGCCCTCGACCCGGGACTCCGATGCCGTTCACCGTCAGCCACATCGCCGCCGTCCTCCCGCTGCAGGGCGGCACCCGGACCGGCGTCGGCGGGCGGCGCGGCCCGCTGGTCGCGTCGGCCCTCGCGTTCGGGGCGATGGCGCCCGACGCGGTGCTCTTCGTCGACTTCGGCTTCCTGCCGTTCACCGTGGGCCGCTTCGAGACGCACGGCATGGTCCCGGGCGTGATGATGTACGACCTGGGCCTGACCGCGGTCGCCGTCGCCGTGTGGCACCTGCTGCTGCTCCGTCCGCTGCTGGCCCTGCTGCCCGACGCGGTGCGCGCACGCGTCGAACAACCGCTGCTGCCGCGCCTGCCCGCCGCCTTGCGCGCGGCACGCCGCGAGGGGCGTCCCGTGCGCGGCGAACTCCTCGGCGCGCTCGGCTGGTTCACGGTCTCCGCGTGGCTCGGCGCTTTGACCCATATCGGCTGGGACGCGTTCACGCACCACGACGACCCCGGTGTCGCCCACGTCGCGCCGTGGCTGCGCGATCCGAGTTTCCTGCCCGACGGCAGGCCGTGGTTCAGCGTGCTCCAGTACGTCGGTTCGGGCGTCGGCCTGGTCGCGCTCGCGTGGTGGGGCGCGCGGCGCTGTGCCGCGCTCCCCGCCCATCCGCCGGCGGCGCCGCGGCTGCCCGTCGCGGCGCGCGTGGTGATCCTCGGGGCGCTGACGCTCGCGGGCGTCTTCGGCGCGATACGGACGACCCGGGCGTATGTCGGACAGCCCTTCGACGTCGTCGGCTTCTCCGTGGCGACCGGCTTCGGCCGCTGGGCGGCGGTCGCGCTGGTCATGTACGCGGCGGTCTGGTCGGTCTGGCGCGCCCGTGCCGGACGTGTGCGGGTAGAGGGCTGAGCGCGGTCGGGAACGGAACACGTCGCGCCACCTCTTGACGCCGCGCCGACGCGATATATCGTGGAACGGAGAGGCACGCGATATATCGCGTATCGCGACCGCCAGTCCATGCGTGCGCCGCACCCGTCGCCTCCGTGGCGGCCGGACGCGTGCGGCCGGAAGGGGGAGGTAAGCCCATGTCGCGATGGACCGTCGCCGCACCTCGGGTGTTGGACGTCGAACCGGTGCGGGTCGTACGCGTGCGCGCGGTCGCCGGGATCGTCGACGTCGTCGGCACGGACGGGCCGGCCCACCTGGAGATCACCGCGATCGAGGGACCGCCCCTGCGGGTGCGCCACGACGCGGCCTCCGGGGAACTCACGGTGGACTACGAGGACTTGGCCCGCAAGGGGCCGAAGCACTGGTTCGACCGCCGGGTGCGCGGGCGCAGTTGCGCGGTGTCGCTCGCGGTGCCGTGGGACTGCGCGATCGACCTCGGCGTGCTGTCCGCGCACACGACGGTGTCCGGCGTCCACGGCGCGGTCACCGTGCGCACCGTCGCGGGCGGGGTCACGCTCGTCGGCCTGACCGGCGCGGTCGACGTGGGCACGGTCGCGGGCAGCGTCGAGGCCGAATCGCTCGCGGGCGACGTCCGGGTGGCCACGGTCTCCGGCGACCTCACGCTGGTCGAGGGCACGGGCGGGCGCGTGCGCGCGCAGTCGGTGTCCGGCGCGATGGTCATGGATTTGGACGCGTTCGGCCGGAACGACGTACAACTGGCAACGGTGTCAGGGGCGTTGACCGTGCGTCTGCCGCATGACGGCGACGTCGACGTCGACGTACGCTCGTCGGGCGGAACGGTGGGATCGGCGTTCGCGGGGCTGAACGTACGTTCAGGCTTCGGAACTTCCCGGCTGGTCGGCACGTTGGGCGAGGGAACCGGTCGGTTGCGGATCAACTCGGCCTCCGGGGACGTCGCACTGCTGCGCCGCCCCGCGCCGGATCCCGGAAGGAAGGGCAAGAGCTTGACGTCCTCCCCCTCGTGACCAGGGGCACCCGAGGCCCGCGCCGAGGGCTCCCCTTCGTCGCCGGTCGCCGCCCGGAGCGTTCCGCCCCGGCCCCGCACCGGCTCGCCGGGCCGTCACCGCCGCCCCGGCGGACCGGGCAGCGGGCAGGGCGGGCCCCACGCAAGGAACGGATCTCCTCCCCCGCCCGAGTGCGGGGGTATGTACGGAGGAATGAGATGACCCCGGTCTTCGGCCACGGCCGCCTTCGGCTGTATCTGCTCAAGCTGCTCGACGAGAACCCGCGGCACGGCTACGAGATCATCCGCCTGTTGCAGGACCGTTTCTTCGGGCTGTACGCGCCGTCGGCCGGCACCGTCTACCCGCGCCTCGCGAAACTCGAACAGGAAGGCCTCGTCACGCACTCGGTGGAGGGGGGCCGTAAGGTCTACCGCATCACCGACGCCGGACGCGCCGAACTCGCCGACCGCCGGGCGGAACTCGACGCGCTGGAGGCGGAGATCCGCGCGTCGGTCTACGAGCGCGCCCGCGAGATCCGCGACGAGGTCCGTACGTCCGCCCGCAACCTGCGCGACGAACTGCGGCAGGCGGCGCGCGACGTCCAGGACGACGCCCGGCGCACGGACTCCTCGGCGCACCGCCCCTGGCAGCGCTCCGGCCGCCACGACCCCGTCTCGGCGTGGGCGCAGAACCTCGGCCCCGCGCTCTCCCAGAAGATGGTCGACCTCGCGGAGGGCCTGGCCCAGGGCCTCGCGGGCATCACCGAGCACCACACCCGGCATCTCGAGGACGAACTGCGCAAGCGCTTCGGCCCGGACCCGGCGGCCGGCAAGCGGGCGGGAGGGCCCGCGCCCGCGGCGGATCCGTGGGGCGAGGAGGCCGACGGCGTCGGCGGCACCGGGGAGCCGGGCGACGCGGGACGCGGGACCCCGGGGCGCGAGGACACGGCGCAAACCCCGTCCGAGCCGGCGTCCGGGGCCAAATCCGGTTCCGAGTCCGGGGCCGCCCCCGGGCCCAAGTCCGCATCCGCGTCCGACTCCGGCCCGGGCGCCGGCTCCCGGTCCCGCCGAAGCGGGACCGACCGCGGCGACCCGACCGAATTCGAGCGTCTGTTCGACTGCTTCCGCTCCGAGATCGACACGGCGGCCGGGCACGCCGGCCTCACGGCACAACAGGTCGACCGCGCCCGCGACGTCCTGATCCGGGCGTGCACCGACCTGAAGGACATCTTCAACGACCGGTGACCGTCCGGCACCGCTCGTCCCGCCTCCTCTTTCCGGTCGGCATCGACCGCTTCGGGCGGAAAAACGACAGACAATGCCCGAGGGACCCCGCGATGCCGACGGAAAGAGGCGGACACCTGTGACCACCGCACACGAGCCGGCCCCCGTCGCCCGCATCGTGATCGACAACGCGCACATCGCGACCGTCGACCCCGGCGACACCGAGTTCACGTCCGGCCACGTCGTCGTCGCGGGCAACCGCATCGAGGCGGTGGGGGCCGGTCCGGCCCCCGAAGTCCCGGGCGCCGTACGCCGGATCGACGCGTCCGGCCATCTCCTGACCCCCGGCCTGGTCAACACCCACCACCACTTCTACCAGTGGCTGACGCGCGGATTCGCCCAGCAGGCCATCCTGTTCGACTGGCTCGTCGAGCTGTATCCGACGTGGGCGAGGATCGACGACGAGCTGTGCCACGCCGCCGCACAGGGCTCCGCCGCCGCACTGCTCACCTCCGGGTGCACGACGGCCGCCGACCACGCGTACGTCTTCCCGCGCGGCGCGGGCGACATCCTCGGCGCCGAGATCGCCGCCGTCGCCGAACTCGGCCTGCGCTTCCACCCCACGCGCGGCTCGATGGACCGCAGCCGCAAGGACGGCGGACTGCCGCCCGACAACGCCGTCGAGACCACCGACGAGGCCCTGGCCGCGACCGAGGCCGCGATCGACCGCTGGCACGACCCGTCGTTCGGCTCGATGCTGCGCATCGCCGCGGCGCCGTGCTCGCCGTTCTCGGTGTCCACCGAACTCATGC
Source organism: Yinghuangia sp. ASG 101 (assembly GCF_021165735.1). Classification (GTDB taxonomy): domain Bacteria; phylum Actinomycetota; class Actinomycetes; order Streptomycetales; family Streptomycetaceae; genus Yinghuangia. Next base: position 5,152,253 of record NZ_CP088911.1, on the reverse strand, counting down.
GCGAGTCCGCGGTGTTGGCGCGGCGCAAAGGCGTACGCCTGCACACGCACGGCTCGGAGACGCTCGAAGAGGAGCGGTACTGCCGCGAGTTGTTCAAAATGGGCCCGACCGACTACTTCGAATCGGTCGGCTGGCTCGGCGACGACGTGTGGATCGCGCATTCCGTCCACATGGGCGACTCCGACATCGCCAAGTTCGCCGCCACCGGAACGGGCGTCGCCACCTGCCCGTCCTCGAACGCGCGGCTGGCGGCCGGGGTCGCACGCGTACCCGACCTGCTCCGCGCCGGTGTTCGCGTCGGCCTCGGGGTGGACGGCTCCGCCTCCAACGAAGCCGGCGAACTCGCCACGGAACTGCGCAACCTGCTCCTGCTCAACCGGGTGGCCTGGGGAGCCGACGCCTTGACCGCCCGTCAGGCCCTGCGCGTCGCGACCCTCGGCGGCGCTCAAGTCCTCGGCCGCGACCGGGAGATCGGCAGCATCGAACCCGGCAAGCTCGCCGACCTCGCCCTGTGGCGGATGGACGGCCTCCGCCACGCCGGCATCGCCGACAAGGTCGCCGCCCTCGTCCTCGGCGCCGCGGCGCCGCTCACGCTGCTCCTGGTCAACGGCGTCCCCGTCGTGGAGAACGACCGCCTGACCCGAGCCGACGAGGACACCATCGCCCGCGACGTCGCCACCGCCGCCGCCACCCTGGCCCGCCGCGCCGGCCTGACCTGAACACCCGGTCGGACCGGCGGGTTCCGCGAGGGATCCGGAGCCGCGGGCAACGGCCGCGGGAGCGGCGGGAGTTCGCCGTGCCTGAACGCACCGGATACCTAGGTACGGACACTCATGTACTCACGCCCCGACACCGCAAGCATGGGGCGCGCGCCGACGTTCGTCGGTGGATGCCGCAAGAGGGGTGTCCCTCGAATGTGACGGGGGCCGGGGCGGCGCCGCCGAATCCGCCCGGACGGGTCGCGCACTTCCCATGTCGTGAGAGGAGTGTGCCCGAAGCGATGGTGCCATCGGAGTCTCCGCCGCGGTTCCGCGACGACCTGTCGACCATCTACGACTTCATGGACGAGATCCTGATCCGCTGCCCGGCCTGCGAGGCCTTGGCACGGGTGGTCGTCCACCCGCGCCGGGCGGTGATGTCGCCGTTCCAGGCGCGGCGCCTGGTGTGCGCGCAGTGCGGGCACACGCGCGACAAGGACTCGGGCGTCTACTCGATGCCGAGTGCGGACGCCACGCACATGAACGACCCGTACTTCTCGCTGCCGCTGTGGTTGCAGGCGTCGACACGGCACGGGCTGCTGTGGGCGTACAACCTCAACCACCTCGCGCTGATCCGCCGTTTCGTCGCGGCGGAGCTGCGGGGGGACGCGTGGACCGAGGAGGGCATCCGCATGACGCTGGTCTCGCGGCTGCCGGCCTGGATCACCTCGGCGGTGAACCGCTCCGAAGTGCTGCGGGTGATCGCGCGGATGGAGGCGTCGGTGGGCGGGACGCCCTGAGGGCCCCGTACGACGACGCCCGCCCGCTACCCCGCCTTCTCCGGGCCGCCGAGCCGCGGCAGGTCGTCGGGGGTGTCGATGTCGCGCCCGTCGGCGACGTCCCCGCACTCGACGAGCCGCAGGGCGTCCCGGTGGGCCGCGAGGAAGGCCCGCGCGCCCGCGTCGCCCCGCGCGCTCGCGGCGATGTCGGGCCACCAGCGCGCCGCGAAGAGCACCGGGTGCCCTCGGCGGCCGTCGTACGCCGCGGCGACGAGCTCGGAGCCGCCGGTCCGGTACGCGGCGATCAGCCGCGCGACGGCGGCGGCCGTGACGCCGGGCATGTCGACCAGCATGACGACGGCCGCCGACGCGTCGTCCGGCAGCGCCGCCAGGCCGACCCGCAGCGAGGACCCCATACCGCCGGCCCAGTCGGGGTTCACCGCGATCCGGGCCGCGCCCGGCGGCGTCGCGGCACGCACCTCGTCCGCCGCGGCGCCGAGCACGGCGGTGACCGTGGCGCAGCCGCCGTCGCGCAGCACGCGAATCCCGTGGTCGATCAGGGGCCGCCCGCGGAACGGCAGCAGGGCCTTGGGCCGGCCTCCGAGGCGGCGGCCACCGCCCGCGGCCAGCAGCAGCCCCGCGACAGTCCCCGTACCCGTCCCAGCCGTCCCAGCGGTCCCATCCGTCATCGTCGTCTCCGTCCCCGACCGTCCCCGTCCCCGTGCCGTACCGCCGAAGCCGCCGGAAATCACCCCCACTCCGGAGCAACACGAAAAATCAGGTGACCGGCGGCCGGTCCATCCGTACGGTCGGACATCATGGCCGACCCCACACCCGTGACGTCGTCCCGGTCCACAAGACCCGCCCCGTCGACCGTCGCGACCCTCCTCCGGCTGCGCCCGTTCGTCCGCCCGGCCCGCCGGCGGCTGATCGGCGCCGCGCTCACCGCCCTGGCGGCCACGTGCAGCGGCCTGACGATCCCGCTCCTCGTCGCGCGGGTCGTCGACGGCCCGGTGGCCGACCACGACACCGCCGCGCTGTGGCCGTGGGTGGCGCTGCTCGCCCTGCTCGGGGCGATGGAGGTGTTCTTCTTCTGGGCCCGCCGCGCGCTGACCGCGCGTGCGCTGCCGCGCGTCGAGGAGACGATGCGGAACACGCTGTACGAGCACCTCCAGACCCGCCCGGTGGCCTTCCACGACACGTGGCAGTCCGGCCAGTTGCTGTCGCGCGCGACCCGCGACCTCAACGAGCTGCGGTCGTTCCTGTCGTTCATCGTCGTGTTCCTGTTCGTGAACTCCGCGACGTTCCTGGTGGGTTCGGTGATGCTGGTCATCCTGCACCCGCTGCTCGGCCTCGTGGTGACCGCGATCGCCGTCCCCGTCGTCGCCTTCAGTGTGGTCTTCGAACGGCGCTACCGCGTCGTGGCCCGCCGCGCCCAGGACCAGGCGGGCGACGTGGCCACCGTCATGGAGGAGTCGGTCCTCGGCATCCGCGTGCTGAAGGCGTTCGGCCGGCATCGCGCGATGGACCGCCGATTCCACACGCTCACCGGCGAGTTGCGTGCGACCGAGCTGCGCAAGGCCCGCATGGTCGGGATCGTCTGGGCGTTCCTCATCGCGGTCCCGGAGATCGCGGTGGCCGTCGCGTTGCTGCTCGGCGTCGGCGAGGTCGCGGACGGCGCGATGACGTCCGGCGAACTCGTCGCGTTCTTCGCGATCGTCATGTACCTGCGCTGGCCCGTCGAATCGCTCGGCTGGCTCCTCGCCGCGTCGACGGACGCCGCGGCAGCCGCGGGCCGCTACTTCGAGGTCCTGGACGCCGACGGCGAACTCCCCGAGAGGGACCGCCCGATCGACCCGGTCCGCGTCGCCGGGGCGGTGGCGTTCGAGGGCGTCCGCTTCCGCTTCCCCGAGACCCCGCCCGACACCCCCGATGTCCTGCGCGGCGTCGACCTCGCGATCCGGCCGGGCGAGACGATCGCCCTGGTCGGCCCGACGGGATCGGGAAAGACGGCGATGGCGTCGCTGGTGCCGCGCCTGTACGACGTGACGGGCGGGCGGATCGCCCTCGACGGCGTCGACGTGCGCGACCTGCCCGTCGAACGCCTGCGCCGCATCGTGGCGGTCGCGTTCGAGGAGCCGGTGCTGTTCTCCATGAGCGTCCGCGAGAACGTCCTGCTGGGCTTCCCCGAGGGCACCGACGACGACGTACGGCGCGCACTCGCCGTCGCGCAGGCCGAGTTCGTCGACGACCTCCCGTGGGGGCTGGACACCCGGGTCGGCGAGGAGGGCCTGGATCTGTCCGGCGGTCAGCGGCAACGCCTCGCGCTGGCCCGCGCGGTCGTCGCCCGCCCGGCCGTCCTGGTGCTCGACGACCCGCTGTCGGCACTCGACGTGCACACCGAGTCCCAGGTGGAGAAGGCCCTGCGCACGGTCCTGGCGACCACGACCGCGCTGGTCGTGGCACACCGTCCGAGCACGGTCCAACTCGCCGACCGGGTGGCCCTGTTGGCGAACGGCCGCATCGAAGCCGTGGGCACCCACGACCAGTTGCTGCAACGCAGCGCCGCCTACCGGCGGTTGATGGCCGCGGACACCTCCCGGTTCCGACGCGCGCCCGCTCCGGCGCACGCGCGCGCCGAGGAGGCGGTGTGAGCAACGAGACCTCCGTGCGCGGCCCCGGGCCCAATCCCCGCGACGACGAACCGGCCGCGACGTGGCGCGGCATCAGCGCACGGGCCTCCGACGACGACGCGGACGAGGCGGCCCGCGAGGCCGAGGCGGAGGCCGCGGGCGACGCCGGCCCGGACCAGGCCCTCGGCCGGGCCCGGGCGGGCGACGCGCGCCGCCTGCTGCGCTCCCTGCTGAGGCCGTACCGCGGCCTGACCGCCCTGGTCGTGGTCGTGGCGATCGTCGAGCAACTCGCCTTCCTCGCCGGGCCGCTGCTGATCGGGCTGGCGATCGACCGGGCGGTGCCGGACGCGGCGGCGGGCGACAACTCCACGCTCGTCGTCATCGTGGTGGCGTACGCACTGTGCGGATTCCTCACCGCGGGAGCGGAGTTCGCGTTCCAGGTCACCGCGGCACGGCTCAGCCAAGGTTTCCTGCGCGACCTGCGCCGCCGCGTCTTCACGCACGCGCAGCGCCTCGGCCTCGACTTCCACGAGCGCTACACCGCGGGCCGCATCGTGGCGCGCGCGACCGGCGACATCGACACCGTGCGGGAGTTGCTCGACGACGGCGTCGACGGTCTCGCCGGCGCGCTGCTGACGTTCTGGTTCTCGCTGGCGTTCCTGTTCTTCCTCGACGCGCCGCTGGCCCTGCTGGTCGTCGTCGGCCTCGTGCCGATCGGCCTCGCGACCCGCTGGTACGCCCGCGGTTCCGCCGCGGCCTTCCGCCGCACGCGCACCACCAGCGCGGCGATGACCACGCAGTACATCGAGACGTTCAACGGCATCCGCGCGGTCCAGGCGTACCGCCGCGAACCGCGCAACGCCGGGATCTTCCGCGCCCTGAACCGTCGTTACACCGAGGCGAACACCGAAACCATCGTGCTGTTCTCGCGGTTCGCCCCGCTCATGCTGCTCGTCGGCAACCTCACGCTGATCGCCGCCATCGTCATCGGCGCGTTCCGGGTGGCCGACGGCGGCCTCGAACTGGGCGTGCTCGCCGCCTTCGCCCTCTACATCAAGCGCATGTACGACCCGCTCGACGAACTCGCGCTGTTCCTCAACACCTACCAGTCCGCGGCGGCCGGCCTGGAGAAGATCGCGGGCCTGCTCGCCCACGAACCCGCCGTCGCGGACCCCGCGCGGCCGACCCACCTGCCGGAGCGCTCCGGCAAGGGGCGCACGGTCACCTTCGACAAGGTCCGGTTCGGCTACCGCGACGGCCCGCCGGTGCTGCCGTGCGTCGACCTGGAGATCCCGCGCGGCCAGACCGTCGCCCTGGTGGGCGCGACCGGGGCCGGCAAGTCGACGCTCGCCAAGGTACTCGCCCGGTTCTACGACCCCACGTCCGGCGCGGTGCGCCTGGACGGCGTCGACATCCGCGCGTTGACGATCCCCCGGCTGCGCGGCGAACTGACGATGGTCACCCAGGAGTCGTTCCTGTTCTCCGGGTCCGTCGCCGACAACATCGCCCTCGGGCGGCCGGACGCCACGCGCGCCGAGATCGAGGAGGTCGCGCGGGCGCTCGGCGCCCACGACTTCATCGCCGCGCTGCCGGACGGATTCGACACCGACGTCCGCAAACGCGGCGCGCGGCTGTCCGCCGGTCAGCGCCAACTCGTGGCGTTCGCCCGGGTGTTGCTCGCGGACCCGGCGGTGCTGATCCTGGACGAGGCGACGTCGTCGCTCGACATCCCCGGCGAACGCGCCGTCCAGCGGGCGCTGGCCACGGTGTTGGACGGCCGTACCGCCGTCGTCATCGCCCACCGCCTGTCCACCGTGGAGATCGCCGACCGCGTGCTCGTGATCGACGACGGCCGCGTCGTGGAGGACGGCTCGCCGGCCGAACTGGTCGCGGCCGGTGCCGGGGGACGGTTCGGCGCGCTGCACAAGGCGTGGCGCGACTCCCTGGCCTGACCCGCGCCCCGTCACGGCTCCGGCGGGGAGCGCCGCAAGGGCCGTCGGGGGTCACTCCACCCCCGGCAGCCCCCACACCCGCGCGATGATCTCGTACGACGTCAGCCGCGCCGCGTGGCCGTGCACATTGCTGATCACCATCAGCTCGTCCACCCGGGTCCGCTCCACCAGCTCGCGCAGACCGCGCCGCACCCGATCGGGGCCGCCGGTGACGTGCTGCTTCTGGTACGCGGAGACGAAGTCCGCCTCGGCCGGCGTCCACGGGTACGCGTCGGCCTCCTCCGGGCTGGGCTGCAACCCCGGCCGCCCCTGCCGCAACCGCAGCATCGCGAGCGCCTGGGACCGCCCGAGCCGCGTGGCTTCCTCATCGGTGTCGGCGGCGATGACACCGGCCGCGATCATCGCGTACGGCTCCTTCAGATCCTCCGACGGCTGGAAGCTCCTGCGATACAACTCCAGTGCGGGCAGCGTGTGTTCGCCGCTGAAGTGGTGCGCGAACGCGAACGGCAGGCCCAGCATCCCGGCCAGCCGCGCGCTGTAGCCGCTCGATCCCAGCAACCAGATCGGCGCGCGCGTCGCGTCGTGCTCCCCGCCGGGCTCGATGCCCGACGCCGGGCCGGGTACCGCCTGGATGCGCTGGTAGGGGTGACCGTCCCGGAATCCGTCGGTCAGGAACGCGATCAGCTCGCCCAGCTGCTGCGGGAAGTCCTCCGCCGACAACGCCTCCGCACTGCGGCGCAGCGCCCGCGCGGTCGCCTGGTCGGTGCCGGGCGCCCGGCCCAGCCCGATGTCTATCCGCCCCGGGTGCAGCGCCTGAAGCGTGCCGAACTGCTCGGCGACGACGAGCGGCGCGTGGTTCGGCAGCATGACGCCGCCGGAGCCGAGCCGCAGTGTGGACGTGTGCGCGGCCAGGTGCGCGAGGAGCACCGGCGGCGACGAACTCGCGATACCGGGCATGTTGTGGTGCTCGGCCACCCAGAAGCGGTGGTAGCCCCAGCGCTCGGCGCGCCGGGCCAGCTCGGTCGTGGTCCGCAGCGCCTCGGTCGCGGTGTATCCGGTGCCGACCGGCGCGACGTCGAGCACGGACAACGGGATCGCGGGCATGGGCGCCCCGTCGGGTGCCGTCGGGTCGCTGGGCTCGGTCTGCTGGGGAGGCGTTCCGGACGCTTGAGGATCCACGTCCATCCGCAACAGGCCGCCGGCGGCTCTTGTTCCGGGCGCCTGCCCCGTACGCCGGCCCGAGCGCCTGTCCGAGCGCCTGTCCGAGCGCCTATCCGAGCGCCTGGAACGACCAGACGAGCCCCGACTTCACCGACACCAGCTTCAGGCCCTGCTGGCCCTGTTCCTTGCCGCCCGTGCCGAGTGCCTGCTTGCCGTCCCGGCTGACCAGCACGAAGCCGCCGCCGCTCGCCTGCATTTTCCACTGCTGCGCCGCGGCGCCGCAGTCGTCCTGGACGGCCTTGCCGCCGCGGATGTCGAGGCACTTGCCGCTGTTCCGCGCGACCAGCGTCACCATCCCCTTGCCGGCGTCCCGCAGCGTCCACTGCTGGTTGTCCTGGGCCGGTTTGGGGGTGTACAGGATGATCGGGGTTTTCGCGTCCTTCTTGCCGCCGTACACGTCCAGGGCCTTGCCGCCCGCGGTGACGTGGTACGTCGTGCCGGTCGGCACGGGCGGCCCCGAGGGCGACGCGGACGGCGACGCGCTCGCGCTGGGACTCGCACTCGCACTCGGACCGGCACTCGGACTCTCGCTCGCCGAAGCGGACGGGGACGCGCTCGGCGATGGTGTCGGCGAATCGCTCCCCGACGGGCCGCCGCTCGCCGCGACCGCGTCCGACCCGCCTCCGCCCCCGCCGGACAACACCCCCGCGACCCCGCCGAAGAGCAGGCCCACCAGCGCGGTCGCCCCCAACGCCGCCAGGACGATCCGGCGCGACACCATCTCCCGACTCCCCTCCGGGCCGCGGTCGGTCGTCCGCGGCCCCTTCAGGGCGGCCATCCTGGCAGACGCGCGGGCCCGCCGTTCCACCGCCCGGGACCGGACGCCGTCCCGCGGCGGCCCTCAGTGACCTGACCCGGTGGCCTTCAGCCCGACGATCGCGACGGCCATGAGCACCAGGAAGAAGATCCGGGCCGCCGTCGCCGGCTCACCGAGCACCACGATCCCCACCAGCCCGGAACCCACCGCGCCGATGCCCACCCAGACGCCGTACGCCGTCCCGATCGGCAGCGAGCGCGCGGCGATCGACAGCAGCAGCATGCTCCCGGCGATCCCGAGGCCGGTCAGCACGCTCGGCACCAGCCGCGTGAAACCCTCGGTGTACTTGAGCCCGACCGCCCACGCCACTTCCAGCAGACCCGCGACGACCAGCAGCAACCACGCCATGACAACGCACCTCACCCGCGTCGTCGTCAGGGCCCGGTACGTCGCACTCGTCGGGGACGGGCCGTCCCGCGGACATCCGTGGCCCGCGTTCACATCCGGCCTGCCGCGTCCAGCCTCTCAAACCCGGGGGTCCCGGCCAAGAGACGGTGGGCGATCTCACCCCTCGGACATCACGCGGGCGTCACAGATACAGGCCGGTCGTCTCACCCGACTCCTCGACCCGTTCCGCGGCCACGGCGTGCAGGTCGCGCTCGCGCAGCAGCACGTACGCGACGCCCCGGACCTCGACCTCGGCCCGGTCCTCGGGGTCGAACAACACCCGGTCGCCGAGCTCGACGGAACGGACGTTCTGCCCCACCGCGATCACCTCCGCCCACGCCAGCCTCTTGCCGACCTGCGCGGTCGCCGGGATCAAGATCCCCCCGCTCGACCGGCGGTCGCCCTCACCGGTGTCCTGGCGCACCAGCACGCGATCGTGCAGCATGCGGATCGGCAGCTTCTCGCCGAAATCGGCTGGGCTCACCCGGTGGCCGCCGGAAGACGGCTCGCCACGGCGGTCGGAATTCTTGGACGCGTCGGAACTCACGCATGAAAAGTACCCGCCCGGAGGCCCGTCCGTGACACCAGGGCGACAACAGCAGGCCGCCCCGGCGCCCCGAGGGACGCCAGGGGCGGACATACCCTGACAACACGACAGCCGACGCGGCCCGGCTACTTCTTCTTCCGGCCCCGCCGCTTCAGCAGCACCACCAGCACCACGACGCCGACCACGCCACCCGCGACCGGTGCGATCCGGTCCACCCGCGGCGCGCCCGTCTCACTGTCGACGAACTGCGCACGGACCTTCTCCGAGGTCCGCCGCGCCACATTCGCGGGCTTCACACGATCGACCAGCTCGTCCAGCGTCACCGCCAGATTCGCGCGGGCGCGCTCGATCTCCGCCTCGATCTCCTCCGGGGTGCGCGACACGGCCTTCCCTTCATCCCGCGTCGAACCGCTGCTCACCGGCTCCACCCGCGAGTGCTTCGCCTGGACCGTCACCGGCCGTCCGAGCGCCGCCCGACCGGCCCGCTCCAACTCCGCCGCAGAACGCTCCGACCCGCCGTGCCCGTTCTCGCTCACAGCCCGTCCTCTCGCTTCCGCTGCCACCACCCGCACAGCACGCTGCTGTGCCTTCGGCGGCCACCGACTCCGCTTGTTCCGCGTGTGCCCCCAAGTCAAGCAGGTATCCGCACCGAAGAGCGGCAGCGCATGCCCGTCAGCCGTGTTCGCACGGTGCCGCGGCGTCGCCGACGGGCCGCGGCACACCCCCCGCCGCCGGGGCGCAGCGCTCGCAATCCAGCCGCGCGAAGCCGTACGGCAGCTCCAGGCGGTGGGCCTCCATCAGCGCCGCGTCGGCGAGCAGCCGCCGCGTCGGGCCGTCGGCCGCGATCACCCCGCCGGACAGCACCAGCGACCGTTCGCACAGCTCCAACGCGAACGGCAGGTCGTGCGTGACCATCAGCACCGTCACGTCCAGGCGCCCCACGATCTCGGCCAGTTCGCGGCGGCTCGCCGGATCCAGGTTCGACGACGGCTCGTCCAACACCAGGATCTCGGGGCGCATCGCCAGCACCGTCGCCACCGCGACGCGCCGACGCTGGCCGAAGCTCAGATGGTGCGGCGGCCGGTCCGCGAACTCCGCCATGCCCACCGACGCCAGCGCCTCGGCGACCCGCTCGTCCAACGCCGCGCCGCGCATCCCCAGGTTCGCCGGGCCGAACGCGACGTCCTCGCGCACCGTCGGCATGAACAGCTGGTCGTCCGGGTCCTGGAACACGATCCCCACCCGGCGCCGGATCTCGCCCAGGTTCGGCTTCGCGACCTCCAGGCCCGCGACCCGCACCGTGCCCTGCCCGGTGCCGGTGTCGGCCGACAAAATCCCGTTCAGGTGCAGGACCAGCGTCGTCTTGCCGGCTCCGTTCGGCCCGAGCAGCGCCACCCGCTCACCCCGCCCGATGCGCAGGTCGACACCGAAGAGCGCCTGCTGGCCGTCGGGGTACGCGAACGCCAGCCCGGACACCTCCAACGACGGCGGTACGACCCCCGCGGCGGCCTCGCCCCCGGCGGCGGCCGGATCGGCACCGGTGTTCGGATCGGCCGCGGTGTTCGGATCGCCCATGCGCCCCATCATCGCGTGCCTCCCCCGTCGGCCGTCCCCCGGCCGGTCACCCCGCACCCGCCCACGCCGCCGCGCAGACCACCGCGGCCACCGCCGGCAGCACCGCCGCCGCACCCCACTGCGCCCGGTTCGCGCGCACGTCGACGATCACCGGCATCGTCCCGGTGTAGCCGCGTGACAACATCGCGAGGTGCACGCGCTCGCCGCGCTCGTAGGAGCGGATGAAGAGCGCCCCCGCCGACTTCGCGACGACCGGCAGCTGCCGTACGTCCTTCGCCTGGAAGCCGCGCGACTCGCGTGCCACCCGCATGCGGCCCATCTCGCCGGCGATCACCGTGGTGTAGCGCACCATGAACTGCATGATCTGCACGAGGAGTTGCGGCATCCGCAGGCGCTCCAGGCCGAGCAGCAGGTCGCGCACCGTCGTCGTCGCCGCGAGCAGGATCGACGCGACCACGCCCAGCGTGCCCTTCGCGAGGATGTTCCACGCGCCCAGCAGACCGCTGTGGCTGACGGTCAGCCCGAGGAATTCCGTCTTCGGCCCGGTCGCGAGGAACGGCAGCGCGAGCGCGAACACCACGAACGGGATCTCCACCACGACCCGCCGCGCGACGTACCCGGCCGGAACCCTGCCGACCGCCGCGGCGACCGCCAGCAGCAGCGCGTACGCGCCGAACGCCCAGTACGCCTCGCGCGGCGTCGCCACCACCGCGAAGACGAACACCACGACGGCGACGACCTTGCAGTGCGGCGGCAGGCGGTGCAGCGGCGAATCGCCGGGCCGGTAGAGATCGTGTGCGTGGCCCGCGCCCATCAGCGCCTCCCCGCCCCGGCCCGGGAACCGAACCCGGCCGCGGGCCGGACCTGACGGTCCGTCACGAACCTTCCGAGGCCGTCGCCTCGGCCGGGACGTCCGACGCCTCCGCGTCACCGAGCGCGGAACTGCGGCGCTTGAGCACCCAGAATCCGCCGCCGGCCACGACCAGCGTCGCGCCCACCCCCAGCACGCCCGCGAGGCCGCCGGAGAGGCGTTCGTTGTGCACGCCCTCGACGCCGTAGTCCGCGAGCGGGCTGTCGGCGAGGCTGTGGTCCTCGACCTTCTCGTCCATGCCCTTGTCCGCGGCGACCTTCTCCAGACCGTCGGGGTTCTGGCTCGCGTAGAAGCTGATGACGCCCGCGAGGACCAGCGCGACGACCGCGCCCGCGATCAGCAGGGTGCGCGTGCGTACCTTCGCCATCTTCCCGTTCCCTCCCTGGCTCCGGAATCAGACCCGCGCGGCGGGAGTGGAGTCCGCGCCGCCCGTGCGCAGTTCGAGCGGTTCGGCGAAGCCGCGCGCACCGTGCACGAGGTCCGGGCGCACCGCCAGGACGCTCGACACCGTCGCCGCGGTGATCACCGCCTCGCCGATGCCGATCAGCACGTGGACGCCGATCATCGCGCCGGCGACCTTCGACAGCGGCACGTCCGTCGTACCGCCGATCGCGTACACCCCGGTGAACACCACCGCGCAGACCGGCACCGACACCAGCGCACCCACGAACGCCGCGCCGACCAGCGACCGCCGCGTGCGCGGCAGCACCCGGACGAGCAGGCTGAACAGGCCGTAGCCGACGACCGCGGTGACGATCCCCATGATCGTGATGTTCACGCCCAACGCGCTGAGGCCGCCGTCGGCGAAGAACACCGCCTGCATCAGCAACACGACCGACATGCACAGGACGCCGGTGTACGGCCCGACCAGGATCGCCGCGAGCGTCCCGCCCAGCAGGTGCCCGCTCGTCCCGGACGCCACCGGGAAGTTCAGCATCTGCACCGCGAAGATGAACGCCGCGACGAGACCCGCGAGCGGCGCGGTCCGCTCGTCGAGTTCACGCCGCGCGCCGCGCAGACTGACCCCGACGCCGGCCGCCGCGACCACCCCCGCCGCAACCGACACGGGCGCGTTGATGAACCCATCGGGCACGTGCATGGGAACCTCCTTCGGGCAACACCGGACGGCACGGGCGGCTTCGGACGACAGCGTGCAAAGCCGTCCGATTTTATGGCCACCACTTGCACCTGCAAAAGAGATGCAAGTAGCGACGAAGCGCACACCGCGCAGGATGTTTCACCGGCGCGCGCCCGGCGCACCCCGGCACGCGTTTGCCGTCGCCGGGAGCCCGACCTAGCGTGTGCGGGTCACACCCCCATCCCCCGCGACACCACGAAATGTGAGGCCCCGGTGAGCGAACGACTCCAACCCGGCGACGCCGCCCCCGCCTTCGCCCTCAAGAACGCCGATGGCGACGAGGTCACCCTCGCCTCCTACCAGGGGCGCAAGGTGATCGTGTACTTCTACCCGGCCGCCCTCACCCCCGGCTGCACCAAGCAGGCCTGCGACTTCACCGACAACCTCACCCTCCTCGCCGACGCCGGCTACGACGTCGTCGGCATCTCCCCCGACAAGCCGGAAAAGCTCGACAAATTCCGCCAGAAGGAATCCCTGTCGGTCACCCTCCTCTCCGACCCCGACAAGGCGACCCTCACCGCGTACGGGGCGTTCGGCGAGAAGACCATGTACGGCAAGAAGGTCACCGGCGTGATCCGCTCCACCTTCGTCGTCGACGAAGACGGCAGGATCCAAAACGCCCTGTACAACGTCCGCGCCACCGGCCACGTCGCCAAACTCCTCAAAGACCTCAAAATCGCCGCCTGACACAGGGTCATAAAACCGGCTGGCCTTACTCGTTACTCGCACGCATGTTCGTCGTTGACTCCCCCGAGGACCGAACACCGCTCCTCGGGGGAGGTCGAACGTGACGAAGAACCACAAGTACTCACCGGAACTGCCGGCACGGGGCGCGGCGGAATCCCGCAGCGTGAACGAGGTGCTGCGAAGCCTCGGCCTCCCGGTCGTCGGCGGACGGCACACCCACATCAGCCGCAAGCTCAAGCAACTGGGTATCGATACAAGCCACTTCAGCTGTCACCAGCTCAGCAAATACACCCCAGAACGTCTGGCCCGCGCCGCAGCACAGAGCACGAGCATGGACGAGATGCTGACACACCTCGGTGCGAATCGGTACACCAAGGTTGACGCATACGTGCGGAAGCGCTGCCGAGACTTCGGCAACGGGCCAGCGGCTGCGTCGAGCACTGGCCGAAATCGGCCGCGAGTACAAATGCACCACGTGCGGCATTCGCGGGACCTGGAACGGCCAGCCCATCACGCTTGCGGTGGACCATATCAACGGCGACTGGCGGGACCACCGCGCAGAGAACCTGCGCTATCTTTGCCCCAACTGTCACAGCCAGACGGATACTTACCGGGGGCACGCCCGCAAGGCAGCAACGTCGCCCGTGGAGAATCAGCGAGACGGCAGTTGACATCAGGACCAACATGAGGTATAATTGGCGAGCGCGGGGCCGTGCCCCAGCTGGAAGAGGGCGCCGGTTTAGGTCCGGCGAGGCGTGGGTTCGAGTCCCACCGGCCCCACAAATTGAGGGTGTTCTCCCGATCGGGAGAACACCCTCAATGACTTTCCGCCCCGCTCACGTAATCGTCATCGAGATCGTGTGCCACCCCGTCGCCCCATCCGGTGCCACACCCTGCTCCTCGTCCGTCTGGACCGCCCCCGTTCTGTCTGTCGCGCGAACGCGGATGCGGTGGGGGCCCGGTTTGGCGTTCCAGTACCAGACGAACTGACGCCAGGTGTCGACGGTGTTCTCGGCGGCGAGTTGAGCTTGTTGCCATGGCTCGTCGTCGATCTGGATCTCGACGTTGGCGATGCCGGTGTGCTGGGCCCAGGCGACGCCGGCGACGGGGACGCGCCCGCGCGCGACCTTGGACATGTTCTTGGGGGTGTCGATGCGCGACTGGGTCTTGATCGGGCCGTGTTCGGCCCAGCCGCGCTGGACCCAGTAGGCGTCGTAGTCGGCGAAGGTCGTCGCCTCGATCTCGGTGATCCACTTGCAGGCGGAGACGTAGCCGTACAGGCCGGGGACGACCATGCGGACCGGGAAGCCGTGGCGTATCGGCAGGGGTTCGCCGTTCATGCCGATGGCGAGGATCGCGTCGCGGCCGTCCATGACGGTGGCGGTGGGCGTACCGATCGTCATGCCGTCGAAGGAGCGGCTGACGAGCTGGTCGGCGTCCGGGTGGACGCCGGCCTCGCGGAGCAGGTCGGCCAGGGGGACGCCGAGCCAGCGGGCGTTGCCGACGTATTCGCCGCCGACGTCGTTGGAGACGCAGGCCAGCGTGATGTCGCGCTCGATCGTGGGGCGGGCGCTGAGCGTGGCGAAGTCGATCTCGATCTCCCGGTCGACCTTGCCGTGGATGCGCAGCTTCCAGTCCTCGGCGCGGATTTCGGGAACAACCAGCGCGGTGTCGATCCGGTAGAAGGACTTGTTCGGGGTGACGTACGGGCTCAGGCCCGGCAGCCCGAGGTCGGTCCCGGCGGCGGGCGCGGGCGCGGGTGCGACGGGCGCGGGAAGGACGACGTTGGCGCGGGACTTGCCGACGTCGAAGCGGATGTTCTGCAGCCAGCGGCCGAGCCCGGCGAGGACGGCACCCGCGCCGACCGAGCCGAGGAGGAGGGTGCGGCGCGACGGCGTGAGGGGAGAAGCGGCCGGCACGGCGGTGCTGCCCGCGGGGACGGCGGGCGGCGGGTCGGCCAAGCCGGTGTCCTCGCCCGGGCCGGACGCCTCGGTCGGAGGCCCGTCGGCGGCCGGTTCCTCGGGCGGCTCGGCGGCCGGGGTCCGTGCCCGGCGCGGGAGGCGTACGAGATCGGGCCGGGTGAGCAGCACGATCGCGACGGCGCCGACGACCGCGCCCACGATCGCGGGGATGACGTCGGTGTCGCGGTCGGCGGGGCGCGAGACGGCCGCGCCGACCGTCACGACGCCGAGGACGGCGACGCCGGCGACGCCGGTCCAGAGCCATCGACGGGCGAGCATGCCGATGAGGGCGGCGAAGATCAGCAGGACGACGCCGACGGCGATGCGGAGGACGAGTTTGTCGTCGGTGCCGAACTGGCGGACCGCCCACTCCTTGACGTCCCGCGGGGTGCGGTCGATGACCGACTGTCCGACGGTGACGAGGGGCGCGGCCTCGCGGCGGACGAACGCGGCGGTGAACTCGGTCGCGGCGACGGCGAGGCCGGCGGCGAGGACGCCGTTGAGGGCGGCGGGTCCTTCCGTGCGCAGGACCCGCTTGGTGGCCGGAGAGAGTGGCACGCGTCTCCTCCTCACAATGCGGTGGTCAGCACATCATGGCGCCGCGAGGTACGGAATGTCCGTGGCGCGGGCTTACCGATCCATGACGGGGCCGGTCGTGGAACGGCCGGGAATCGGCCGCGGTGTGGCCGAAACCACACCGAACCGGTCAGCCGCGGTCGCGGGTGACGAGTTCGGCGATGATCGGCGCAAGGGCCCGGAAGGCCTTGCCCCGGTGGCTGATGGCGTTCTTCTCGTCGGCCGTCAGCTCGGCCGTCGTTCGGCTGTCGCCGTCGACGCGCAGGATGGGGTCGTATCCGAAGCCTCCGGTGCCGCGCGGGGCGTCGGTGAGCGTGCCGGTGAGGCGTCCTTCGACCACGTGTTCGGTGCCGTCGGGGAGGGCGAGGGCCGCGGCGCAGGTGAAGTGGGCGGCGCGGTGTTCGGGCCCGATGTCGGCCAGCTGCGCGAGCAGGAGTTCGAGGTTGGCGGTGTCGTCGCCGTGCCGTCCGGCCCAGCGGGCGGAGAAGATGCCGGGCATGCCGTTCAGCGCGTCGACGCACAGGCCGGAGTCGTCGGCGACGGCGGGCAGGCCGGTGGCGCGGGCGACGGCGTGGGCCTTGAGGAGGGCGTTCGCGGCGAAGGTGAGCCCGGTCTCGGGAACGTCCGGCACGTCGGGGAAGGCGTCGGTGCCGAGGAGTTCGACGTCGGTCCCGGCGTCGTGCAGGATGCGGCGCAGTTCGGTGACCTTGTGGGCGTTGCGGGTCGCGAGGACGAGACGGCTCATGGGGGGCAAGCCTACGCACGCGGCCGTGCGCCGGGGCGGGTGCGGCGGACCGGCCCGCTGTCCGGGCCCGGTCCGCGGCACCCGCCGCGCGTGGTGTGAGCCGCCCGCGCCGAGGGGCGCGGGGTCAGCTGGTGCAGGCCTTGGCGATGGTCTCGGCGCTGGAGCGCAGCAGGCTGATGCTGTCGGCGGCGGGGACCTCGCCGTCGCGGATCTGCTGTTGCATCGAGTCGACCTTGGTGATCATCTCGCCGACGGCGTCCTTGACATCCTGGGAGTCGATGTCGTCGGTGGCTTTGTTGAGGGTGTTCGACAGGTTGTCGAGCGACCGCGACGCGGCCTGCGGGTCGTTGATGACGCCCTGCAGGTTGGAGATGTCGTTGGCCAGTTGCGTGCCGAGTTCGATGCAGTCGATGGCCTTCTGCGCCTCGGAGCACGAAGTGGCCGTGAACAGGGCGGCGGCGATGGCGACGGCGGCGACGCTCGTACGCACGGCGCGGTGGGCACGGAACATGATGCTCCTCGGTATGCGGGACGACATGACCGGCCGGGGATGACGGTCGGCGAGCGTGCGCTGCGTGGCGGCCGACCCGTCTGACCGGTGCTCAGACCGTAGCGGAGTGCGGCGTGTTGCGGCGGGATCGGTGTCCGTTTCACGCCCGCCGGTTGCAGCCTCGTGACACTGGCAATCGGGGCGTTATGCGCGGCCCCGCGGCCGGGTCCGGTCAGGCGCGCCCGGGGGGTTCCTCCAGGGCGATCTGCTGGAGCAGCGTGAGTTCCGCGCAGCCGGCGGCGCCGAGGTCGAGCAGCCGGTCGAGGAGGGCGCGGTCGAAGGGCTCGCTTTCGGCGGTCCCCTGGACCTCGACGAAGCGGCCGTCGCCGGTGCAGACGATGTTCATGTCCGTTTCGGCGCGGACGTCTTCCTCGTAGGGGAGGTCGAGCATGGGGGTGCCGTCGATGATGCCGACGCTGACGGCGGCGACGGATCCGATGAGCGGTTCGGATTTGGTTTTGACGAGCCTGCGCTCGCGGGCCCAGGTGACGGCGTCGGCGAGGGCGACGTAGGCGCCGGTGATGGCGGCGGTCCGGGTGCCGCCGTCGGCCTGGAGGACGTCGCAGTCGAGTTGGATGGTGTTCTCGCCGAGGGCCTTGTAGTCGATGACGGCGCGCAGCGAACGGCCGATGAGGCGGGAGATCTCGTGGGTGCGCCCGCCGATGCGGCCCTTGACCGACTCCCGGTCGCCGCGCGTGTGGGTGGCGCGGGGCAGCATCGAGTATTCGGCGGTGACCCAGCCGAGGCCGCTGCCCTTGCGCCAGCGCGGGACGCCTTCGGTGACGGACGCGGCGACCAGGACGCGGGTGCGCCCGAATTCGACGAGGACGGAGCCCTCGGCGTGGTCGAGCCATCCGCGGTGGAAGGTGATCGGGCGGAGCTGTTCGGGCGTGCGGCCGTCTGCGCGTGACATGGCGTCCACCCTAAAGGGCGTACGCGGATGGTCGGCGCGCGCGCCGGGCGGTGCCCGTCAGAGCTGGTAGGTCGCGCCGGGGCGGGCGAGTTCGGTGGCTCCGGTGAAGGCCTTGCGGGCGTCGGCGAGGTTGCGTTCGGCGTCGGTCCAGGGCGGGATGTGGGTGAGCACGAGCCGCTTGGTGCCGGCTCGTTCGGCGTGTTCGCCGGCTTCCCGTCCGTTGAGGTGGACGTCGGGGTAGGTGTCGCGGCCGTCGAGGAAGGACGCTTCGCACAGCAACAGGTCGGTGTCGCGGGCGAGTTCGACGAGGGTGTCGCTGGCGGCGGTGTCCCCGGAGTACACGAGCGAGGTTCCGTCCGCCTCGATGCGGTACGCGAAGGACTCGACGGGGTGGTTCACGTGCCCGGCGGTGAAGCGCAGGGGGCCGATCTCGAAGACGCCGGGGGTGACGGTGTGGAAGGTGAAGGTCTCCGTCATTCCCGAGTCACCGGATATGTCGTACGCGCGGCCGAGGCGGTGTTCGGTCCCGTGGGGCCCCCACACCGGCAGGCGGGGCAGGCGGCCTTCGGGGTGGTAGTTGCGGTAGACGTAGTAGCCGCACAGGTCGAGGCAGTGGTCGGCGTGCAGGTGGGACAGGACGACCGCGTCGATGGCGCCGAGGTCGGCGTGGTCCTGGAGGGTGCCGAGCGCGCCGTTGCCGAGGTCGAGGAGCACGCGTACGCCGCCGGCTTCGACGAGGTAGCAGGAACAGGGTGCGTGCGGCGCGGGATAGCTGCCGGCGCAGCCGATGACGGTGAGCTTCATACGGGTGCCCCCAGGGCGTCGACGTCGGTGAGCTCCGGACCCAGGAAGCGTCGTCCGATCTCGCGGAACTGGGCGGGGTCGCCGGTGGTCAGGAAGCGGTGCCGCGGCTCGGCCAGGGTGGTGTCGCGCATGAGCGCGTGGGCGGCGAGGACCTTGTAGACGTCCTTGGCGGTTTCCTCGCTGCTGGTGATGAGCGTGACCTTCTCGCCCATGACGTAGCTGATGACACCGGTGAGCAGCGGATAGTGCGTGCAGCCGAGGATGAGCGTGTCGACGTCCGCCTCGATGAGCGGGTCGAGGTATTCGTGGGCGGCCTTGAGGAGTTCGTCGCCGCCGGTGACGCCGGCCTCGACGAATTCGACGAAGCGCGGGCACGCCGACGCGGTGACGGTGATGTGCGGGGCGGCGGCGAAGGCGTCTTCGTAGGCCATCGACTGCTTGGTGGCCGCGGTGCTGATGACGCCGACGCGGTTGTTGCGGGTGGCCGCCGCGGCCCGGCGGGTGGCCGGGTGGATCACCTCGATGACCGGGACGTGGTAGCGCTCGCGCGCGTCGCGGAGCATGGCCGCGCTGGCGCTGTTGCACGCGATGACGAGTGCTTTGACGCCCTGGTCGACGAGCCGGTCGAGGCATTCGAGGGCGTACGCGCGCACTTCGGCGATGGGGCGCGGGCCGTACGGCTGCCGGGCGGTGTCGCCGAGGTAGAGGACCGGCTCGTGGGGCAGTTGGTCGAGCACCGCGCGTGCGACGGTCAGGCCCCCGAATGAGCTGTCGAAGATGCCGATGGGTGCGTCGCCGAGATCTGCCACATAGAGGAGAGTACGTTCCGGCCCGCCGGATCCCCGGCGGGCTCACCCCCGCTGTGTCGGGAATCACCCCCGGGCAGAGCGGAGTGGGTGGCCGCACGAATTAGGGGGGTCGGTGGCCGCACGAATTCAGGGGCGTCGGTGGCCGCGCACATCAAAGGCCCGTCGGTGTGGCCACACGACGACCTGGAGCCAGGGGGCCGCGGCCGATCACGCGACCGGCCGCGGACTGTGGCACCGCGGTGTGTGCGCTTATGCGGTGACGGGATGGGGGTGCGCCACCGCAACCGGGTGGGCTCAGGCCCAGAGCTGGCCCTGCAGTTTCTCGATCGCTTCCTCGGTGGTCGCGGCGGTGTAGATGCCGGTGGAGAGGTACTTCCAGCCGCCGTCGGCGATGATGAACGCGATGTCGGCGGAGTCGCCGGCCTTGACGGCCTTGCGGGCGACGCCGAGGGCGGCGTGCAGCGCGGCGCCGGTGGAGATGCCGGCGAAGATGCCTTCGTGTTCGAGGAGTTCGCGGGTGCGGCGGACGGCGTCGTGGGAGCCGACGGAGTAGCGCGTGGTGAGCACGTCGGCGTCGTACAGCTCGGGGATGAAGCCTTCGTCCAGGTTGCGCAGGCCGTAGACGACGTCGTCGTAGCGGGGTTCGGCGGCGACGATCTGCACACCGGGGACCTTCTCGCGCAGGTAGCGGCCGACGCCCATGAGGGTGCCGGTGGTGCCGAGGCCGGCGACGAAGTGCGTGATGGTGGGCAGGTCTTCGAGGAGTTCGGGGCCGGTTCCGGCGTAGTGCGCGTCCGGGTTGGCGGGGTTGCCGTACTGGTAGAGCATGACCCAGTCGGGGTGCTCGGCGGCGAGTTCCTTGGCGACGCGCACGGCCGTGTTGGAGCCGCCGGCGGCCGGGGAGGAGATGATCTCGGCGCCCCACATGCGCAGCAGTTCGCGGCGTTCCTCGGAGGTGTTCTCCGGCATGACGCACACGATCCGGTAGCCCTTGAGGCGGGCGGCCATCGCGAGGGAGATGCCGGTGTTGCCGCTGGTGGGTTCGAGGATGGTGCGGCCGGGGGTGAGGACGCCGTCGCGTTCGGCGGCCTCGATCATGTGCAGCGCGGGGCGGTCCTTGACCGAGCCGGTGGGATTGCGGTCCTCCAGCTTGGCCCACAGCCGGACGTTCTCGGCCGGGGAGAGGCGCGGCAGGCCGACCAGCGGGGTGCGGCCGACCGCGTCGACGAGCGAGGCGTACCGCATCAGGCGCCGCCGGCCACGGCCGGGAGGATCGTCACGGTGTCGCCGTCGTCGAGGGTCGAGGAGATGCCGTCGATGAAGCGGATGTCCTCGTCGTTGAGGTAGACGTTGACGAAGCGCCGCAGGTCGCCCGACTCGTCGACGAGCCGGTTGCGGATCCCCGCGTGCCGGCTCTCCAGGTCGTCGATCAGCTCGTTGATCGACTTGCCGGTTCCCTCGACGGCCTTCGCGCCGCCGGTGTATTCGCGCAGGATGGTCGGGATGCGGACCTCGATGGCCATGGGGCGCTCCAGGATGCGTGGTACGTGACAGCAGGTCAGGGGGTCGCGCCGGCAGTGGGCCGGGGGCGCGACGGGCCGAGCGGTGGGCGCCGGCCCGCGGTGGCGGGTCGGCGGCGCCCGGGTCAGCCCTGAGGCAGGGCGCGACACAGCGCGCTGGACAGCCGACAGAGATCGACGTGCAGGCGCGCGACCAGCAGCGTGCCCGGGGCGGCGCCCTGGCCCGTGCCGGTCATGTCCATGCCTGCGTAACGCATATCGTCATGCTAGCCATTCCACCTCGGCCGTTCCGACTGAGGATCACATGCTGGAACGCGGCATTTCGTATGCTGAGATATGCCACAGGACGAAGTATGGCGGTTCATGGCAAAGCGGACGCGATTCAGTAGGCGTCGACGAACCGCACTTCTTCCTCGGTGATCGTCTCGTCCACGATGCGGTAGGAGCGGAACTCGTACGGCCCGTCGTCGTTGCCGGTCTCGCGCGTCGACACCAGGACGTAGTGCGCGCCGGGCTCCTTGGCGAGCGACACGTCCGTCCGTGACGGGTAGGCCTCGGTCGCGGTGTGCGAGTGGTAGATGACCACCGGCTCCTCGTCGCGGTCCCACATCTCGTTGTAGAGCCGGATCAGGTCGCTCGAATCGAACTCGTAGAACGTCGGCGAGCGGGCCGCGTTGAGCATCGGGATGAACCGCTCGGGGCGGTCGCTGCCCTCCGGACCCGCCACGACACCGCAGGCCTCGTCCGGGTGGTCCGCGCGGGCGTGCGCCACGATGCGGTCGCGCAGTTCGGTGGTGATGATGAGCATGCGTCGAGGGTACGCACGGGCGCGCCGACGTGTGCGGCCAGGTCGCGCGGACCCTCCGGGGTGCGGGCGGCTACGGGGTGAGCGATTCGACCAGCGACTCCAGCAGCTCGCCCAGCCAGCGGTAGATGACCAGCGTCGTGAAGCGCGGGTCGTCGGGTTCGAGGCTGTCGGCGAAGTCGTCCACGTCCTCCCCGACCCCGAGGTCGGTGCCCAGGGCGAGCCGCAGGTCGTTCAGGGCGCCGAGCCACGCCTGGACGTGCGGGTCCGCGAGGACGATATGGCCGCCTTCCGACGCGGACGCGGCGATGTCGGCGCGCACCGTGCGCGCGTGGTCGCACTTGCGCAGCCGCAGGTCGTTCTCGGTGTAGCGCCGGAACTCCGAGGCGGCGTCGTTGTCGTCGTGGTACGCGTCGGGCAACAGGCGGGCCAGCACGGGGTCCTCGGGTGCGGCCATGCGCTCCGGCGGGGCGTCGCCGTCGTCGAGACCGGACCAGTCGAGCCCGTCGAGCCCCAGTTCACGGGCGAGCGGGTCGCCGCGGTCCGCGTCGTCGGCGGGCTTGGGCTGGACGAGGTCGATCATCCCCCGGCACAGCTCCCCCAGGATCTCCGCGTGCACCGCCTCCAGGACGATCTCGGGACGCCCCTCGCTGCCTCGGACGAAGTGGCCGTTCACTGCTCTCCCGTGGGTCCGTGCGTGCGGTGCCTGTTCCCTGCTCACGTGTTCCCCGCTCACGCGTCGTTCACCGTGCCCACCCGGCTCATTTGTCGCGCTGCAGCGTCGCCCACAGCCCGAACCCGTGCATCGCGTTGACGTCGCGCTCCATCTCCTCGCGGCTGCCGGACGAGACGGCCGCGCGGCCTTTGTTGTGTACGTCGAGCATGAGCCTTTCGGCCTTCTTCTTCGGGTAGCCGAAATAGCTCTGGAAGACGTAGGTCACGTACGACATGAGGTTGATCGGGTCGTTCCACACGACGCAGACCCACGGGGTGTCGGGCAGGGCTTCCTCGTCCGACTCCGGCTTCTCGACCTCGATGGGCGCGACACTCATGCGTGCCATGCTCCCATCAGGCCGGGCCCCGCCGCGAACCTGCCTCGCGGCCGGGAGAGGCAAATCACCCGCGATTAATCGTCACTCTGACGAGTAGTGGTGCTATCCTCGCTCGTATGAACGCAATAGGGACACCGGCCGCCGCCGCGGGCACCGCCCTGCCGGCCGAGAGCACGGCCCTGCTGACCGACCACTACGAACTGACGATGCTCGAGGCGGCGCTGCGCAGCGGCGCCGCGCACCGGCGGTCGGTCTTCGAGGTGTTCGCCCGCCGTCTGCCGGAAGGCCGCCGGTACGGCGTGATCGCCGGTGTCGGCCGGCTCCTGGACGCGATCGAGGCCTTCCGCTTCGACAACGCGACGCTGCGCTTCCTCGCCGAGGCCGATGTGGTCGGGCCGCGCACGCTGGACTGGCTGGCCGATTACCGCTTCCGGGGGAACGTGCACGGCTACCCGGAGGGCGAGTGCTGGTTCCCGGGGTCCCCGATCGTCGTCGTCGAGGGCACGTTCGCCGAGGCGGTGCTGCTGGAGACGCTGATCCTGTCGATCCTCAACCACGACTGCGCCGTCGCCGCGGCGGCGTCCCGGATGACGTCGGCCGCGGCCGGGCGGCCCTGCCTGGAGATGGGGTCGCGGCGCACGCACGAGCAGGCCGCGGTGGCCGCCGCCCGCGCGGCGTATGTCGCCGGCTTCGCCGGAACCTCCAACCTGCGGGCGGGCCAGGCGTACGGCATCCCGACGGCGGGGACGAGCGCGCACGCGTTCACGCTGCTGCACGACGGCGAGCGCGACGCCTTCGAGGCGCAGATCACCGCGCTCGGCCGGGGCACGACGCTGCTGGTGGACACGTACGACGTCGCCGAGGCGGTCCGGACGGCGGTCGAGCTGGCCGGGCGCGAACTGGGCGCGGTACGGCTGGACTCCGGCGATCTGCTGCTGCTGGCCCACCGGGTGCGGCGGCAGCTGGACGAGCTGGGCGCGGACAAGACGCGCATCGTGGTGACCAGCGACCTCGACGAGTACGCGATCGCGGCGCTGCGTGCGGCCCCGGTGGACACGTACGGCGTCGGGACGCAACTGGTCACCGGCAGCGGCCACCCGACCGCGTCGCTGGTCTACAAGCTGGTCGCCCGGGCGGAGTCCGACGCGCCGGACGCGCCGCTGGTCTCCGTCGCGAAAAGATCCCCCGGCAAGCCCAGCCACGGTGGCCGCAAGACCGCGCTGCGGGTGTACGACGCCGAGGGGGTCGCGGAGGCGGAGGTGGTGCGCACGGCGCCCGGAGCCGGTGGGCCGGATCGGCGCGAGCTGCTGGTCCCGCTGATCCTCGGCGGCGAGGCGGTCGGCCGCGAGCCGCTGGCCGACGCCCGGCGGCGGCACGAGCGGGCGCGCGCCGAGCTGCCGTTGTCCGCGACTCAGTTGTCCCGCGGTGAGCCGGTGTTGCCGACCGTCTACGAATGACCCCACAACCGACCGGGAGTTCCCGGGAAGGGAGGCACCATGACACGGGCATTGATCGTCGTGGATGTCCAGAACGATTTCTGTGAGGGCGGGAGCCTCGCGGTCGCCGGCGGCGCGGACGTCGCCGCGGCGGTGCGCGGCCTGGTCGCGGCCAATCCCGCCGACGAGCCGCCGGACCCGGTGCACGTGTCCGCCGACACGCCCGCGTACGCGCACGTCGTGGCGACACGCGACCACCACGTCGACCCGGGCGGGCACTTCTCGCCCGAGCCGGACTACGTCGCGTCGTGGCCCGAGCACTGCGTCGCGGGCACCCCGGGTGCGGACTTCCACCCGGGCTTCGCCCCCGCCGAGGCCGCGGGGGAGATCGACGAGGTGTTCCGCAAGGGCGCCCACGCGGCGGCGTACAGCGGTTTCGAGGGCACGGCGCCCGACGGCACGACGCTGGCCGCGTGGCTGCGCGACCACGGGGTGACCGGCGTCGACGTGGTGGGGATCGCGACGGACCACTGCGTGAAGGCGACGGCGCTGGACGCGGTGCGCGAGGGGTTCGCGACGCGCGTGCTGCTGTCGCTCACGGCGGGTGTGGCGGCCGATACGACGCGGCGGGCGCTGGACGAAATGCGCGGCGCGGGCGTGGAGTTGGTCGGCGAGCCGGTCGTGGCGTGAGTGCGGCGGGACGGGAGCGGTCGTCGGGTTCCCGTCCGGCACCGTCCGGCCGCGACACGCGGGCGTCGCGGCCCGGGGCCGCTCCGGGCCGGTACCGGAAGTCCGACGATGAGCCCTACAGGGCGATGACGGTGGTGTGCGCCGCCTTGTCGTGCAGGCACTGCTGCCACGGGCGGTCCCACACGTGCCACACCACGTTGACGACCCAGAAGACGAATCCGACGCACGGCACGGCGAGCGGCAGCGCGAAGACGGCCGCGCGGGTCCAGGCCGGGGGGCCCTGCACCGGTCCGCCGTCCGCGACGCGCACGACACGGATGCGGGTGGCCATCTTGCCGAGCGTCTGGCCGTTGTTGTTCAGCATGAGGCCTTCGTAGAAGAAGTAGACGACGGCGGCGACCGCGCCCGCGGCGGCCTCCTTGCCGAAGCCGACGTCGTCGGGATCGGATCCGATGAACGCGAAGCCGATCGCGCAGCTGAACGCGAGGTAGACCAGCAGGTCGACGATCCGCGCGAGGAACCGTTTGCCGCTGCCGGCGAGCGTGGGGCCGTAGCCGGGGCCGGGGCCGCTTTCGAGGCCTCCGGGCGGGGGCGGCATCGGCCCGTAGGGAGGCTGCCCGTACGGCCGATCGCCGTACGAGGGCCCGCCGGCCCCGGGGGGCGGGCCGTACGACGGTTCTCCCGGCGGGTCCTGACCGGGTGGTTCCTTCCGGAAAGGGTCGTGGTCCGGCGGTTCGCTGCTGGTCATGGGCGCCAGTAAAGACGACCGATTTAGGCCTTTCGGCTAATCGTCCGTTCGAGGGCAAGCCGTGTGGCGGCGGGTGTCAGCGCTCGGTGCCGACGAACGTGTTCGCGGCCAGGTCGTGCCAGCCCTGGCGCCACGGCAGGTCGAACGCACCGCGCACGACCCCGATCAGCCCGACCACCAGCAGCCCGGGCAGGCCGAGGACGAGCCAGCGCCGCACGGCCTGGCCCAGCTCCGGCGTCTTGTGGCTGCCGACGTCGACGACGCGCAGTCCGAACAGGGTCTTGCCGACCGAACGGCCGCGCAGCCAAGTGGGGATCACCTCGTACACGAACATCGCGGCGAGGACGGCGGCGAGGACGTACACGGCGGCCAGCGTCGTCGTGCCGTCGATGAGCCACACGGTCTCGGTGCGGCCCTCGTAGCGGACGCGCTCCATCTTGTCGCGCAGGTGGTCGAGCGCGGACGGGACGGTGGCGAAGGCGACGCCGACGCCGACCGCGAGCGGGACGATCAGGTCGGTGAGCCGGGCGAGGAACCGGCGCGGCAGCGGCGCGGGGGGCAGACGCCGCACCCCGGAGGCCTCCTGGCGCGGCGACGGGATGAACACCTCCGGACCTCGGCCGCGACCGCCCTTGCCCCGGCCGCGGCCTCGCGCACGGCTCTGCGCGCGGGTCCCCGGGGTCGCGGCCTCCGGTGCCCCCTCCGCCCCCTCCGCGTCGGCCTCCGCGGCGTCGACCTGGTCGAGCGGCACGGATTCGGCGGCGAGCACCTCGCCCTGGATGATGCGCCCTTGCGCGTCCTCGAACTCCGCGCCCGGGCGCCGTGATTCGGGGTCCCAGGCGGCTCCGTCCCAGTAGCAGACATGGTCGGGCAGTTCCGGGTCCGGATACCAGCCCGCCGCGGGTATCGAGTCGTGGGGCGACGCCATGGACGTGAATCTTGCCGTACGCCGCGGCGCCCCGCACGGGTCGGGGGGCGCGGAACGCCCGTGCGGGAGCCGCGGCGTGGCCCGATTCGGGCGTCTCAGAGGTTGCCTCGGCGGGCCTGTTCGCGCTCGATGGCCTCGAACAGGGCCTTGAAGTTGCCGAGGCCGAAGCCCTGCGAGCCGTGCCGTTCGATGATCTCGAAGAAGACCGTGGGGCGGTCCTGCACCGGCTTGGTGAAGATCTGGAGCAGGTAGCCGTCTTCGTCGCGGTCGGCGAGGATCCTCAGCTCGCGCAGCGTGTCCACCGGCACGCGGGTCTCGCCGATCCACGAGCCCAGCGCGTCGTAGTAGGTGTCGGGTGTGGCGAGGAACTCGACTCCGGCGTCGCGCATCGCGCGCACGGTGGCGACGATGTCGTCGGTGGCCAGCGCGATGTGCTGCACGCCGGGGCCGCGGTAGAACTCCAGGTACTCGTCGATCTGCGACTTCTTCCTGGCCGGCGCGGGCTCGTTGATCGGGAACTTGACCTTGCGGGTGCCGTCCGCCACGACCTTCGACATCAGTGCCGAGTACTCGGTGGCGATGTCGTCGCCGACGAATTCGCGCATGTTCGTGAAGCCCATGACGCGCCGGTAGAACTCGACCCAGTCGTTCATCCGGCCGAGTTCCACGTTGCCGACGCAGTGGTCGATGCCGGTGACCCACGGTGTCGCGGGCGCGGGGGCGAGGGGCTCGCGCGCGGCGTATCCGGGCAGGTAGGGGCCCGCGTAGTCGTGCCGGTCGACGAACGAGTGGCGGGTCACGCCGTACGTGGCGATCGCGGAGCGGACGACGGTGCCCCGGTCGTCGCGCAGCTCGACGGGCTCCTCGACGCCGGTCGCGCCGTGCCCGGCGGCGAAGGCGTACGCGGCCCGGGCGTCCGGGACCGTGATCGCGAGGTCGATCACGCCGTCGCCGTGCTCGGCCACATGGCGGGCCAGGTCAGTGTCGGGCCGCAGCGGGCCGGTGACGACGAAGCGGGCCTCGCCGGACTCCAGGACGTACGAGGCGCTGTCGCGGTTGCCGGTTTCCGGGCCGGAGTAGGCGACGCAGCGGAAGCCGAACGCGGTGGAGTACCAGTGCGCGGCCTGCCGGGCGTTGCCGACGGCGAAGACGACCGCGTCCATGCCGAGGACGGGGAAGGGCTCGCGTGCGGTGTTCCCGGCTTCGGCGCGGTGCAGCATCTCGGTCATGTCGGCTCCCGGGTTCGGTCGCGTGTGGGCCGCCGTCGGCGGTGGGCCGTGGTGGGGCCCGCGGCTCATCTCCGAGACTCGCCCGGCCGGACAGACTGCGCAACAGGTGCGATCTTGACCGGGCAATCTGTACAGTCTTCTGCCGGACCAAGCGGTTGATCTGTACAGCATGACCAGATGGGGAGCAGCGTGGCGGTGGACCGGCTGGACGCGGCGTTGATCAGGTTGCTCGACGCGGAGCCGAGGCTGGGCGTCCTGGAGTGCTCGCGGCGCCTCGGCGTCGCGCGCGGCACGGTGCAGGCGCGCCTGGACCGGTTGCACGCGCGCGGCGTCGTCCGAGGGTTCGGGCCGCACCTGGATCCCGCGGCGCTGGGCTACGCGGTGACGGCGTTCGCGACGCTGGAGATCCGGCAGGGGCGCGGCGGGGACGTACGCGCGCATCTGGCGGCGATCCCGGAGGTGCTGGAGCTGCACACGATCACCGGGCACGGCGACATGTTGTGCCGGTTGGTCGCGCGGTCGAACGCGGATCTGCAGCGGGTGATCGACCGCGTGGTCGGGTTCGCGGGCATCGAGCGCGCCTCGACGGCGATCGCGCTGGAGAACCCGGTGCCGTACCGGGTGCTGCCGCTGGTGGACTCCGCGGTCGCCGGCGAGTGAGGCGTCCGGGCGGGCCCGGTCAGCAGGAGGGGACCTTGCCGCCGCTCTGGAGCGCGGACAGGGCGTCGATGGCGCCGGTGAGCGTGTCGACGGGGACGAGGCGCAGGCCGCCGGGGGCCGCCTTCTCCGCCTTGCCGCACTCGTCCTTGGGGAGCAGGAACACCGTCGCGCCGTCGCGCTTGGCGGCCTTCGTCTTCATCTCGACGCCGCCGACCGGGCCGACCTTGCCGTCCATGTCGATCGTGCCCGTGCCCGCGACGATCCGGCCGCCGGTGAGGTTGGTGTCGCCGAGTTGGTCGACGATGCCGAGAGAGAACATCAGCCCGGCGCTGGGGCCGCCGACGTTGGCCAGGTTGAGCTGCACCTTGACCTGGTTCGGGTCGAGGTTGAGGTGACGCAGCGCGGCGATCGAGGCGTTGTCCTGGGACTCGACCATCGCCTGGGTGTTCTCCTCGGTGATCTCCCGCGTCGACTTGCCCGCGGGATACACCGACGACTTGGGCACGGCCGCCTCGTCCGAGTCCCACCAGGCCTCGAAGAGGTCGGTCAGGTACACCTTTTCGTCCGGGTTCACGGCCCGGATGGTGACCACGAGGAGCTTGCCCTCGGTCGGCCGCGGTGTCGCCCCGTCGATGCGGATGACGGGGACCCCGGCGCTGTCCGTCCCCAGCGCGTCCGTGGTCTCCCCCGGCGTGATCGTCGTGAACGGCAGCGGCACGGCGAACGCGAAGACGCCGAGGATCACGACCAGCAGCAGGGAGACGGCGATGTTGCGCTTGGAACGGGCCACGCAGGAATTAAATCAGCGCGCCGACTCCGCCGACCGGGCGACCGGGCCGCCGCCCGTCCCGTCACACGGCCGGGACCGCGCCCGCGGCGCCTTCCGCGTCGAGGGGTTCGCGCGGGGACGGCACCGCCGCGCCCCCGCCGAGGGTTTCGGCGAGTTCGAGCGCCGCCTCCGCGACGCGTGGTCCGAAGCGCTCGCCGTCCAGTTCGCTGAAGGACAGCACGCCGACGCTGGCCTCGACACCGGCCAGGGCCGGGACGGCGGCGGCGATACCGGGCGCCGAGCGGTGTCCGTCGCCGGGGACGTGGACGTACGGGACGTCCGGGTCGAGCCCGGCGCGGGCCCGGCGCGCGGTGACGATGGCGAGCCCGGCGGCGCCCTGTTCGAGCGGGTGCCGCGAACCGACCCGGTAGGCCACGTGGTAGTCGGTCCAGGTCGGCTCCGCGACCGCGACCGCGAGGGCGTCCAGGCCGTCGACGATGGTCAGGTGCGCGGTGGCCCCGGTCTCCTCGGCGAGCCGGCGCAGGCACGGCACGGCCGCGTCGCGCACCAACGGGTGGGCGCGGCGGGCGAGTTGGAGCGTGCCCAGGC